>DASYFS010000255.1:0-5236 GCA_036498305.1 Candidatus Elarobacter sp. | reverse complement strand
GCCGCGGCTCGCTGCGCTCGTCGAGCTCTTCGACGCCGACCTGCACGTTCGCGAACGCCGGGAAGTATTTCGCCAGCGGTTCGGCCAGCTGCAGCAGCCCGTCGTCGACCAGCGAGAGCGCGACGGCGACCGTGATGGGCTTGGTGATCGAGGCGCCGCGGAACACGGCGTCGATCGGCATCGCAGCATCCAGGTCGCGGTCGCGATACCCGAGCGCCGTAAGGCACGCGACCTTGCCGTGGCGAGCGACGAAGATCACCGCGCCCGGGATCTCGCCGGCGTCGACGTCGCGCCGGAACCGCGCGACGAGCCGTTCGAGCCGGTCGGCGGCGAAGCCGACCTCTTCCGGGGCGGTCGCACGGGGCAGGCCGGACGGGATGCCGGCGTCGGGTAAGATCGCGCTCACGCCCGTTTCGAACCGGCCGGGTCGCGCGGGCGTTGCGGCACGCGGCGAAGTCGCCGCGCGGTGATTGCCCCCGCACGTATCTGCTGCCACGGCGGGGGCGCCGGCGGCTGTTCCCGCTCGGCCTCGTTCTTCGGCGGCATGTCCCTGTTCGTAGCACAAAGGGAGGGCGGGAGAATACCTCCGTTCGGGCGATAGCGCGGGCGTGCGATGATAGAGACAACGCTCTTTTTCGAACGGGGAGTCGCTTTTGTCCATCATCGCTTCGGAGACGCGCGCGGCAGCCGGGTTGCCGATCGATCTGCGCGGGCGGGTCAGCGTCGTGACCGGCGGCGGCCGCGGGATCGGCCGCGCCTGCGCCGAGGCGCTCGCCGGCGCCGGCGCCGCCGTCGCGCTGATCGACATCGACCTCGCCGCGGCGAACGAGGCCGCCGGCGCGCTCGAAGCCGAGCACGGCATCACGGCGCAGGCGATCGCGTGCGACGTGCGCGACCCGCTGGCGCTGCGCAACGCGGTCGAGCACGCGGCGGCATCGTTCGGACGTCTCGACCACCTCGTCAACAACGCCGGCGTGCAGCACGTCGCGCCGATCGCCGACTTCGCCGACGAACGGTGGCAGAACGTGCGCGCCATCGATCTCGACGCGCTGTTCTATGCGACGAAGGCAGCGTGGCCGCACCTGCTGGCCTCGCGGCGCGGCCGTATCGTCAACATCGCAAGCGTTCACGGTCTGGTGGCGTCGCCGTTCAAAGCCGCGTACGTCGCCTCCAAGCACGGCGTCGTCGGGCTCACCAAGGTCAGCGCGCTGGAGGGCGCCGAGCACGGCATCACCGCCAACGCGATCTGCCCCGGCGCGGTGATGACCGACCTCGTCCGCAATCAGGCCGCGGGGCTCGCGCAGTCGTACGGCGGCGGAATCAGCGAAGACGAGGCGCTGGAACGCGCATTCCTGGCCGCAATGCCGACCCGGCGCTTCATCGAGCCGGCTGAGGTGGGCGCCCTATGCGCGTTTCTCTGCAGCGACTACGCCGTTTCGATCACCGGCGCAGCGATACCGATCGACGGCGGCTGGTCGGCGCACTGACGTAGCAGGGAGCTCGCGAGTGCGGCGACCAATGTTCGCCTATGGGGCCGCTGTGGCGCTGTGTCGCCGGCTTGAGCCTAGTTCTGTGGTCGGGTGCCGCGACGGCTTCAACCGGGTCAGCGGCGGTGACGGACTATACGACGAGCCGCATCAGAGCCTCGGCGTGTCACCTACACGCGTACTCGCGGTCGCATTCCTTTGAAGACCTGCGTTCCGCAGTCATTGAAATGGTGGGCGCGGGGGACAACCGTGACCTGACCAAACCGGAAGATTTCATCGAGCAGCGCCGCGTGCTCGTTCGAGGATGGGCTGCGGTCCTCGCGGTAGTCGAGCAGGCTTACGATCCAACATACGACCCGAACGATCAGAGCCAGTGGCCAATCTTGGGTTTGAATCCTCAGATGATCCAGGACCCCGACCAACGAGCCGCGGAGTGGGCGTTGGTAGCGGCAAACGACGAGAAGGTCAAGCGAGCCTCGTATTACCACGACCTTCGCATCATCGACGGGCTTGCACAGAGTTCGCTGAAGGCACAGCTCGCTTTCTTCCGGCGTAGAGCGCCGAAAGGTACCGATGCAGATTTCGCGACGCTCGACGGAATCGTGAAGGATGCGGGCCTCAGCGATGCGCTGCGCGCGAAGATTGACCTGCTGTTCTCTCCGCCTCCTCCGCGTTCCGACGGCTACACGGCGGAAGGATCGTAGGCGATTCGAACGCTGCCCCAGCGCTCGCCTTTGACGTAGACCGGGAAAGCTACGTCGGTGTAGATCTTCCCGGTATCCCGCGCATACGTCTGACGTAGAAACGTCCGGTCCCCATCGGGGCGCCGCAGCGAGACGCCGCGCTGCGCCAGCAGATCGCGCGTGACGATGCGCGGCAGCTCCCCGGGCTTCGGGAGCCCGACGCGGGAGGCACGCAACGCCGTCTTGTCCGCGAAGAGCCGTTTGATGCGGTTCCCCGCGAGGTCCGCTTCACGGTTCCCGGTGATGTCGCGCCGCAAGCCCTTCGGTCCCATGACGAAGAACCCGTTGACGTCGGTGAGGCTCGCGAAGATCAGTTTGGGATCGTGCGCCGCATGACGGTCGCAGATCTCCATCAACGGCTCGTCGACGAGCTGGTCGTACGACGTGCGATACTTCGGCGGATCGAAGCCGTTCGCACCGAGCCGCGCGACGTTGAACAGGCGCGACAGCGTTCGCGCGTCCGTGCCGACGAGCTCGACGTAGTTGGTGTCGAAGAGGGCGTCGAACCGGACGCGGCCCGTGTCGACGGCACGCTCGATCGACCGCTCGACGTCGGTCGCGAAGGCGTCGCCCCACTGCAGAACCTGCTCGAAGAACGTGCCGAGCGCGTAGCGACCGGTGATCGCGAAGATATCGGTCGAGACGTGCGCGAGCTCCAGATCGGTCGCCTGCGAGGAGTACGACGCCACCTCGCGAGCATGCGTGCTCAAGCGCTCGACGTTCTCCGAGACGACATGGAGCGTCGTCGACTGCTCGTCGACGGCCGCGGCGATTGCGGCGATCTGTTCCGTCGTTCCGTCGATCGTCTTCGTCATCGCGGTCAGCTCGTCGCGGACGCGGCCCGACGAGACGGCGAGCTGCGCGGCGCCGTCGGAGCTGCGCGCGGTCGCGGCGCGGGCCGACTCGACGGCGGCGCGCACGTTCTCGACCAGCTGCGCGATCTCGCGCGTCGAGTTCTTCGTCGATTCGGCCAGACGCTTGATCTCTTGCGCGACGATCCCGAAGCCGCGGCCGCCCTCGCCCGCGTGGGCGGCCTCGATCGCGGCGTTGATCCCGAGCATCTGCGAGCGGGTCGAGATATCCTCGATCACCTCGGTGACCATCTCGATCTGGTTCGAGAACTCGACGACGATATCGACGTCGCTCACGGCGCGCTCGGCGACGGCGCGCACGTCGTCGAGCTGCGCCAGGGACGCCTCCATCGTCTCGAACGACGTACGCGAAGCGCGCCGCAGCTCGGCGGTGAGATCGCGCGTCGCCTCGGTCGATTGGGTGACGATCTCGGCGGCCTGGGCGGTCTCGTGCACGGCGGCGGCGACCTGCGTCGTCTCGGCCGACTGCGACTCGGTGGATCCCGCGATCCGCGCGAGCAGAAACGTGTTCTCCGCCGCGCCCGACGAGACGTCGTTCGAGACTTTGCAGACGTCGAGCAGCGTCGAGCGCATGCGGGCCACGAACGCGTTGAGCGCATCGGCAGCGCCGGCGGCGGCGTCGCTGCAGCCGCTCGGAATCGCGAGCGGCCGCGTCAGGTCGGCGACGCCGTGCGGATCGGCGAGCGCCGCGAAGTGGCCGGCGATCGCGATCAGGGCCGCTTCGTCATCGAGCTGGGCTCTCGTCTCGAGCACCTCCAACATCCGGCCTCCCGGGCCGCGCACTCAGCGCGGCCTTCGGCGACCAGTATCGCACGCAATATCGTTTCCGCGGTACGCCCGAAAGAATGTAGATTTGTTTCGGTGCGCTAGACCGTACGGCGGCGGACGAAGCCGGCAAGCCCGCCCGGCACGAACAGCACGAGCACGATGAAGAGCGCGCCGAGGATGAAGAGCGGCTCGGAGAGCGGGATCCGCGCGACGGCGGGGAGCGATTGCAGCGCCGGCGCGTTCGAGAGCGCGACCAGGCGGAAGTCGAGATACTCGTAGACGATCCCGCCCAGAACCGCGCCCCACAGTGTCCCGACGCCGCCCAGCACGACCATGACCAGCAATGCAAGCGTGAAGCTCGACGTCGTGATCTGCGGGTTTGCCCCGCCTTGGATCAGCACGTACACGACGCCGCAGGCCGCCGCGAAGAACGCCGCGATGACGAACGCTCCCAGCTTGTAGAGATACGGGTTGAGGCCGAGCACGCTGACGCGCCGCTCGTTCTCGCGAATCGCCTGCCACACGCGGTCCGGCGGCGAGTTGACGATCCACCAGCTCTTCGCATAGACGACGACGAGCAGCGCGAGCGCGATCCAGTAGACGTTGTGCGTGTTCGGCACGCCGACCAGCGAGGCGGGCAGCGTGTCGGCCCCGAGCGCGAGGCCTTCCTCGCCGCCGGTGAGCCCGAGCGGGTTCTGCGCGACGAGAATCGAGCCGGCTTCGGCGAATGCGAGCGTCACCATCGCAAAGGGGATGTCGCGCATCCGCAGCGAGATCGCGCCGAGGATCAGCGGCAGCACGACGGAGACCACCGCGGTGACGAGCAGCGCGGGAACGATCGCCCAATGCCAGCGCGCGAGCGCGATCGAGAACACGTACGCGCCGGTCGCGAAGTAGAGCGCGTGACCGAACGACAGCAGCCCGGTGTAGCCGAAGACGAGGTCATAGCTGAGCGCGAGCGCGCCGAAGACGAAGCACAGCGCGAGCAGGTTCAGCGTCCCCGGCGCGTCGAGCGGACGTTCGAACAACCCGGGAATCGAGATGCCGATCCACGGCAGCACGACGAGCACGGCGACGACCGCGACCAGGATCGCGAGCGTCCGGCGGGAGCCGGTCACGTCGCGTTCGACCCCGTGAGGCCGCCCGGCCGGATTAACAGCACCACCGCGAGCAGCAGCACGACGGCAAAGTCGCCGACGCCGGCGGCGGCGTAGAAGTTCAGGAACTGCTGCAGCAGGCCGACGATCACCGCGGCGAGCGCCGAACCGGCGACCGAGCCGAGCCCGCCGATCACGATGACGATGAACGCGAAGATCAGCATCTGCGTCCCGCGCACCGGATCGATCGTTCCGTAATACGCGGCGGC
>DASYFS010000254.1:0-6183 GCA_036498305.1 Candidatus Elarobacter sp. | reverse complement strand
GTGACGGATGGCGGACGAACCCGGCGATCCGGAGAATGGGCGCTATCGCATGAACCGCCGCCTCGCCTCGCTGCCCCTGCTCGCCGTGCTTGCGGGCGTCCCCGTCACGGCGCACGCCGACGATCTGGCGACGGTGCGCACCCGGGTCGGCGCCGCGATGCAGGCGGCGAAGTCGTTCGTCGTCACTACCACGACGGCGAGCGGGAAGATATCGATGACGTTCGTCGCCCCCGACCGCTATCACAGCGTCGCGGTCCTCGGCGGCGAGCGCCGCGACATCGTGCTCATCGGGGGGCTCGCCTACGTCAGCGCCGACGGGAAGTCGTACCGCCGGATCGACGTGCCGCCGGACGTGGTCGCCGCCGAGCAGCAGTTGCGCTCGATCCCCGTCGACAACGTGCTCCCCGATGCGACGGCGAACGGGAAGAGCTGGGGCCGCTTCGTCACGACGGCCGCCGGACCGCAGAAGGACCAGAGACTGACATGCAGCTACGACAAGACGACGTACCGGCTCGCGGAATGCTCGAACGCCGCGCTGACGCTGGCGTTCTCGCGCTACGACGATCCGGCGAACGCCGTCTCCGCGCCGCTCATCAGCCGGTGACCCGCTGATGCCGAAAGCGGCGATCGGGGTCGATCTCGGCGGCTCTCACGTGATGGCGGCGCTCGTCGACGAGAACGGTGAGATCCACGACCGCGCCGAGCGCGACATCATCGACCGCTCGCCGGCCGCGGTGCTCGACGCGCTGGCCGCGGTGGTCAAGATCGCAATCGACGGCGCGCGGCAGGACGTCGTCGGGATCGGGATCGGCTCGCCCGGGAACATCGACCCGCTGACCGGCCTGATCCGCTACTCGCCCAACTTCGGCTGGGAGAACGTTCCGCTCGGCGACCGCGTGAAGTCGGCGTTCCCCAAGTACGAGGTCTTCGTCGGGAACGACGCGCGCTGCGCGACGCTCGGCGAGTACGCGCACGGCGTCGGCCAGGGGACGAAAGACTTCGTGCTGCTGACGCTGGGGACGGGGATCGGCGGCGGGATCGTCACCGGCGGGATGCTCGCCCTCGGCCACCAGATGGGCGCCGGCGAGATCGGCCATCACCAGATCAAGCCCGACACCGGCTTCATCTGCGGCTGCGGGAAGATCGGCTGCTTCGAGGCGCAGGCGTCGGGGACGGGCCTGATACGCCACGCCTACCGCGTGGCCCCGTCCTTCCCCAAGTCCCCGCTGCTCGACATCGCCCGCGAGAAGCTGGGCTCGAAGGCGATCCGCAAGGCGGCTCAGGGCGGTGACCAGCACGCGCTGGCCGCCTTCACCGCCTGGACCGACGATCTCGCCTACGGCCTGGCCAACATCATCGCGTTCGTGAACCCCGAGGTCATTGCGCTCGGGGGCGGGGTCTCGAGCGCCGGCGACTTCCTGATCGACCGGCTGCGGCCGCTCGTCGAGCTGCGGACGACGATGGTCCCGCGCGGAACGACGCGGATCGTGCGGGCGACCCTCGGCAACGACGCCGGGGCGGTCGGCGCGGCGACGGCGGTCATGCGCGGCGGCTTGATCGCTCAGGTCCCCGTAAGCGTTTCGTAAGTGCTGTAACCTGGCGGTAAGAGCAACCGTCGTAGGGTGGTCGGGTGAACGAGCACGACACGCCCACCCTCCTCCCGCCGATCTGCAACGATTGCGGGCACCGCGCGTCCCTCCATCACCTGGACGGCTGCCGGGCCCTGTTGCTGGGCCGGGGCTCCCCGAACCGTACCTGCGGCTGCGAGACGAGCCTGCGCGAGATCCTCAGCGCGCGCTACCCGCGCGAGCCGGCCGAGCTCCTTGAGCGCCGCCAGGGCTCTGAGCCCTCGGCGGCCGCTACCCGCCTCACGTAGAAGACCTCGGGGTCCCCGGGGTCGAGCTCGTCGACTTCGCCGCAGCGGGTCCAGCCGTACCGGGCCAGGACCGCGTGCATCGCTGCGTTCGAGCGGTTCGTCGAGGTGAAGACGCGATCGCTCGGCGCGTCGCGCAGCGCGAAGTCGAGCAGCATCCCGGCGTATCCGGCGCGCCGGCGTTCGGCCGCGACCGCCAGCACGTTCACGAACCGATGGCCGAAGAAGTCCGTCAGCCAGACGAAGCCGACGATTGCGTTACCGTCGGCGGCGGCGAAGACGTCGCCGGCGTGCAGCGCGCGCAGGTAGCGCTCGCGTTTGTGCGGCGGCCCCAGGAACGCCGGGAGGATCGGCTCGAGTGCGTCCACGTCGCCGGGCGTCGCGACGCGGACGCTTGCGCTCACGGAGCGTTCGTGGGCGCGTCCAGCGCGAGCGCGGTCATCATCCGCACGCCGCTGGTGAGCGCCGACTCGTCGATGTCGAAGCGCGCGTGGTGGTGAGGCCAGGCGCTGTCGGGTCCGCCGTTGCTGCCGATGGTGAAGAAACACGCCGGGACGCGCTCGGCGAAAAATGAGAAGTCCTCGGCTCCCATGAGACGCGGTACGTCGTGCACGCCCTCGGGACCGACGACCTGCTCCGCGAGCGACCGTGCATAGCGCGTCTGCTCGACGTCGTTCGACGTCATCGGGTAGCGCCATAGGTACGTGAACTCGTACGTCGCGCCGGCGCTCTCGCAGACGCCCTTGAGGACGCGCTCGATCCGCTCGGCCATCTTGGCGCGCACGTCTTTGTCGAACGCGCGGACGGTGCCGAGCAGCCGCACGCGGCTGGGGATCACGTTGTGCGTCGTCCCGCCGTTGAAGGCGCCGATCGTGACGACCGCGGGCTCGATCGGGTCGATGTTGCGCGAGACGATCTGCTGCACCGCGACGACGAACTGCGAGGCGACGTAGACCGGATCGATCGTGAGGTGCGGCCCGGCGCCGTGGCCGCCCTTGCCCTCGACGGTGATCTCGATCGAGTCGCTCGACGCGTAGAAGAGCCCTTCGCGGAAACCGGCCATCCCGGCGGGATGCGACGACGAGAGGTGCAGCCCGTAGGCGCGCTCGATCCCGAACCGTTCGAGGACGCCGTCCTCGACCATCGCCTTCGCGCCGCCTTTGCCTTCCTCGGCGGGCTGGAACAAAAAGCAGACGGTGCCGCGCACCTCGTCGCGCCGGCCGGCGACGATGCGCGCCGCGCCAAGCAGCATCGCGACGTGCCCGTCGTGACCGCACGCGTGCATGTGCACCGGCGTCTGCGAGCGGTACGGGACCTCGTTCTCCTCGTCGACCGGAAGCCCGTCCATGTCGGCGCGCAGCATGATCGTCTTGCCGGGCTTTCCGCTGCGCAGGACGCCGACGACGCCGGTCTTCCCGATCCCGGTATGGACCTCGTAGCCGTACGAACGCAGCCGCTCGGCGACCATCGCCGAGGTGCGCTCTTCTTCGAACCCGAGCTCGGGATGCGCGTGGAGATCGCGCCGGGTGGCGACGACTTCGTCGGCGACGTCCTGCGGGACGTCGATCGTGAGTCCGCCCACCGGGGTCAGCCCGCGGCGGAGATGACGCGGCGGCCGGCGATCGCGCAGCCCGCGATCAGCTCGGCGATCCGGCGCGACGAACCGCGGGGCGCGACGACGTTCTGTTGCGCGCGCATCTTCGCCAACCGCTCCTGGTTGTGGACGATGCGCTTCACCGACTGCACGACTTCCGCCGTCGACAGCGCGACGACGCCGATCCCGTTGGTGCGCACGTAGTCGAGGTTGCCGCGCTCCTGACCCGGGACGTAATCGTAGACGACGACCGGGACCTCGGCGACCGACGCTTCGGCGATCGTTCCGGGACCGGCCTTGGTGACGAGCAGGTCGGCGGCACGCATCAGCTCGGGGACGTCGTTGCGGAAGCCGAGCACCGTCATCGGCGTCGGCAGCGACGGCGCCAGTTCTTCGAGCTTCGCCTTGAGCGCCGCATTGCGTCCGGTGACGACGACGAGGTGATAATCGAGACCGGCCTTCGCCAGGCCCATCGTCGTCGGGAGCAGCTTTCCGCCGCCCTCGCCGCCGGCCATCAGCAGGCAGATCGTCTGCGTCGCCGGGAGGCCGAGCTTCTTGCGGATCTCGGCCTTCGTCGCCGAGACGTCCTCGAAGCGCGGATGGATCGGATGGCCGAGCAGGCGCAGCCGTTCCGGCGGGACGCCGCGGTCGAGCGCGCGCTGGTAGACTTCGCGCGCCGGGACGACGGTGAGGTCGGCCTCCGGGAGCAGCCAGCCTTCGTGGACGCGGCCGAGGTCGGTGATGACGGTGACGATCGGGACGTGCTGCATCCCGGCGTCGGCGCGCGCGCGCAGCGCGGCGTGGTTCAGCAGCGGGTGGACCGAGACGATGACGTCCGGCTGATACTGCGTGAAGACCTCGCGCAGCCGTTCGCGGTAGAGCGGCTCGCAGAAGCGCACGATCGTGCGATAGCGGCGGCGGCCGTTGGTCGCGTGGTAGAGCGCGCCGTAGATCGGCGGAGCATAGCGAAGGGCCGCGCTATACGCCGGCCCCAGCTTGGAAAGCGGAAACGTGCAGTGGGTGGCGATGTCGTCGATGCGCCACTCGAAGCGCGTCGTTCCGTCGATCTCGTCGAGCGCCGCACCGATGGCTTGCGCTCCGGCGCGGTGACCGCCGCCGGTGTCGGAGATGAGGAACAGGACTCGCTTCGTCATTCAGCCTCTTAGCTCGGGATCTTCGCGACGGTGCGTCGCTTCATCGCGACGGCGCGGCGGCGCGCTGCGACCGAGGCGGGGGTGCGGCGCTTCAGCGGCGCGCGGCCTTTGATCGCCCGCGTCCACGCGCGCAGCGTCGTCATCGTCGCGCGTGCCGGCGCGTCGTAGAAGCGGAAGATGTCGCCGAACTCGATCTCGGGGTTGCGATGGTGACCTTCGTGGTCCTCGGGGAGGACGAGCTGGATCACGCGTGCGATGCGAACGAGCCACTTCGGGCTGCGCCAGCCGATCTCGACCGTATGGCGCCACCACACGTGCGCTTGTCCGAGCGCGAGGCCCAGCGCGGCGCCGACGATGGAGATGCGCGCGCACAACGCCGCCAGCACCATGTAGGGCACGGCGCCGAGGAAGCCGTCGAGCAGCACTTGCGGATCGCGCGAGAGGACCGCGTGGTCCCAATAGGACTTGCGGCGGTCGTGGTGAGTTCGAAGGTGCAGCTTGCCCCAGACGTGTTGCGGCACGTGGTACAAGAAGGTCGACAGAAGATCTCCGACGAGCAGGACGATCAGCATCGCCGCGATCGTTGAGAGAACCGGCGAACCCAGCACGGTCGTGATCACGCTATTCCTATCGCGAGTAAAAGAGGGCTAACGGCGGATTGGTCCCGATACAAGGAAACCCTCTCGTCCCGGCTTTCGTGGCAGTCGCTTGGACCGTCGCCGGCGCCGTTCGGGTCGACGGCGTTCGGGAGGCGGCCTCGTCGTGGCATATACCCCCCGCGGTACCCGTTATGCGAGGGCTGCGGCTGCTCATGGACGCCGGACCGAAGGCGCCGCTGAACGTCCGCGTCGCGCGGGAGATCCTGCGCACGAACCCGCGGATCGGCCAGATCGACGCGCTGCTCTTGGCCACGGAGACGATCGACGCGGCAGCCGACCAGCGGCTGCCTGGCGGCTTCTTCGCCGCGACCCTGCTGCAAGAGTCCGCGTTCGATCCCGGTGCGATCTCGGGTGCGGGCGCGGTGGGGATCGCGCAGTTCACCATCCCGACGGCGCTAACGGTCGACGTGCGGCCCTGGGAGCCGAGCTCGGCGATCCCGGGCGCGGCGCGGCTGATCGGCGCGTACGTCGATGCGTACCGCGGACGGTACGCCGATCCGTACGCGGTCGCGCTGGCGGCGTACAACGCGGGACCCGGGACGGTCGCTTACTATCATGGTGTGCCGCCGTACGCGGAGACGCGCGAGTACATCGCGGACATCAACGACCGCTGGTCACGCATTGTAGGCCGTTAGCGTGGGATAGTGGCGGCTGATGGCCGCCACGTCGCGCCGTCGTCATCCCGAGCTTGTCGAGGGACCCTCGTCGTCGTGCGAGCGAAGCCGAGCACGACCCCTTATGCTGGCGGCCACGATGCGGGGTTGCACTCGACTACGCTCGTGCAACGACGGGGGTCCCTCGACAAGCTCGGGATGACGGGGCGCTATTTGAAGCTGCGGTTGAGAAAACTCCGCACCCGATCCCAAGCATCGGCAATCTGCCGCGTAGCGATCGTTCCCAGAT
>DASYFS010000253.1:0-5703 GCA_036498305.1 Candidatus Elarobacter sp. | reverse complement strand
GCGATCGGTCCGGCCGCGGCGATCGTCGCACCGCAGCCGGGCGCGCGCGCGCACCTCGTAGGCGCCGGCGTCGACGCCTTCCAGATCGCAGCGCACCTCGATCGTCACTTCGGCCTCGTAGGCAGGCTCGCGGCGCCGCGCCGCCACCGTCTCCGCTCCCATCGCCGAGCGTGCGTGCTTGGTCACCGGGATCGTCTCGACCAGAACGCCGGCGTCGAAGAACGGGACGTTCAGCGCGTCGACGAGCTGCGCGCGCAGCTGTGCCAAGACCGCGCCGAGCGCCGGTGCGTGGTCGGTGTGATGGCGCGAAACGTCACCGCGGTGCTCGTCGAACCGGTGCGGCGCTTCTGCGAGAGCGCGGCTGAGCGGATCGTCCATGAGCGCACCTCCGTGCGCGGACTATTCCCACCGCCGCGAAAACATCACGCGCCGGTGCGCCTCTTCACCGGAGCTCGGCACAATGTGATCGCCTTCCGGCACGCCGGCGGCGCGCAGCGCTGCGATGTCGTGCGGATTCATGAAGCGGTCGTCGCGCTCCCACCAGCCGCGCGCATCGGGAAGTGCCACGGTGCCGTCGCGCACCAGCTCGCAAACGGCGTCCGCGAGCTGCGTCCGCTCGGGCAACCCGGTTGCCCCGGCGAACGTGAAGACGCCGTCCTGCGGAGCGCCCGCGTCGTTGCCCAACGCCGCCCGCCAATCGGTCATCCCGAACGCCGCGCCGACGCCGACGGCGCGGAGATCAATCCCCGCGTCGCGCAGCGCCGCGACGTCCTCGACGTGCTGCGCAAGCCAGCGAACGCGCTCGATCGGCGTGCCGTTGACGTGTACTTCACCAAGCGCGAGGGGCATCCGGAGTCGCTGCGCGGCCTGCCACAGCAGTGGGGCGGCGCGCGGCGGCTCCTCGCCGCGGACGTAGAGCGACGGAATGTCGGCCGCGGTGCCGTCGGCCGTCGCGAAAAGGTACCGCTCGGAATGCGGGTAGTGGTTGAAGGCGACCAGATCGGGTGTGGTCGCGCCCGCGCGCATCACGTTGAGGTCTTCCTCGGTAACGCCGCAGCGCTCGATGAGATACTGCCAAAGCGGGTGCGCCACGTCGACGCGTCCGGCGCAGAGCTCGATCGCGAGGTAGGCGCGCTCGCTGCGGAACGCAACGTCGTCGCGCTGCGCCTCGTCGCCCGCGGCGAAGCTCTGCAGCTCCTCGGTAAAAACGAACTCGGCGTTGGGCTGGACGGCGCGAATTTTCGTCATCGCGGTCTGCTGCGCGAGCGTGAGGTGAACCAGCGCGCGGCCGAACGCGCGATCGTCGCGCCGGTTCGGATGCCGGCTTCCCTCGAGGGTCGACATGCGCGCCGTCGCGAGCGGCTCGTCGATCGGCGTCCAGCGACGCACCCACGGAAGCGCGAGCGCGACCATCGCCGCGTAATCGCCGAACAGCGACGGGAATGCCGGATCGAGCAGGTTGGTGAAGCGCGGTCCGCTGCCGTGGTCGAGGAGCGTTACGATCGGCGCCATCCCGCGCGTCGCGACGGCGGCAACGCGCCGCTTCGCCCACTCGAGGTCGATGACGGTCGGCGCCTCGGCGACCGCGCGCTCCCACAGGACGGGGGCACGAGAGGCGTCGACCCCCAGACCGCCGAGCAGCGCGACGTCCATCTCGCGCCGGTCGTGACCGGTCAGCGCAAGCTGATCGACCGAATGCTCCTCGTCGACGCGCGCGATCGTGGCCTCGGGCGAGGCCCATATTTCAAAGTCCCGCATCGCGCTTAAACGGTGACGACCGGCGACGGCCGCGTCCCGAGCCAACTCGCGAGATCGGTCTTCCCGTCGACGTGCGTCCCCTCGCGCAGCTCGCGGCGGAACTCGCCGAAGAGTCCGAACGCCTCGGCGAACGCGTCGTGCTTGTGGATCGACTCGTAGTTGAGCTGGGTCGCGCCCACGTACGTCCCGTCGGGGAAATCACCGTAGACGTCGAGGGCGCGCGCGAGGATCCCGCGCACGACGTCTTCGACGAACTTCGGATTATGGTGCGCCTTGTTGACGATGAAGAACTCGTCCGGCCGCTTCAACAGATCGTAGGTCTCGCTCGACATCGACGACTCGACGATCTCGACGAGGTCTTCGGCGCGGATCTCGCCGGCATACGGCGGCTCGGCACCGATGTACAACGTTCCGCGCCCGCGCTGGTTGTGCGTCGCGACCGGGAGCGCGTCGAGCGCGCGCGCCGCATCGGCCTCGCTGAACCCGGCGTCGATCAGCTCGCGCAGCGAGTGCTCGCGGACCATCAGCTGCGCGCACGGGCACGCCGTCATCCCGTCCGCTTCGACGCCGACGATACGGCGCGACGACGTCGCGTCGGCGTGCGCGATCCCGATCAGCGTGTAGGTCTCCTCGGTCCGCTTGCCGCTCACCGGCGTCCAGCGCTCGAGTCCGAACTCGGCGCGCAGCCGCACGTCGGCACGCAGGGCGCCCTGTGAGGTCACGATCTCGCGCGCGATCTGCTCGGTGAGGTCCTCGACGCGTCCCGGCCGTTCGCTGCGCGCGAGAACGTCGAGCGTCGCGGCCTCGAGCAGCTCGGCGAAGCGCGACATGTGGACGCCGGCTTTGTCGGGCGCGAGGTCGGCGACCATGGTGAACTCGCCGGCGAACAGCCGTTCCTCGCCGCCGACGTTCAGCCGGATGTGGTGCTTTACCGACGAGACGCCGACGCGGTTGAGCGAGAGGCGTACGTCCGGCGCTTCTTCTTGGCGGTTCGCGACGAAGTGGATCGCCCGCGCCTTGCGCACCACGCCGGCGTGGTCGCATGCGGCGGCGAGCACGCCGATCGTCTTCCCGCTCCGCGGCTCGACGACATCCGGCGCGATCTCGGCGAGCGGGATGAGATTGTACGGTCGCGAGGCGAGGTAGGGGTGCGGCACCTCGAAGCGACCGAAGTCCGCGACCACGCCGTCGATGAGCAGGATGTCGACGTCGATCGGGCGCGCGTCGAGCGGCGTGTGCGACTGCCTGCCGATCGCGGTCTCGACCGCCCGCGCGAATGCCTCGAACGCTTCAGGCTCGAGGCCCGTCGTCAGCTTTGCCGCGACGTTGAGGAACGCCGGGCCGGCGACGCCCCCGGCCGGCGCCGTCTCGTACCACGACGAAACCGCCTCGACCCGCGCTTCGCGCCGGAGTCGCTGCAATGCGGCAAGGATCGTGCTCTGACGGTCTCCGAGGTTGGACCCCAGCCCGACATAGACGACGTGCATTCGATGGTAGGACCGCCGTTGACGGCGGGAAGTTGCCTACCGCGAGCGAGCATCCGGTCGGACGTCGCTCGCGGTGCGCGCTACTTCGCCCCCGGGCTCGACGACGGCGACGCGGAGGGCGATTGTGCGGGGGACGCCGTGGGCGTGGGTGTCGGCTTCGGCGAGCGCGACGGGGCGGCCGTCGGTGAGTGCGTGGGCTCCGGCGACTCGGAGGGCTCCGGCGAATGCGACGGAGCGGCCGTCGGGGAGTGCGTCGGTTCCGGGGACTCGGAAGGCTCCGGCGAGTGCGACGGCGATGCGCTCGGCGACGTGCTGGGGCGCGGCGTCTCGTACGGCGTGATCACACCGACGTGCACGACCGCCGTCGAACCGCGATCGCCGAGCGCGACGATCACGCAGCGGCCTTGGCCGACCGGCGTCAACGTCCAGGTCGGGCTGGCGCCGCTGGTGTTCACGATCCCGGTGCAATCGCCGCTCAGGGTGAAGTTTCCGGCGAATCCCGTTTCGCTGAACGTGACCGCGACCGGCGTGTCGGTGAGCGAGACGAACTGCACGTTCGCGGGTGTCGCGACGACCTTCGCCGGCTTCCCGGTGCTCGGCGGATTGGTGGGAACGCTGCTCGGGACCGGCGTCGGCGTCGCCGCGTTGGCGACGATCGCGATGACGGCGAACCAGTACGTCTGTCCCGCGACGAGCGTCAGCGGCTGACCGTTCGACGCGAAGGTGAATTGCGTGACCGCCTTGCCGTTGACGGTCGTGTTCGTCACCGTGGCCGGTCCCTCGAAGCCTTCTTGCCAGCCGGCTGCGGCGCGGAGCGGATCGTAGAACGCGAGCCAGTAGTTGACGCCGGCGGTCGCGAGCGTTCCGGGCACGGTGAACGTGAAGCCCGGCGCTTGCGGGAGCGAGATGTCGGCGGAGAGTTGGAGCTTGAGAAACGCGATCGCGTTTTTCGTCACGCCGTCGCGCACGCTGCGAGACGCGCTCGGCACGCGCTTCACGCCGAGCGGCGGGAGCGTCGTGTCGCCGGTGGACGCGTACGTCACGGCGATCGTCGCATCGGTCGGAACGCTCGCTGATGCTGGGAGCGCGGCGTTTGCCGATGCGCCCGACGATGCGTCGGACGAGAGCGCGACCGGCACCGTCGTCGCGCCGGGTGCGGCGCTGGGGATCGCGACGGCATTCGACGTCGAGAAGCTCTGTGTCGTGACCGTCGGCGTGGGCGTTGCGGTCGGTTGGCCGCCGCCGCCCGGCGGTAGCGTCGTCGAACCGCCGCCGCCTCCGCCGCCGCAAGCACACAAGATCGCGACGCCGAGAACGGCGCCCAGAGCAAGACGTTTCATAGCCCCTAGGTGTTCGGCTAGCTAAGCGAGCGCCCGCACGTGCGCGCCGTCACGTTCAGATCACGACACGGACATCACGTCATCCCGAGCGGGGACTAAATCTGTCGAATGTTTTGCGCGTGTAAAATTCCGCGGACTCGAGCCCGCAAATCAACGAGATGCGCCCGCGTTCCGTCGTCACCGGCGGCCGCAATCCCGCGATCCAGCCGTCCGTCGAGCTTGATCAGGTTGTAGCGTGCCAGGGCCTGGGTCTCGCGCGGCAGATCGAGTTGATCGGCGAACACCGACGGCAGCGCGACGATCTGCATCTGCAGGTCGGCGAAGCGCCGCTGAAGCTCGCGGTGCGGCGCGTCGATCGTGCGGCGGCCGACGTCGTCGAAGATCGCTCCGTTCGTCCACGCGAAGAGGTCGGCGAGCGTCATCGTGTCGCCGGGCTTCGCGACCTTCAGCTCCTCGTCACCGATGCGCGCCAGGTTGGCCGGTGAGAACAGGTCGCTGATCACGTCATCCTGGACCTCGGCGATCACCTCGCGGATCGGGAAGTCGCTCCGCCCGACGCGGTTCGCACCCCAATGGATGCCGTAGCGATTCGGCGCCGCCGCGTTGAGGAGCTCCGGCGAGTAGCGGAACGCGCGCGACGAGAGCACCCAGCGATCGAGCATCCCGAACGCACGGTGCTGCTCGGCCCGCGACACTGGGCTGAACGGAAGCGGCGCGCCCGGCTCGCCGCGATGCGCGCGCGAGGTGTAGATTCCGCCGACGTACTTCGCCGCGAGCAGGCTCTGCGCGAGCTGGTTGTTGAGGACGGTGATCAGCCCCGAGCGGAGATCCTGGAAGCTGCGGGTGTCGCCGGGATAGCGCCGCAGCATGTGCGACGCGACGTCGTCGTCGATGCGGAACTGCTCGTCGACGTAGCGCAGCGGATCGCTCGAGAGGTCGAACGGCTGGATGCGCGGGTCGATCGCGGCCGCCGACGCGTCCTCGTCGGTGCCGTACGCGAGCCCGGGCTCCGTCGAGCGCGACGCGATGCGCGAGAGCGGGACCGCCTCCGCCGCGGAGGAGCGGGCGTTGGGGAAGGCGCGGTAGCCGTACTCGATCGCCCAGTAATCGTACGGGCC
>DASYFS010000252.1:0-4699 GCA_036498305.1 Candidatus Elarobacter sp. | reverse complement strand
CCGCGCCGGGCGCGGCGGCCAGCCGGTCGGCGACGCACCGGCCGGCCTGCAGCCGAACGGCCCGGCGCAGCTCGCGCTGCGCTGACCGGAGTGCGCGGCGGCCGCCGCCGCGCTACTCGACCGGCGAGAGCCGCGGGTTCGGACGCTCGGGGCGTCCGACTTTGTGGCACTCGCGCCAGCCTTCGCCGGTGTCGATCGCGACGATGTCGGCGGTGAAGTCGAATGAGCCGGCGCCTTTGAAGAACGCGCTGCCGACGGCGTAGGCGTCGACCGGGACCGCCGCCTCTTCGAAACGCCGGATGCGGTCGGCATCGAAGCCGCCGCTGACGACGATCTTCACCTTGGTGAAGCCCTCGGCGTCGAGCGCGCCGCGCACGTTGTGGACGAGCCGCGCGTTGACGCCGGTCGGGTTGAACGTTCCCATCTGCGGGATCACGCTCTTGTCGACCAGCGTCCCGGAGGTGTCGAGCCGGACGCCCCAGAGGCGGTCGCCGAGCGCGCGCGCGACGGCGAGCGACGTTCCGACGCAGTCGTTGTCGAAATCGACCAGCGAGATCACGTTGACCGAGGGATCGATGTACTGCGCGAACTTCTGCGTCGCGCGCACGGTGTCGCCGCCGTACGCCGCGATCAGCGCGTGCGGCACCGTCCCCATCCCGCGCGAGCCCCACCATTCGGCGTTCGCGTCGGTCGAGACCCCGAGCGCGCCGGAGATATACGCCGCGTAGCCGTCGCCGGTCTGCACCAGATGGTGGTCGAAGCGAGCCGGGAAGAACAGCACTTCCTTGCCGCCCGCGGCGTCGACGATCGCGCGTGCGTTGGTCGCGATGCGCGTGCGCCGCGCGAGAACGCCGAGATACGGCGTCTCGAGATGCGCGAACAGCGCGTAGTCGCCTTCGATCGTCATCACCGTCTCGAACGGCGCGATCGCGTCGCCGTCGTAGAGCGCGCGGACGTCGAGCTGCTCCCAACCGTCTTCCCAACTGCCGTCGCCGCGCGCACGGCCGCTGCACAAGCGCAGGATCGCGATCGCCTCGTCGATCCCGCACAAGATCGAGGCGTTGCGTTGGAAGACTTGCATCCGCACGCGCGGATGATAGCGGTCGGCTTCGAGGATCTCGCGCGCGCGGTTGAAGTACGTGTCGGAGTAGTAGCCTTCGCGCATCTTCTCGACCGGCAGGTTGAGGATCGCCGGGTCGAGGCGCCGCCGCTCGCTGCGCACCATGAACAACGCCCCTACGCGGACCCGGACCGAAGTCCTCGTCCGCGCAGGGGCGCCGAGCGTGGGGTTTGCGGAGCTAGAAGCTGACCTTCATGCCGACCGAGATGCCCCGGAGCTGTCCGCCTGCGTAGCAGTGCGGCCCGTTTCCGGTCACGCCGCCCGCGCCGCCGTTGGCGGTCGGGTCGAACGCGGCGAGCGTGCTCGCATCGTGGCAGTCCGTCGTGATCCCGCGGCCGCCCGCGCCGAGGTCGTAGTGCGCTTCCGGATGGTTCAGCGTCATCGCGTAGTCGGCGTAGAAGCTCAGGTTGCGATTGTACTGATGCCGGATCATCGCGGTGATCATGTTCGCCATGTTGTCGGGATTGGGCGTTCCGTACAACGTGGGATTCGCCGCGTTCGGAAAGAGCGCCGGCGTGTTGTGCTGGCCCGTATCGCCGGGCGTGGGGTTCGCGCGGGCCCAACCGACCGCGAAGGTGTTCTTCGCGCTGAGCTTCTGCTGTCCGTAAACCCAGAAGCCGTCGCGCGTGCGTTCGTTCTGCGGCGTCAGGTACGCGGGGAGGAAGCGCTGCATGCTCTCGTAGATCGCGCCCATTTGCGTGCGCGGCGAGAACACCCACTGGATGCCGCCCTTGACCGCGGTCTCGTCCCCGACGTCGTTGGGGTCGAGGTTCGGGAGATCAGAGGTGCGGTTGACCTTCTTGTGCGCTTCGTACGCCGTGACGAGATACGCTTTGCCGAGTTGGTAGGTCGCGGAACCGCTGTACGCCCAGCCCCACGAGCCGTCGTTGCACATCGGCGGCAGCGCGCCGCTGCCGGGCAGGTTGCCGCCGGTGCAGCTCGACTCGCCCGACGCGATGTTGCTGGTGTCGGAGGCGCGGTTCTGGCCCGGGGACACGAGGAACGCCAGGTTGAAGCCGTGCCAATTCGGCGATTCCCACCAGATCGAATGATCCATGCGGGTGCCGAACTCGACGCGGTTGTCACCACCGGAGTTGCCCATGACGACCGAGTAGTCGCCGAGCATCCCGCTGAACGGGTTGAAACGCGCCGTCGAGCTCTTGTACGGCGCGTCGGTCTTCCCGATCTTGAAGTTACCGCTCGGCGTGTGCAATCCGATGTAGCTGTTGCGCGAGACGAGCGCGCCCTTGACGTCGGCCGAGTCGTTCGAGTTGGTGTTGGTCGTACCCGGCGTCGACGAGACGTCGATCTGCGTCTCGAGCTGGTACACGACGCTGCTCTTCGCGCCGATCTTGTGGTTGCCGCGCACGCCGATGTACGACTGGTTCGACGAGATCGCGGACATGTAACTGTTGTTGCCGACCGGCGAGTCACCGGACGACGGATAAAATGACTGGAAACCTTTGGTCGTCACGTCGTACGACAGGTCGAGGTTTCCGTAGACTTGGATGACTTCGCCGCCGATGTTCAGCAGCACGTTGCCCGCCGGGTTGGGCACGAGCGAGACAAACTGGCCGGAGGGAGCCGCTGGCGCCGTGGCCACAGGCGGTTTCGCCGGTTGCGTTTTCTGCTGTGCCTGCAACGCCGACATCTGGGCCTGCAAGGCATTCACTTGAGCTTGGAGGGCCGCCATCGCGGCCTTCTCCTCTGGGGTCATCTCGGCGCTCGCGATGCCCGTCATGGACAACGCGAAGATAAACGCCGAGGCTAACAGCTTCTTCATAAACCCGTCCCTAGAGAGCTGGGGGCAGCTGGCTTCGTAATGGGGACGTTAAGAGCGGCGGGCCTTTTTTCCTTGGTATACTGGATTTGGTCGACAATTCTTACCGTCCGACTACGCCGTCCGGCGGCTTGGAACGGCGACCGCGACGTGGAAGGTCCCGAGCCCAGATGGCGACGCCGACCAACACCGAGATCGCGCACCGGCTCCGCGAGATCCGCACCCTAATGGAGTTCGCGGGCGAGCCCTTCTTCAAGTTCATGGCCTACGAGCGGGCGGCCGAGACGCTGGAGAACGCTGCCCCGATCGCGGCCCTGGCCGAGGACGGCCGGCTCACCGAGCTGCCCGGGATCGGGAAGACGATCGCGGCGCGGATCGCGACGATCGCCGCCACCGGGACCGATCCGTATCTCGAGGAGCTGCGGTCGCGCTATCCCTCCACGCTGATGGAGGTGCTGGGGGTGCAAGGGGTCGGGATGAAGACGGCCCAGCTGCTGTTCGAGCGCCTCAACGTCGCCTCGCTCGCCGACCTCGAACGCGCGCTCGAAGACGGGGCGCTCACCGCGATCCCGCGCCTGGGGGCGAAGTCGATCGAGAACATCCGCCGCGGGATCCTCGCCTTCAAGGGACGCAGCCGGCGGACGCCGCTCGGCGTCGCGCTCCCGATCGCCGCCGAGATCATCGCCTATCTGCGCGAGACGACCGACGCCGCCGACCTGACCCCGGCCGGGAGCGTCCGCCGTCAGGAGCCGACCGTCGGCGACGTCGACATCATCTGCACCTCGGCGAACGCCGATGCGGTCGTCGCGGCGTTCACGACCTGGGACCGGGCCGAGGCCGTCCTCGCCGAGGGGCCGACGAAGGCCAGCATCTGGCTCGCCGGCGGGCTCCAGATCGACCTGCGCGTCCTGCCGGCCCATCTGTACGGGAACCTGCTCCAGCACTTCACCGGCTCGCGCGAGCACAACATCCAATTCCGCGAGCTCGCCGTTCGGAAGAACATGCGGGTCAGCGAGAACGGGATCGTCGACCTCACCGACGGCCGCACGATCACGTGCCGAACGGAGGAGGAAGTCTACGCCGCGATCGGGCTGCCGTTCATCCCGGCCGAGATGCGTCTGGGGACCGGCGAGATCGACGCTGCCCGCAGCGGCACGCTTCCGCGGCCGGTCGAGCTCGCGGACCTCAAAGGCGACTTCCACATGCACTGCACGTGGTCCGACGGCCGCGACACCCTCGAGGCGATGATCGCGGCGGTCGCCGCGCGCGGCTACGCCTACCACTCGATCAGCGACCACTCGTGGGGACGCGGGAAGATCGGCCTCGACCCGGGCGAGCTGCGCGCGCAGCGGGACGCGGTCCGCGCGCTCGGCGAGAAGCACGGGGTGCGGACGCTGTGCTCGGCCGAGGTCGACATCCTCGCCGACGGGACCCTCGACTACGACGACGCGATCCTCGCCGAGCTCGATCTCGTGGTAGCGTCGGTGCACTCGGCGTTCAACCAATCCCGCGACGAGATGACGGCGCGGCTGATCCGCGCCTGCGAGAACCGCTACGTCACGATCATCGGGCACCCCACCGGGCGCAACGTTGAGACGTTCGCGGGTTACGAGTTCGACCACGATGCCGTCTTCGCGGCCGCGGCGCGGACCGGGACAGCCCTGGAGATCGACGGTCAGCCCAGCCGGCTCGACCTGCCGAGCCCGCTGGCGCGGCGGGCCCGGGAGTTCGGGGTGACCTTTACCTGCGACTCCGACGCCCACGGGGTGAACCAGCTCGGGAACGTCGCGTACGCCGTC
>DASYFS010000251.1:0-1940 GCA_036498305.1 Candidatus Elarobacter sp. | reverse complement strand
GATCAAGGGGATCGTTCGGCCCGATACCAACATCACGCCGTCGCAGCCCGAGGTCGACATCAACGTCAACCGCCGCATCGCGGCGCAGCTCGGCCTCTCGACCGGCGACGTCGCGAACATCATCTCGACGGCGACCAGCGGCACGATCGCGTCGTATTGGCAGACCAACGGGACGCAGTACCCGATCATGGTGCAGCTGCCGCCGGAGCAACGGCGTTCGCTCTCCTCGCTCGGCTCGCTGCTGATCCAGCCCAACGCCGCGGCCGCCACGGCGAGCGGCGCGACGACCACGACGCCGACCTCGCCCATGGCGACCGCAGGCGGTCAGTCGTCGGCGACGCTCAATGCCGTCCCGCTCGCCGGCGTCGCGTCGCTGACGCTCGGCACCGGACCGTCGCAGATTCCGCGGCAGAACAAGGCGCGACGCGTCGACATCGACGCGCCGGTCGTCGGCGCGACGCTCGGCGACGTGCTCGGGCAGATCACCAAGATCATGAACTCGTACTCCTTCCCGCAGGGCTACCGCTGGCAGTACGGCCCCTCGGTCACCGCCAACAACGACACCTTCGGCGCGCTGACGCTGGTCGTGATCCTCGCGATCGCGCTGATCTACATGCTGCTCGCCTCGCAGTTCGAGTCGTTCCTCGATCCGCTCGTCATCATGATGGCCGTTCCGTTCGCGCTGATCGGGATCGTCGGCGCGCTGTGGCTCACGCATCGCGCCTTCGGCCTCACCGCGTTCATCGGCTCGCTGATGCTGGTCGGGATCGCGGTGAAGAATGCGATCTTGGTCGTGGAGTTCACCAAGCAGCTGCGGCGTGACGAGGGGATGTCGCCGCGCGATGCGCTCATGCACGCGGGGCCAATGCGCCTGCGGCCAATCCTGATGACGACGCTCGCGACGCTCGGCGGGATGCTGCCGATCGCGATCGGCCTCGAGGCGGGATCGCAGACGCAGGCGCCGCTCGGAACGGTCGTCATCGGCGGCCTCGTCACCTCGACGCTGCTCTCGCTCGTCGTCGTCCCGACGATCTACCTGCTCGTCGCGACCTACGTCGAGCCGCGCTTCACCACCAAGCCGCCGTCGTTCCGGCGGCCCTCGACGCCGGCAAGCGAGGAGACGCCGAAGACGGTCCCCGTCACCTAGAGTTTGGCCATCTGGCGAACGGATGGAGCGGATGCACCCTGAACCGCCGGGGATGCGCTCGATCCTCGACCGGTACGCTCCGGCGCCGGCCTTCGACGAGTTTGCCGCCCACGACGGACAGCCGCGTCCCCACTACGCCGACCTCGCCGCGACGCTGGAGGCGATCTCGGCGACCGACTTCCGGCACCGCGTCACGACGGTCAACACGGTCCTGCTGCAGCGCGGCGTCACCTTCACCGTCTATGCCGACGCGCGCGGGACCGAGCGCATCCTGCCGTTCGATCTCATCCCGCGGATCATCACGGCCGCCGACTGGCGGCGCATCACCCGAGGCGTCGCGCAGCGCGTGCGCGCGCTCAATGCCTTCCTGCTCGATGTGTACGGTGAGCAGAAGTGCTTGCGCGACGGGATCGTCCCGCGCGAGCTGGTCTACTCGTCAGAGCATTTCGAGCGCGAAGCGATCGGGATCCGGCCGCCGCGCGATGCGTTCGTCCACGTCTCGGGGATCGACCTCGTCCGCGATCACGAGGGGACGTTTCTCGTGCTCGAGGACAACGTCCGCACGCCGTCGGGGATCTCGTACGTGCTCGAGAACCGCGACGTGCTCAAGCGTGCGTTCCCGCGGCTCTTCGACAAGTACGACCCGCTGCCGGTCGACGACTACCCGCGCCGTCTGCTGCGCACGCTGCGCGACGCGGCGCCGCCGACCGCCGGCGAGCCGAACATCATCGTCCTCACGCCGGGCGTCTACAACTCCGCGTACTACGAGCACGCGATGCTGGCGCGCCAGATG
>DASYFS010000250.1:0-3976 GCA_036498305.1 Candidatus Elarobacter sp. | reverse complement strand
AACGATCCTGCACAACGCCCTGAGCGCGTACCGCGGCCGGATCGCGCTGGCGTGTTCGTTCGGCGGGCCCTCGGGGATGGCGCTGCTCGACCTGACGCTGCAGATCGATCCGGCGATCCCGGTCTACTACGTCGACACCGGCCTGCTGTTCCGGGAGACCTACGCCCTGATCGAGCGGGTCGCTCGCCGCTACGGGATCGCGCCGATCGCGGTGAAGCCGGAGCTCTCCGTCGAAGGCCAGGCCGAGCGGTACGGGCCGGCGCTGTGGGCGTCCGACCCCGACCGCTGTTGCGCGCTGCGGAAGGTCGAGCCGCACCGCGCGTTCCTGCGGACGTTCGACGCCTGGCTGACAGGCGTGCGACGGACGCAGTCCGCGACCCGCGCCGACCTCGATCCGGTGCAGACGGACGCCGATGGAATCTATAAAGTGTCTCCGCTCTACGACTGGTCCGACGACGACGTCTGGGCCTACGTCAACCGCCGTCACGTCCCGGTGAACCCGCTGCACGCCGAAGGCTACCCCAGCATCGGGTGCGTTCCGTGCACCCGGCCGGTCGCTCCGGGCCAGGGGCAGCGGGACGGCCGCTGGGCAGGTTTCGCGAAGACCGAGTGCGGGATCCACGCGCCGGCGAAGGCGGCGGGCTGATGGACTACCGCGTCACCGCCGTCGGCTTCGTCATCGGGATCATCGCCGGCATCTCCGGGATCGGCGGCAGCTCGCTGCTCGCGCCGCTGCTGATCCTCGCGCTCGGGGTGAAACCGTCGATCGCGGTCGGTACCGATCTCGTCTACAGCGTCCCGATGAAGCTGCTGGCGGCGTTCGCGCACGTGCGGCAGGGAACCGTCGACCGCGCGGTCATCACGCGGCTCTCGATCGGCGGCGTCCCCGGCACGCTCGCCGGTCTCGGCGCTTTCTATGCGCTGCGCCGGTGGGCCGGCATCGCGCAGCTCGACCGGATCGAGCGTCATGCGATCGGGATCGTCATCCTCGCCGCCGCGGTGTCGGCGCTGGTGCTGTTTCTGTTCCGCCGCCGCCTGGCCGCGCAGGTTGATGCTGAAGCCGCCGCGCGGCGCGCGAAGTGGACCGTTGCGATCGGCGCCGTCGTCGGCTTCCTCGTCGCGCTGACCTCGATCGGATCGGGCTCGATCACGCTCCCGCTGCTGATGCTCGCGCTGCCGATGGTCGGCTTGCGCGCGCTGATCGGCTCGGAGATCGTCTTCGGCGCGATCATCATCCCGATCGCGGCGATCGGGCATGCCGGCTTCGCGAACGTCGACTGGATGCTCGCGCTAAGTTTGGCGATCGGCGCGGTTCCGGGCGCGTACGTCGGCGTGCGGTTCTGCGGGTTCCTCGGCGAAGGCTTCCTGCGTCCCGCCGTGATGATCGTGCTCGCCTACGCCGGGTTCAAGCTGCTGTGAGCGACGATCTCGATCTGCTCGAGCACGCCGCGATCACGATCGTGCGCGAGGCATACGCGACGCTGCGGCCCTTGGCGATGCTGTGGTCGATGGGGAAAGACTCGACCGCGCTGCTGTGGATCGTGCGCAAGGCGTTTTACGGCGAGATCCCGTTTCCGCTGGTGCAGCTCGACACCGAGCTCGAGCTCGACGAGGTCTACGCGTTCCGCGATCGCCTCACGCGCGAGTGGCAGCTCGATCTGCGGGTCGAGCTCTGCCCGCCCGAAGACGAGATGGACCCCACACTGCCGCCGGCGACGCGCGCCGCGGCGCGCAAGACCGAGGGGCTCAAGAACTTCCTCCACCGCGAGAACCCCAAGGGGATCATCGTCGGGATTCGCCGCGACGAACAGGCGACGCGCGCGAAGGAGCGGATATTCTCGCCGCGTTCGGTCGGCGGAACGTGGGACGTGAAGACGCAGCCGCCGGAGCTGTGGGGCTACTACACGACCGACGTTCCGCACGGCGCGCACGTGCGCGTCCACCCGCTGCTGCACTGGACCGAGCTCGACGTGTGGCGCTACACGCAGCGCGAGAACATTCCGTACGTCGACCTGTACTTGGCCCGCGACGGCAAACGCTACCGGTCGCTGGGCGAGAAGAACATCACCGTCCCGATCGACAGCACCGCCGCGACGCTCGACGAGATCATCGCCGAGCTCGCCGCGACGCGCGAGCCCGAACGCGCCGGGCGCGTGATGGACAGCGAGAGCGAGGACTCGTTCGAGCGGCTGCGCACGGCGGGGTACATGTAGTGCAGCTGGAGGCGAAAACGCAGGCGCCCGCCGCGCGCACCACCGACGAGGACGTCGCGCGCATCGTCGTCGCCGGCCACGTCGACCACGGCAAGTCGACGCTGATCGGCCGGCTGATGTACGATCTCGGGTTGCTGCACCAGTCGAAGATCGACGAGGTCATCGCGTCGAGCGCGCGGCGCGGCGTCGCGACCGAATGGTCGTACGTGCTCGATTCGCTGCAGGAAGAGCGCGATCAGGCCGTCACGATCGACACGACGCGGATCTGGTTCACGCACCGCGAGCGGCGCTATACGATCATCGACGCGCCGGGCCACCGCCAGTTCCTGGCCAACATGCTCAGCGGTGCCTCGGAAGCCGACGCCGCGATCCTGGTCGTCGACGCCGCGGCCGGGATCGGCGAGCAGACGCTGCGCCATGCGTATCTGCTGGCGTTTCTCGGGATCACGAACGTCATCGTCGCGGTGAACAAGATCGATCTGCTCGACGATCCGCAGCCGCGCTTCGCGGCGCTCGAACGCGACGTCCGTGCGGCACTGCACCGCACTCCGCCCGTAGCGGTGATTCCGATCAGTGCCACGCTCGGCGACAACGTCGCGACGCGCGGCGCGTCGACGCCGTGGTATGCCGGCCCGACGATCGTCGATGCGATCGAAGCGGTGCGCCGCGTCGCCCCGCCGGTCGCACGGCCGTTCCGCTTCGCGGTGCAGGACGTCTATCGCCGCGGCACCGAGCGCATCGTCGCCGGGACCGTCGGCACCGGTTCGGTAAGCGCGGGCGACGAGCTGGTGCTGCTGTCCGCCGGCGTCCGCGTCCGCGCCGAACGGCTGGTGCGGTGGCCCGACGGCGAGGTCGCCGGCGCCGAGGCCGGCGAGAGCGTCGGGATCGTCCTCGACGGCGACCGCTTCGTCGGGCGCGGCGACACGCTCGCGCCGCCGAACGCACTGCCGGCCGTCGCCAAGCACGTGGCCGTCGAGACGTTCTGGCTCGACCTGCGCGGACCGCTGCAGGGCGAACGG
Organism: Candidatus Elarobacter sp.; assembly: GCA_036498305.1. GTDB lineage: Bacteria > Vulcanimicrobiota > Vulcanimicrobiia > Vulcanimicrobiales > Vulcanimicrobiaceae > Vulcanimicrobium. Next base: position 744 of record DASYFS010000250.1, on the reverse strand, counting down.
CTGCGGCTCAAGCGCGGCACCCAGGACGTTCCGGTCGTCGTCGAAGGGACGCCGAGCGCCTACGACATCGAGGCGGCGCGCGAGCTCGGCGGCGCCGGCGACGCGCAGCACAACATCGTGCGGCTGCAGCTCCGCGCCACGATGCCGATCGTCTTCGATCCGCGCGAGGCCGACGCGCACGGCGCGCGCAGCGTCCTGCTGCGCGGCGGCCGCGTCGTCGCGATCGGATTCACCATCGCCGGCGCGGCGCACGGCGACGACGAGGGCTCCGTGACGCTCGGCGAACGCGAGCGCCGCACCGGTCATCGCGCGTCGATCGTCTGGCTCACCGGACTCTCCGGCGCCGGCAAGTCGACGCTCGCGCGCGCCGCCGAGCGCCGGCTGTTCGATCGCGGGATCCCGGCGACGGTGATCGACGGCGATTTGCTTCGCGGGACGCTCAACACCGACCTCGGCTTCTCGGCGGAAGACCGCGCGGAGAGCGTGCGCCGCGCCGCCGCGGTCGCGGGGATCCTCGCCGAGTCCGGACAGATCGCGATCGTTTCGCTGATCTCACCGTTCGCGGCCGATCGCAACGCCGCGCGCGCGCTGGCGCGTCACCCGTTCTTCGAGGTGTACGTCAACGCGCCGCTGGCGACGTGTGAAGCGCGCGACCCCAAGGGACTCTACAAGCGCGCGCGCCTCGGCGAGCTGCGCGCGTTCACCGGAATCGACTCGCCGTACGAGCCGCCGGCGGCGCCGGAT
>DASYFS010000249.1:0-1840 GCA_036498305.1 Candidatus Elarobacter sp. | reverse complement strand
CAGGCCGGGGCTGACGCTGGGCGCGGGGATCGGCGTGCTCGACGGCGGGACCGTGACCTGCTCGATCACCTGCCCGGCCGGCGAGGCGGAGGGGCTCGCCGACTGCGTCGGCAGCGGGATCGGCGTCGGTCCCTTCGGCGTCGGGAGCGGCTGCGGGACCAGCTCCTGCGGGCCGCCGCCGCTGGTCGGCAGACCGATGAAGGGCGACGGGGACGGCGTGGGCGTCGGACTCGGGGTATCGGCCGGCGCCGGGGAGCCTGACGGTGCCGGCGTCGCGGATGCGGTCGCCTGCGCGACTTGGGATCCGGACCCGCAGGCTTCGAGCATCGCGACCGCGCGTGAAGAGTCGTCCTCGGCCGCGGCGACCGGCGGCGCCGGCAGCGACCAGCATCCGAGGGCGACGACCAGGCAGCTCACGCCGAGGCGGCGGAGCAGTGCCCTCACCGGTCCTCGCGCCAGATCAGCACTCCGCCGGCAGCGGTCATCACGATGTTGGGGATCCACGCGGCCAGCGTCGGGTCGAGGGAGCCGTTGCGGCCGAACGCGCCCGCCAGCGCGACCATCCCGTAGTAGATGAACAGGACGACGACCGAGAGGACGATCCCGAGCGTGCGGCCCTTCTTCCCGAAGCGGACCGCCAGCGGCACGGCGATGATGACGGCGATGAACGCCGCCACCGGATACGCGTACTTCGTCGCCAGCGTGAACTCACGCTGGGCGAGGTCGGTCCCGCCTTGGCCGGTCGACTTGCGGAACTTGATGTCCTCGGCGAGCCGCTTCGAATCCATCGTCCACGTATCGTTCATCGAACTGCTCAGAAAATTCTGGCCGTTATCGCCCATCGGGAGTGATAGGCGTAACTCTTTGGCCTCGACGTCGACCGCGCCGATCTGACCGTCGGCCTTGATCTGCGTGCGGATCGCGTGGTCCAGCACGATCTCGGTGTCCTCGACGCGCGCCGTCTTCGCCGTCAGAATCGTCTGGAACGGCGAGGTGCGGTCGGGCTGATAGATCATCACGTTCTGCATCGTCTTTCCGTCCGGAGCAACGGATTGGATGTAGAACGTGTCACCCGTCGACGGATCCGAACGGAAAATGTTCGGCTCGATCGGGAGCGTCTGCGACTTGTAGAGGATCTGGTAGAAGCTGCGGGTCGAGAGATCGGTCGAGACCGGCGCGACGTGCTCGTTGATGAGGAACGAACCGAGCGCGACTGCGGCGCCGGCGATCAGCGGGACGCGGATGATCCGCGCGAACGAGACCCCCGAGGTGCGCAGGGCGTTGATCTCGTTGTCCGCCATGAGCCGCCCGAAGCCGAGCAGCGTCCCGAAGAGGCACGCGAACGGGAACGCGAGCGGCGTCGCCTGCGGCATGCGGAAGACCAGGAAGCGCAGCACGAGGAAGATCGGGGCGCCCTTGTTGACGATGTAGTCGGCCGCGAGCACGAAGATGTTCGCGAACCAAAACAAAAAGAACGCTGCCAGCGCGAACGCGAACGGTCCCCACAGCTCGCGGAGCAGATACGCGTCCATGATCGGCAAGCCGATCTTCGGCGGTGCCGCCCGCGCATAGACGGGCGTCCGCACACCGGGGTAGGCGGTCACGTCAACGGATGCCGGCGACGACGCGGTCGACGTACGCGCGGGTTTCCGCATACGGTGGGATTCCGTGCGCCGCATCGACGGCGCCCGGCCCGGCATTGTATGCGGCGACCGCGAGCCGGACGTTTCCTTTGAACCGGTGCAGCAGATCGTGCAGGTAGCGCGTCCCGCCGTCGACGTTCTGATACGGATCGAACGGGTTGCCGACGTGGTACATCGCGGCGGTCCCCGGCATCAGC
>DASYFS010000248.1:0-3836 GCA_036498305.1 Candidatus Elarobacter sp. | reverse complement strand
TGAGCTTCTCGTTCGCGCGATTGACTGCGAGGTTGAGCTCTTGCAGGCGCCGCGGGACCTTGACGGCCCAGCCTTTGTCGCGGAAGTAGCGTTTGATCTCACCGACGATCGTCGGCGTCGCGTACGTCGTGAACTCGACGCCGCGATCGAGATCGAAGCGATCAATCGCCTTGAGCAATCCGACCGTTCCGACTTGGATCAGATCGTCGAGCGCTTCGCCGCGATTGGCGAACTTGACCGCGAGATACCGCACCAAGTTGAGGTGCGCCACGACGAGCTCGTTGCGAAGACGATCGTACTCGTTGACGCCGGAATGATCGGGACCGCTGTCGAGGTCGCGGTTCGCGCGCAACTCGGCGAACCGCGCGAAAGCCGCCCGGGCCCGATTCCGATCCCAGCGTTCCTCGTCGACGTGAGGAACAGAACTCGACATCTACCCTGCGACGCGTTTGGTCATGACGAGTTCGGACCCGTGCTTCGGGTCCAATCCGTAATCGACCGAGTCCATCAACGCGCGAATCAAGAACACGCCGAGTGCTTCGGTGCGGCCCTCACTGAGTCCATTTGACTCGACCGTGCCAAGGTGCGGCGACGTGATGCGGTCCCGTACGGTAACGCGCAGTTGCTCCTCGGTTGCGTCGCACACGATTTCGAGCATCCCCGCGTCGCCGCCGGCGCTCTGGATCGAGTTGGTGCACGCCTCGGCGATCGCGAGCTTGATGTCTTCGATCTCGTCGACGGAGAAGCGCAGCCGGCTGGCAACCGCCGCGACCGCGAGGCGGGCGACGGCGACCCATTCGGCGCGGCCGGGGATCTTGAGCTCGACGGTCCCGTGAGACGACACTTCGAGCGGCCGCGTCGCCGGCGTCACACCAGCGCCTTCATCGCGCTCTGCTCGTCGTCGAAGATCCCGAAGATCTTCACCAAGCCGGTGATGTCGAAGATCTTCTTGATCTGCGGGTTCGTGCAGACGAGGTTGACCGAGCCGCCGTGCTCGCGCACGCGCTTGAGCCCACCGATCAGCACGCCCAGACCCGTAGAGTCGATGTAGCGAACCTTCTCGAGATTGATCACCAGGTTGTAGTGTTCCTGATCGATCAGCTCGGTGATCGCGTCCTTGACTTTGGGCGAGGTGTAGACGTCGATCTCGCCGGTGAGGTCCACGACGTAGGCATCGCCTTCGGATTCGCGGACGTTGACTTTGATGTCCAAGGTATCTCCTAGTATTCGCGAGGTGGTGGTGTCGAGGAGCCGCCGCCCTCGTTTTCGAGCGTGGTCCGCTGGCGGGCCGCTGCGTCCTTGCCTTCGCTCACCGCGGCATCGATGCGCGCTTTCGCGTCGGCGACGATCTGCCGGCCGCGAGCGAGAAGATCGTTTGCGTCACCGGCGGTGTCGCGCGCGCGCTCTCCCGCCTCGCGTGCCTTCGCGACGAGCAGATCGCGCGTGTCCTCGCCGGATTGCGGCGCCAAGATCATCGCGAGCGCGGCGCCGGCGATCACGCCGAGCACCAAGCCGGCGGCGAACCCTGGTCCGCTGCTCTGGTCGTTAGACACTCGTCGTCTCTCCAAGGGGTTGCTCGGTGTCTGGTCGGCGTTTCCCCTGGACGAGGCGGCGCAAACCTGCCGTGACGCCGCTGAGCGTCGCGCCGACGTTGACCAGGGCCGGAGCTACCGCCTCGGAGGCCAGCTTCGCCGTGCTGCCGACCCCCGCGGCGACGCCTTCCAGCGTGCCGACCACGGTGCCGAGGCGCGCGACGGTGGCGTCGGCGCTATCCGCGATCCCGCCGACGTGACCGAGCGTCTCGACCACGGGGACCGAGACGGCCGCGATCTGGCGGTCGACCTCGTCCAAGGTGCCGTTGATGCGGGCGAAGAGATTAGCCAGCGCCCGGCATGCGACGAAGATGCCCAGCCCGGCGATGAACACGCCGAGGCCGATGAGGACATCCATAATCAGCGCACCGTCAAAAGCGCCCAAAACCGAACCTCCGTGTGCTCGCTAGAGCTACGGTCGCGCTGTTCCCATAATTCGCTGACCTCACACGTGAGCGGGGATGCGGACGTCTGCTACCAGAGCAGGAAAGCGAGCGATCACCGACTCGACTTCGGCTTCGGTCGTCGAGCTCCCCAGTGAGAAGCGAATGACGCCGGTCCGAAAGCGCTCCGGGAGGCCCAGTGCGGCCGCGACGTGGCTCGGCTCGAGCGAGCCGGCGGCGCAGGCGCTCCCCGCCGAGGCGGCGATCCCGGCCAGATCGAGCCGAATCAGGAGAGCGTCGGAGGGGGCATCGGCGATCGCGAGCGAGGTGATCCCCGGCAGGCGCGGGGCGCCGGCACCGTTGACGAGCACGTCCGGGATCGCGGCGACGAGCGCGGTCTCAAGGCGGTCGCGCAGGGTCCGCAGCCGGGCGGCGGTCTCGGGCCGCTCGGCCTCCGCGAGGGACAAAGCGCGCGCGAAGCCGGCGATCCCGGCGACGTCCTCGGTCCCCGCGCGCAGGCCGTGCTCCTGGCCGCCACCGACGACGATCGGTTCGAGCGGCGTCCCGCTGCGGACGTAGAGCACTCCGGCGCCTTTGGGCCCGCCGAACTTGTGACCGGAGAGCGAGAGCAGATCGACGCCGAGCTGGTCGACGTTGAGCGGAAGCCGGCCCGGCGCTTGGATCGCGTCGGTGTGGAAGACGACGCCGCGCGCGCGGGCCAGCGCGGCAAGCTGGGCGATCGGTTCGACGACGCCGATCTCATTGTTTGCGAGCATGATGCTGGCCAGCGTCGTGTCGGGACGGAGCGCCGCGGCGAACGCCGCCGGATCGACAAGGCCGCGCGCGTCGACGGGAAGGCGCGTCACCTCCCAGCCCTCGGCTTCGAGGAGATCGGCCGCGTGCAGCACCGCGTGGTGCTCGATCGCCGAGGTGACGACGTGCCGGCCTTTTGCGCGCAGCGCGCGCGCCGCGCCGACGACCGCGAGCGTATCGGCTTCGGAGCCGCCGCCGGTGAAGACGATCTCGCGCGGCGCCGCGCCGAGGATGCGCGCGACGGTCTCGCGCGCGTCGTCGAGCACGGCGCGCGCCGCGCGGCCTTCGCCGTGCTGCGAGCTCGGGTTGTAGCCGCCGGCGAGCAGCGGAACCATCGTCTCGACGACTTCGGGGCGAACGACGGTCGTCGCGGCGTTGTCGAGATAGATGCGCGTCATCGCGCTACAGCTCCAGATCCCCGTCGGCGGCGCTCGCGCGGCGCCGCGCGATCCACTCGCGCAGCTTCGCCTCGTCGCCCTGACGGCCGGGCTCGAAGTACGCGCGGTCGCCGAGGGCGTCGGGGAGATTCGACTGGAGCGCGACCGCCGGCGGCAGGCCGTCCTCCGTCTCCATCTCCGCGTAATCGTTGTGCGCGTAGCGGTAGCCTTCGCCGTAGCCGAGCTGCTTCATCAGCTGCGTCGGCGCGTTGCGCAGGTGGAGCGGCGGCGGCTCGTTGCGGGAGCCTTCGACATCGGCAAGCGCGGCGCCGTACGCGCGGCCGACGCTATTCGATTTCGGCGCCGCCGCGAGGTAGAGCGTCGCGTGCGCGAGCGGATAGAATCCCTCGGGCATGCCGACGAAGTGCACGGCTTGCTGCGCCGCAATGGCGACCGACAGCGCGCGGCTGTCGGCGAGGCCGACGTCTTCGCTCGCGAGGATCACCAGCCGGCGCGCGATGAACAGCGGATCTTCGCCGGCGTCGATCATCCGCGCGAGCCAGTAGATCGCGGCGTCGGGGTCGCTGCCGCGGATCGTCTTGATGAAGGCGCTGATCGTATCGTAGTGCGCGTCGCCGGCCTTGTCGTAGCCGGTCGCGCGGCGCTGCAGC
>DASYFS010000247.1:0-21233 GCA_036498305.1 Candidatus Elarobacter sp. | reverse complement strand
CCGGCAGCGGCGAGAAAGCGTTCGTCTCCGGGACCGATATCGCGGAGTTCGCGGGCTTTACGGCGGACGACGGCGTCGCGTACGAACGGCGGATGGAGGCGACGATGACGGCGATCGAAGCGATCCGCGTCCCGGTGATCGCCGCGATCGCCGGCGCCTGCACCGGCGGCGGCTCGGCGCTGGCCGCGTGCTGCGACCTGCGCGTCGGCGCGCAGAACGTGCGGATCGGGGTTCCGATCGCGCGAACGCTCGGAAACGCGCTCTCGCCGGGGAACGTCGCCCGGGTCGGCCGGCTGATCGGCCTCGACGCCGTGAAGACGCTGGTGATGACGGGTCAACTCCTCGGTGCCGCCGAGGCGCAGCGGGCGGGGTTCTTGACGCACGTCGTCGCCGAAGACGAGTCGCTGGACGGTAAGGCGCTCGCGCTTGCCTACGATCTCACGGCGCTCGCTCCCCTCACGCTGCGCGCGACGAAGGAGACCGTGCGGCGGATGCGGCCGGTCGAGCTCGGCGACTACGAAGACCTGCTGCGCATGGTGTACGGCAGCCGCGACTTCGCCGAAGGTGTCGCCGCGTTTACCAGCCGGCGTCAGCCGCGCTGGGAGGGCCGCTGAGCGCGCGTGCGGACGAAGACGTAACCGAAGACGACGATCAGCGCCGCGACGAGGATCGCGCTGACGGTGAGGTCGCCGACCGGCGAACGCCAGCCCAACACTTGCGCGAGCTCGTACGTCGCGACCACGACCGCGAGCGCGGTCACGGCGACGATCCACAGCCGCATCAGCGCGGGCAGGCGCTCCGAGCGGTAGGAGATCAGCCGGTGGACGAGCAGCGAGTCGAGCGTGTCGGTGCAGATCATCCCCGCCGAGAACGTCGCGCCGACGATCAGCGCTCCGGTGATTCCGGCGTTCGTTCCGAACGCGAGCGCGTACGCCGCGATCTGGCTCGACGTCTCGAAGCCGAACCCGAACAGCAAACCGATCGGGACTGCGAGCAGCGCGCTCGAGCCCTCGCGCAGCCGCCGCGGCAAGAGGCGCGTCTTCGCGCCGGCGATCTGCGTTCCGCCCGAGCGCAGCGTCCGCACGTTGAGCGCCGCGACGACGAACAGCACGACGATCGAGATCCAGGTGCCGATCGTCTCGATCAGCGTGCCGTGCGCCGCGAAGCGCGCGCCGAGCAGACCGACCAGCGCCGAGATCGCCAGCACCATGATCGTGTGACCGCCGGCGAACAGCGTGCCGACGAAGCGGCTCAGCAGCGGCGTCTTGACGTACGCGTTGCGGGTCACGTTGTCGATCGCGGCCAGATGGTCCGGGTCGGCCCCATGCCGCAAACCGAGCACGAAGACGCTGAACGCCGCGAGGCCGACCATGGCCTCTCTCTGCTAACGCAGGGCTGATATCGCCTTCAGGCTCCAGGCCCGCAGCGCTTCAGGGCGGCGCGGCGAGCGAGGCGTCGCGCTGCACGCTGGTGACGCGCGCGAGCGCCGCGGCGATGTCGCGTTGGTCGGTAGGACGTACGCGCCGACGTGGTTGCGCAGCAGATCGAGGAGCTCGCGATTTCCACGCGCGCTCTGCTCGCCCGGTACGGGTGGCCAAGAGACCGAGGTCGCGGGCGCGATCGTCCATGCGCCGGGCGCAGCGGCCGCGAGATACGACGTGAACAAGAACGTGTCGCCCGAGCGGGTTATCATCCGGCCGAGGACGCGGAGAGGGCGGCTCTTGCGAGCCGCCCTCCACGGTTTGGTCCCTCGTCGCAGCCGAGGCTACGGCACGAGCGTCCGGAGCGTGCCTTGATCCGTCATCAAGAACGACTCCGGCGTGAGACCCGCGTTGCCCGCCGCGTTCGCAGCCGTCACGTAGACGACGGACGAGCACGCGTTCGCGGTCGCGGTCGTCGTCGGCGTGATGTTCGCGACGTTCGTGTCGGGCGCGAACTTGAGCGTCCCGCCCGCGACCGCCGCCTGAGCGGCGGGCGCGAAGATCGGACCGCTCGCGCTGAACGGCGCGAGGTTGTACGGAAGCGTCGGAGTCGGCGCGCTTGCGAAGAAGTTCGCCGGATTTCCTTGCAGCGCGTACGGATGCGCGGCCGAGAACACCAGCGACGCGCCGACGCCGGCGGGGCCGTCGGTGTTGCTCCCGGTGGCGAGCCCGAACGACGTCGCGGTGCCGGTCGAGCTGATCGACCATACTTGGCCGTTCAGGTCGCAGGCGTAGTAACCGCCGGCCGGCGCGGCCGACAACCCGGCGAAGGGTCCGCCGGTCGCGAAGGTCGTGACCGCCCCCGTCGTCGCGTTGATCGACGCGATCCGGCTGTTGCCCGGGTCGGCGATCATCAGCGTGCTCGGGGCGATCGCGATGAAGCTGACGCCGAGCGCCGGCGTCGTGTTCAGTGCGTTACCGACCGGGACTTGTCCGATCGCTTCCGCCTGCACGTAGGTCGTCGCACCGTTCGTCACCGTGGTAATCCCGGTGCCGGCGCCGTTGGACTGCGGGTCGATCGCCCAGATGCGGCCTTGCTCCTCGACGTAGAGGTAGCCGTTGGGCATGTACGCGACCGCTTGCGGGTTCTGGAACCCGATGTAGCTGTTCGTTTGCCCGTACTGGACCGCGACCGGCATGCTGGTGTGCGCGACCGGATCGAACATGTACAGTCCGCTCGCGGTCGCGTTCGTCGCCGGCGTCGTTTGCAGCGAGCCGAGCGTGGCGCCGATGTCGGCGGCGAAGAGTTGCTTCACCGACGCGTTACCGTCGTACGCCAAGCCGTTGAGGTTGAGGGTTCCCGGTGCGAGGGTCCACTGACCGACACCGATTTGGGCGATGTTGGAGTTCGTCGTCACCCAGTACCCTTGCGATCCGGGCGGGAGCGTCGAGCCGATCGTGCTGACGATCTCCGAGACGGCGGCATACGGTCCGCCCGCGTCGGCGTAGCCGGTGTTCGGCGGTCCGATGTTGGCGGTGTAGATCGCGCTTTGCTCGGTGAACGTCGTCGACTGCGGCGGGAGCGCAACACCGTTGATCGTCGCGTTCATCGTGACGGTCGTCGAGGTGAAGACCTTGGCGTTCGAGGCGTCCGTGCTCAGCACGACGACGTACGGGTCGCCGACGGTGCCGAGGCCGGAGACGTTGTCCGCCGCGTCGAGCGCGTTGAGCTGCGTCAGCTTGATCGGCGTCGTACCGAAGACTTCGGTCTGTGCGATGGCACCCGTCGTCGCGTCGACGAGGTACAGCAGCGCGTGGCCGTTGACCGACCCCGTTGGGCTGCTCTCGATATGCGCGAGCGTGATGCTGTCGGTCGGTTTCGGCAGCGCGCCCGAACCGGTAGCGGGGGAGCCTGCGATGACGTAACCGGCCGAGTCGAGACCGACCACGGGGACGGGGACCCCGACGTGGTTGCCGGCCGCGAGGAAGATAGCTTGCTCGCGGATCGGGAAGGGGATCGGGATCGGAATCGGTGCCGCGAGCGACCTCGGCGCGGGGCTGGCCCCGGCGAGGTAGACGCCGGCGACCGCAGCGCCGAGCTGAACCGTCGTCGGCGGCGTGCCGGGCGGCGGCGTCGCGTTCGAGCACGGTCCGCCGGTCGACGACGGCGCGCCGCACGCGGTCAGCTGAACGTTGAAGTCGTTGGTGATTCCGGGGTTGATGTTGATCGTGATCGGCGGCGCCGAGGCGAGCACGCCGTTCCCGTTCGCGTTCGGCGAGGGCGAGGGCGGGGCGTACGGATTCGTCGCCGAGCACTGGCCATCGTATTGCGTGATCGAGAAGGTATCGTTCCCCGGCACGGCCGGGATCTGGAACGAGACCTGAACGCCGCCCGGAACCGGGGTCGGGTTCAGGGCCGCGTTCGGCGTCCCGTTGGTGTAGAGGTTGTAGCAGAGCGTGAAGCCGGTGGTGCCGTAGAGCGACGACCACTGCGCGGCTTCGGCGGGATCCGAAGGCTGCACCGAGATGATGATCGCCGAGTTCGGATCGCTGGTGTTCAGGTATTTCGGGCGCTTCTTGAGCCCTTGCGGCGTCGTCGCGGCCGGGATGATCGCGCTGACCTTCCCTTGCGCGAGCTTGTTGCCGCCGGTCGGAGCCGTCGTCGCGGCGGTCGGGGGGAGCGACGTGTGACCGCCGCCGCCGCCGCACGCGGCGAGCGCGGCGGAGGCGAGGAGCGCCGCGAACGCGGCGACGTGCGAGGGGCGAGTACGGTAGCGCATCACTGGAAGCTCCCCGATCCGGTGGTGACGACGACGCTGATCTGTGCGCTCGACGACGGCACGGCCGTCGTGTCACCTGCAGAGATCGTGCATCCCGCGCCTGATGCGACCGCACCGGACGCCGTGACCGTGTAGAAGGTGGTCGACGCGCCCGGCGCCGCGGCGGGAAGACCCGCACCGGCCGACGCGCTGAGGGCGATGTTGCCGCCGCAGCCGGCGCTGATCGTCGGTGCGGTGAAGGTGCCGAGGTACGCGTTCTCGGTCACGACGAGGGTCGCCGCGAAGAGCGCGCCCGTCCCGACGATGTTGATCGGACCGTTGAGGAGGGCGATCGGGGGCGACTGGTTCTGGTAGCCAGGGCCGACCCAGCGGAGCTGGACGCCGCCCGGCGCCGGAACGGTCGCGGCCACGGTCGCGGTCTGGCTGCCGAAGCCCTGCACGGTGATCGTGCAGCCGGACGAGGCCGGCGAGTTCGCGGTGAGCGTGAACGGGTTGGTCCCGCTGACCGAGACCGCTGCGCACGACGATTGCGCCGTGAACGAGGACCAGCCGGACTCGGTGGCCGTCACGGTCGCCGTCTGCGTCTCCGCCTGGAACGCGATCGGCGGCGGGTTGCTGCTCGGCGTCGAGCTGTTCGCGAACGAGCTCGTGTACGTCAGCATCACCGCACCCGGCGTGGGCGTCGGGGTCGGCGTGGGCGTTGGGGTCGGCGTGGGCGTCGGGGTCGCCGTCGGCGTGGCCGTGGGCGTCGGCGTCGGTGACGGCGTACGCGTCGGCGTCGCCGTCGGCGTGGCCGTGGGCGTCGCGGTCGCCGCGGGGGTCGGTGTCGGCGTGGGGGTGGGGACCGTCGCGGGCGTCGGCGGGGTCGAGCTCGACCCGCCGCACGCCGCCATCGTCAGTGCCGCCACCACGACCAGAAGGCCGTAGCGTCGCATGAATTCCTCCGTGACGTCAAAATGCGGAGCAGTGCCCTCCCGAACCGAAACACGGCCGAGCGAGCCCAACGGCAGGTTCCTTCCCCAGCCCAGCGCTCGCCACCTGGACAAAGGTGAGCGGTTCACCGGCTGCTCGGTGAGAGACGGGCCGCTGCCGCGCTTCTTCTAAAAGGCGCGCTTGGTGTCGAGGAGGATCGTCACCGGGCCGTCGTTGACCAACTCGAGCGCCATCTCGGCGCCGAAGATGCAGGTCGCGATCGGGATCCCGGACGCGGCGACGCCCGCGACGACGCGTTCGTACAGCTGCGAGGCGCGCTCGCCGCGCGCGGCGGCAACGAACGACGGCCGGCGTCCTTTGCGCGCGTCGCCGAGCAGCGTGAACTGCGAGACGATCAGCACCGCGCCTCCGACGTCCGCGAGCGCGTGATTCATCGCACCCGCGGCGTCGTCGAAGATCCGCAGCCCGGCGATCTTCTGGGCCAGCTGGTCCGCGTCGCGCTCCTCGTCGTCGACGGCGACACCGACGAGTACGGCCAGACCCCGGCCGATCGTACCGACGACGGCGCCGTCGACGGTGACCTCGGCGCGGGTGACGCGCTGCACGACGGCGCGCATCAGCGCGCGCGCCGCTCGAGCATCGTCGCGAACGCGTCGCCGATTGCGGCGTGCGCCGCGGCACGGTACGGCGCCTCCACCGCGTCGTGCGCGTGTACCCACGACGCGGGGTCGGCCTCGAAGACGACCACGTCGCCGTCGCGCGTCCGGCCGCAGTCCAGGCCCGCGTAGTCGAGGCCGAGCGCCGCCGCGATCGCAGCGAACGTCGCATCCCAGCGCGGGAAGACGCGCTGCGGCGCGGCGACGAACGCCGCCTCTTCGTCACGCATCCACGGGTGAAGGCGCGTTGCGCCGCGCTCGTAGTGCACGATCCAGTCCTCATCGAACGCCAGGTGGAACGGATACGGCCGCCCGTCGATCACGATGACGCGGTACTTGCGATACCAGCCGTCATCGTCACGTGTCTCGACGTACGCGGCGAGATCGAAGCACGGCGCACCGCTCTCGGCGAGATACGCCTGCAGCGCTCCGCCGTCGTCGACGCGCGCCAAGTCGCGCCCGCCGTGCGCATCGACCGGACGGATCACCAGCGGAAACGCGATGCCGCCGGCGTCGGCGCGCGCGAGCGCTTCGCGTTCCCGCCGGACGGCACGCGGGACGACGCAGCCCGGGACGTTCGCGAGCGTCACCGGCAGGTTCGGCCGCGCCAGGCCGCCGAGCCGCTCCGGGCGGTTCACCACGGGCTTCGTTTGCGCGCTGACGAACCGCGCCGCGGCCGCGATGGCCGCTTCGGTCTCGTCGGCGACTGAGATCGCCGTCACGACGAGGTCGTGCTCGGGCAGCGGCGGCAGCGCGGCGTCGTCGTCGGGGACGTACAGCCGCGTTACCGCCAACCGCGCCGGATCGGCGATCAAGTCCAGCGGCAGGTGCGAGGTCCACGCGACCGGCGCGAACAGCGCGAGCACGCGCAGCGCGCCCGGCTGGACGACGCCGCCATACAGCCGGCGGCGCGTCAGGGCGGCGCGGAGATGCGGTTGCGCGACGGCGTCGTCGCCGAGGGTGTGCGCGATCTCGGCCGCGGCCAGGTGCGCGGCGGCGTCGTCGGGGTCGATCGCGGCGGCACGGCGGTACGCGGCGAGCGCCTCGAACCCGCGCCCTTCGCGCGCGAGCAGGTTTCCGAGCGCCGCGTGCGCTGCGCCGAGACTCGGGTCGGCGACGATCGCCGCGTCGAGCGCCGCGCGTGCGTCGGACATCTGCGCGAACGGCTCGAGCGTCGAGGGGATGCGATGGTGGATCCCGAGCTCGGGCTCGATCGCGAGCGCCGCCGCGTAGGCCGCGCGCGCTGCTTCACGATCGGGAACGGCGGCGAGCGCGACGGCGAGATCGGCCTGCGCGCGCGGGTGCGCGGGCGCGTGCTGCAGCGCGAGACGGTGCAGCGCGACGGCGCTGGCGAGATCGCCGCCGGCCGCGCAGAGCCGGCCCAGCAGCGTCAGCGCGTCGGGATCGTCGGGCGCGTGCGCGAGGACGCGATGGACGGCGGCGAAGCTCTCGGCGTAGCGCCCCTCCGCTTCGTCGCCGAGCGCGCTCGCGAGCTCGCCGCTCACCAGTACGCGGCAGCCGCGGTGAAGAGTCCCGTCAGCTCCTCGCGGCCGACCGGCCGGGGCGCGTTCCCGAGCAGCCGCTGCTGCGCGAACGCGCCTTCGACGAGCGCCGGAACGTCGGGATCGTCGTAGCCGAGCGCGCGCAGACCGCTCGGCATCCCGGTCGCGCGCATCAGCGTCTCGAGCGCCGCCGCCAGCGCGTCGCCGACCTCGTCGTCGTACGCCGTCGCGGCGGCGCCCAGCAGCGCCCCCGCCGTGCGATGCTTCGGCGGCGACGACGGCGCGGTGAAGCGCGCGACGGCGGGCGCCGTCACGATCACCGAGATCCCGTGCGGGACCATCGCGTGATCGGCGTCGTACTGCGGCGGCCGGTAGTCGCGCACCAGGCCGGCAACCGCGTACGCCATCCCGTGCGGAACGTGGACGCCGGCGTTGCCGAACCCGATCCCCGCCAGCGTCGCCGCCCACATCACGCTCTCGCGCGCCTCGACGTCGCCGGCGTCGCGCACCGCACGCACGAGATACGCGCCCAGCAGCCGCAGCGCTTCGACGCAGGCGAGATCGCTGTACGGATTCGATCCTTGCGAGAGCGGGCGCGCGAGCGGCGACGGCGGGCGGGCGCGCTGACCGTACGGCTTCGCGGTGAACGATTCGAGCGCATGCGCGAGGACGTCGAATCCGCTCGCGGCGACGACGGTCGCGGGGAGCGTCGCCGTCGCGTCGGGGTCGATGATCGCGAGCGTCGGCCGCAAGCGGCGCGACGCGATCCCGGTCTTCACGTGCTTGGCGGCGTAATCGAAGATCGCGATCCCGGTGCACTCGCTCCCGGTCCCCGACGTCGTCGGGCAGGCGATGTGCGGCGCGAGCGGGCCGGGGACCGGCGCGCCTTCGCCGAGCGGCGCATTGACGTAGCGTTCGAACGGCGCCGGATACGTTGCGTAGAGATTCGCCGCCTTGGCGGTGTCGATGACCGAGCCGCCGCCGACCGAGACGTAGCCGTCGACCTTCGCATCGCGCGCGAACGCGGCGGCGTCGCGAAACGACACGTCGGTCGGCTCGATGCGCACCCCGTCGAACTCCACGACATCGAGGCCCGCGGCGCGCAGCGACTCGCGCGCGCGCTGCGCGAGCGGCAGCCGGCCGACGTGCGGATCGGTGAACAGCGCGACGCGCTTGAGGCCGAGCGCCGCGGCCTCGGCACCGAGCTCGGCGATCGCTCCGCGACCGAACTTCACCCGCGGCGCTTCGACTTCGAGGACGGTCTCGTGGCCGGGCTCGTGCATCCCCGCGACTCCGTCGCCGCGACAACAAATCCTGGTCCGGCGGCGAACGGTGCGCAGGGATGAACGAGCTCTTCTTCGCCTTACACGACGGCTTGCCGCGCGAAGGTCCCGGCGACGACGCGCTGACCGTGCGCGCCTTCCGCGGGCTCGGCTCGCTCCCGCCTCGGCCGGCGCTGCTCGACGTCGGCTGCGGGCCCGGTGCGCAGACCGTGACGCTCGCCTCGCTCGGCGCCGACGTCGTCGCCGTCGACGTGCACGAGCCGTTCTTGCGGGAGACGGAGCGGCGTGCCGGCGAGCGCGGCGTTGCCGATCGGGTGCGCACCGTGCGCGCTTCGATGACGGATCTGCCGTTCGGCGACGGTGCGTTCGACGTCGTCTGGTCCGAGGGTGCGATCTACCTGATGGGATTCGGCGCCGGGCTGCGCGCGTGGCGGCGGGTGCTCCGGCCGGGAGGCGCGATCGCGGTCTCCGAGCTGACGTGGATCGCGCGCGATCCGCCGGCGGAGGCGAAACGGTTCTGGGACGCCGCCTACCCCGCGATGACGACGGTCGAGGCGAACCGCCGAGCGCTCGCGGAGAGCGGCTACACGCCGCTCGCCGAACTCGTCTTTCCGGTGACGGCGTGGTTCGCAAACTACTACGACCCGCTGGAGCGCCGGATCGCGATGCTCCGCGAGCGGCACGCACGCGAGCCGGACGCGCAGGCGTGGCTCGACGAGCAGCAGGCCGAGATCGACCTCGCCCGCCGCTGCGGCGACGCCTACGCCTACGTCTTCTACCTCGGGCGGCGCGACTGAGCGGCGCGCAGAGGAATGCTCCTTGCGGGGCTGCCCGGCGGACGGGTGGAAAGTGGTGCCGTGGCCGAGCCGATCGTCTCGACGCGCGACGTCGTCAAGACCTATGCGGGGTTCAACGCGCTCGACGGCGTGAGCCTGGACGTCGCCGAGGGGACCGTGCACGCGATCATCGGGCCCAACGGCGCCGGGAAGACGACCTTCTTCAACGTGCTCTCCGGCTTTGCGCCGGCGACCCGCGGCAGCGTTCGCTTCGCCGGAATCGAGATCTCCGGTCTCGACGCCGCGGCGATCGCCCGCATGGGGATGGTGCGGAGCTTTCAGATCAACAGCGTCTTCCCGCACATGAGCGTCCTCGACAACGTCAAGATCGCGCTGCAGGCGCGCACCTCGCTCTCGCGCCGGCTGCTCGCGAGCCCGCGGACCACCGCGGTGCTGGACGATCCGGCGCGCGCAGCGCTCGACGCCGTCGGCCTCGACGTCGAGCGCGACGGGCTCGCCGTCAACTTGCCGTACGGGAAGAAACGCTCGCTCGAGCTCGCGATCGCGCTCGCGCAAGACCCCCGCGTGCTGCTGCTCGACGAGCCGACGGCGGGGATGGGCGTCGAGGACATCGATCGCACCGTCGAGCTGGTGAAGCGGATCGCGCCGGGGCGCACGATCGTGCTCGTGGAGCACAACTTGAAGGTGGTCGCCGATCTGTGCGATCGCGTCACCGTGATGCAGCGCGGGAAGGTGCTCGTTGAAGGGACCTACGACCAGGTCCGTTCTGACGAGCGGGTCGTGACGGCGTACCTCGGCGGCGGGACGCACTAATGCTGACGCTGAGCGACGTTCAGGCGTACTACGGCGAGTCGCACATCCTGCACGGGATGACGCTGACCGTCGAGACCGGTGAGGTAGCGACGCTCGTCGGGCGCAACGGCGTCGGTAAGACGACGACGCTACGCGCGATCACGGGGATTCTGCCGCCCCGCAGCGGGCTCATCACCCTCGACGGCGTTGCGCTCACCGGGAAGCCGTCCGATGCGATCGCGCGGCTCGGCCTCGGCTACGTGCCCGAAGAACGCGGGATCCTGGCGTCGCTGAGCGTGTACGAGAACTTGATGCTGCCGCCGGTCGTCGGGCCGAGCGCGTGGCCGATCGAGCGGATCTTCTCGACGTTCCCGAACCTCAAGGAACGCGCGAAGGCCGGCGGGACGACGCTGTCGGGCGGCGAGCAGCAGATGCTGGCGATCGCGCGCATCCTGCGGACGGGGGCGCGGACGATACTGCTCGACGAGCCGACCGAAGGGCTCGCGCCCGTGATCGTCGAGCGGATCGGCGAGGTGATCCGCGAGATGAAAGCGGACGGGATGACGATTCTGCTCGTGGAGCAGAATGTGCGCTTCGCGACCGGGGTCGCGGACCGGCACCATATCGTGGATCACGGGACGGTCGTGCAGACGCTGTCGAATGCCGACGTCATAGCGCGCGAGAACGAGATTCTCGATTTACTTGGCGTTTAGCGCCGTCATGGCGAGCTTGTCGAGCCACCCTCGTCGTGACGCGAGCGGAGCCGAGCGGAACCCCTAGTCATGACCGCCGGCGTGCGGGGTCGCGCTTCGACTTCGCTCAGCGCGACGACGAGGGTGGCTCGACAAGCTCGCCATGACGAAGCGTCACGACGCAAACGCGAGCCGCCGTTTACCGCTTCGCGAGCCGCGCCAGCAGCTCGCCGACGATACCGCGGCGGAACAGCAGCACGCACAGCGCGAACACGAGTCCCATCACCATGTTCGTCTCCTCACCGATCGGGGTCTTGGAGACGAAGTAGTCCAGCGACTCGAACAGCGCCGCGCCGACGACCGGGCCGAAGATCGTCCCGATCCCCCCGAGGACCGTCATCATCACCACGGCGCCCGAGGTATGCCAGTCGACCATTTCGAGCCCCGCCAAGTGGTTGCCGATCGCGTACAGCGCGCCCGCGAGGCCGGCCAGTCCGCCGGCGATCGTGAACACCGCGAGCTTGTAGCGGTTGACGCGGTAGCCGAGCGCGATCGTGCGCGGCTCGTTCTCGCGCATCGCGCGCAGCACGCCGCCGAACGGCGAGCGCACCAGGCGGACCGCGAACCAGATCGCGAGCGCGACCAGGACGAGCGTCAGGTAATAGTAGGCGCGGTCGTTCTCCATCGGGATCCCGAACAGCGGAGCGCGCG
Organism: Candidatus Elarobacter sp.; assembly: GCA_036498305.1. Classification (GTDB taxonomy): domain Bacteria; phylum Vulcanimicrobiota; class Vulcanimicrobiia; order Vulcanimicrobiales; family Vulcanimicrobiaceae; genus Vulcanimicrobium. The sequence continues at coordinate 9,666 of DASYFS010000247.1, read as the reverse complement.
GTCCGAGGTTGAGCCCGTTCTCGCCGCCGGTGAGGTCGGTCAGCTGGAAGGCCGAGAAGTACTGGATCTGCGCGACGCCCAGCGTGATCATCGCGAAGTAGATTCCCGCCCGCCGCACCGAGATCGCGCCGACGATCGCCGCGGTCACCACCGCGTAGACGATCCCGATCAGGACCGCGACCGCGCCGTCGACGTGTCCGCGCGCGATCGCGATCGCCGCGACGTAGCCGCCGCCGCCCCAGAACAGCGCCTGCCCGAACGAGAGCAGCCCGACGAACCCGAACAGCAGGTCGAGCGAGACGGCGAACAGCGCGAAGCAGACCAGGTTGATCGCGATCTGCGGATAGATCATCCACGGCAGCACGAGCGCGATTGCGGCTAGGACAACGGCGACGGGCGCGGAGCCGCGGCCGATCACGCTCCGAGCTCCTTTTTCCCGAACAGCCCGGCGGGGCGCCAGATGATGACGAGCACCATGACGATGAAGATGAGCGTCGTCGAGATCGGCGGGAAGACGACCGCGCCGATCGTTTGCAGCAGGCCGAGCGTGAAGCCCGCCAAGATCGAGCCGACGATCGACCCGAGACCGCCGATGACGACGATCGCAAAGGTGTAGATGATGATCGCGTCGCCCATGTTCGGCTGGACGTTGGTCTGCGGCGCGTTGAGGACGCCCGCCAGCGCCGCGAGCGCGACGCCCGCGCCGAAGGTCCACATCACCAGCTGCTGCGTGTTGATTCCGAACGCGCGCACGAGCACCGGGTTCTCGGTCGCCGCGCGGATACGCGCGCCGAGCGGCGTGCGCTCGATCAGGAACCAGACCGCGGCGCAGACCGCGAGCGCGACGGCGATCACGAACAGCTTGTAGGTCGGATAGACGGTGAAGCCGAGATTGGTCGCACCGGAGAGCACGTCGGGCGTGGCGTACGGCGAGCCGAGCGGGCCGGCGATCAGCCGCATGAAGTCCTCGATGACGAGCACCAGCGCGAACGTCAGCAGCAGGTTGTAGATCGGATCGAGGCCGTAGAGCCGCCGGAGCAGCGCCCACTCGAGGAAGACGCCGAACAAGCCGACGACGACCGGCGCCGCCAGCAGCGCCGCGAAGAACGGCAAATGCAGCAGCTGCGCACCGTAGTACGTGACGAATGCCCCGAGCATGTACATCGCGCCGTGCGCGAAGTTCACGATCCGGAGCATTCCGAAGATGACCGAAAGGCCGAGCGCGAGCAGCGCGTAGAACGCGCCGCTCGCCAGGCCGTTGAAGAGCTGGGTGAGGAGGTAGTCGGGGCTCAGGGCCCTACCCTACCAGTCCTTCTTGCAGAGGGTCTGCGTCTCGGGCCGGAAGGCGCGTCCGGGCGCGATCTTCTCGACGATCTTGTACCACCCGTGCGGCTCTTTGATCTCGGACTCGGGCAGCACGTCGACGACCAGCATCTCGTGGGTGACGAGATGGTCGCGGTCCTGCCAGGTCGCGCTGTGCGCGTAGAAGTCGCTGAAGCTGCGGCCGTCGAGATACTTCACGACCTTGTCGGCGTCGGTGGACTTGACGGCTTTCACGGCCTCGAGCCACTGCATCGCAGCCGAATAGTCGGCAGCCTGGATCGACGTCGGGCGCAGGCCCTTGTTGCGCTTGCTCCAGCGATCGGCCCACGCGCGGGCGGCCTTGTCCTGATTCCAATACCACGACGTGGTGATGCGCGAGTTCGCGAAGAGCGCCGGCTGCGCGTCGACGTCGGAGAGGAAGAGCAGGCCGACCGCGATCTTCATCGTCTTATCGAGCCCGAACTGCTTGGCGGCTTTCATGCTGTTGACGGTGTCGGCGCCGGCGTTGAGGAGTGCGAGGACGTCGGCGCCCGAGTTCTTCGCCGCGATCATGTACGACGAGAAGTCGGTCGTGCCGAGCGGCATGAAGTCGGTCTTCACCCAGCTCTGCTTCGCGACGCTCACCGCGTCGCGGAAGTCGCCGTCCATCGACTTGCCGAACGCGTAGTTCGGAGCGATCCCGTACCACTTCTTCCCGCCGTGCTCGGCGATGTACGAACCAGTCGAGTGCGCGAGCGCGTACGTATCGTACGAATAGTGATAGGTATACTTGTTGCACGCGCTCCCGGTGAGGTCCGACGTCCCGCCGCCGGTCACGATCGCGAGCTTGTGCTTCTCCTTTGCGACCGCAGCGACCGCGAGCGCGACCCCGGAGTTCGTCATGTCCAGGGCGAGGTCGGCGCCGGAGGCGAACTCCTCGCGCGCCTTCGTCGCGCCTTCCGGACCTTGGTTCCGGTGGTCGACGGCGTCGACGACGATCGGCCGGCCGAGGACCTTGCCGCCGAAATCTTCGACCGCCATCTTCGTGGCGTCGACCGCGCCGGCGCCGGCAAGGGAGGCGTAGACGCCGCTCAGGTCGGTGATGACGGCGATCTTGATCGGCCCGGCGTCGGCCGCGGCCGCGGCGGGCGGGGCGGTGAAGGACGACGACAGGAGCGCCAGCGCAAGCGCCGCGGGAACGCTACGGGAAAGACGCATCGAAACCACCTCTCGTGCGGGAGTTGCGCGACTCGTTACCCCGCCGCGGCGACTTTCCTCCGCCCGTTCGGGTGTAGTCCGGCGGGGAACATACTGCTCGATGTCTCGTCCGCTCGAAGATTACGCGATCGTCGGCGATTCCCGGACGGCGGCGCTGATTGCGCGCGATGGTACGATCGATTGGCTCTGCCTCCCGGCGTTCGACTCCGGGGCGTGCTTCGCGGCCTTGCTCGGCGACGACGAGAACGGCTCCTGGAGCCTCGCGCCCGCAGTCCCGGCGCGCTCGGTCAGTCGCGCCTACCGCGACGGGAGCATGGTGCTCGAGACGACCTACGACGCCGAGGGCGGCCGGGTCCGCGTCACCGACGCGATGGTTACCGGCACCGACTCGCCGCGGCTCGTGCGGTGCGTCGAGGGGCTCGAGGGCCGCGTTGCGATGCGGTCGCGGCTCCGCATCCGGTTCGATTACGGGCGCATCGTCCCGTGGGTCCACCGCACGAAGCACGGCATCGCGGCGGTCGCAGGCCCCGACGCGCTAGCCCTCTTTGCCGACGTCGAGCAACGCGGCGAAGATCACTCCACCGTCGCGGAGTTCGAAGTCGGCGCGCGCGATCAGGTCTGTTTCGAGATCGCGTACTATCGCTCGTACGACGCGTTCCCGCGCCGTTCGCCCGCCCGCCACGCGTTGCGGCGCAGCGACGAGGGTTGGCGCCGCTGGGCGGAGCGCTGCCGTTTCAAGGGACGCGACCGCGAGTTGGTCGTGCGATCGCTCCTCACGCTCAAGGCCCTGGCCGACACGCGCACCGGTGCGGTCCTCGCGGCGCCGACGACGTCGCTTCCCGAAGTACTCGGCGGCGTCCGCAACTGGGACTACCGCTATTGCTGGCTGCGCGACGCGACGTTCGTCCTGGTGGCCTTGCTCAACGCCGGCTACGAAGACGAGGCGCGCGCGTGGCGCGCGTGGCTGCTGCGCGCCGTCGCCGCGAACCCCGGCGACATCCAAATCCTCTACAGCTTGCGCGGCGCGCGCCACGTCCCCGAGTACGAAGCCCCGTGGCTGGCCGGTTACGGCGGGGCCAAGCCGGTGCGAATCGGTAACGCCGCCGTCGCGCAGCTTCAGCTCGACGTGTACGGCGAGGTGGTCGACGTCATGCACCAGGCGCATCGTTCCGGGATCGGCTCGAACCAGGACGAGTGGAACTTGATGAAGGCCGTCGTCGAGACCGTAGAGCATCGCTGGTCCGAGGACGACTGCGGCCTGTGGGAGGTCCGCAGCGCCTGCCGGCCGTTCGTCCACTCCAAGGTGCTGGCGTGGGTCGCGCTCGATCGGGCGATCGCCGCCGTGGAGCAGTTCCGTTTCGACGGTCCGGTGGACCGCTGGCGTGCGCTGCGCGCCGAGATTCACGAGCAGGTCTGCCGCGAGGGCTACGATGCGCGGCGGGAGACCTTCACCCAGTCGTACGGCTCGCGCGAGCTCGACGCGGCCACCCTGCTGATCCCGCTGGTCGGCTTTCTCCCGCACGACGATCCGCGCGTCCGCGGCACGATCCGCGCCGTCGAGCGCGAGCTGCTCGTCGACGGCTTCGTCCGCCGCTACACGCATCACGGGACGGCGACCGACGGGCTTCCTCCCGGCGAGGGGGCCTTCTTCGCCTGCGGCTTCTGGCTCGCCGACAACTACACGCTGCAAGGACGCTGGGACGATGCGCGCGCGCTCTTCGACCGCCAGGCCGGGGTCGCCAACGACGTCGGACTGCTCTCCGAAGAGTACGATGTGGGCGCGAAGCGGATGGTCGGAAACTTTCCGCAGGCCTTCTCGCACGTCGGGCTCGTCAACAGCGCCTTCAACCTCGCCCACGACGCGAAAACAGCCCACCAACGGCGGCGCTGAGCGCGGCAAACCCAGCCGCGGCGACCCAGCCGCGATGCGTCGTGAGCCACAGCTGCACGCTGTACGTGCGCGACCGTGCGTCGAACGATCCGTGCGCTCCCCAGTCGCCGGGGAGCGGCCCCAACAGATTGTTCGGCCTATCCGGTGAGTCGCCGCCGTCGTACTGTTGCGCATCGTAGCCGGTTGCCGCGAGAATCCGGTCGACGAGGCCGGGCGCAACGATCTGGCCGACGAGCGCCTTCAACGCCGAGCCGCCGATGACGAGCTCGCGGCGGCGATGCTCGGCGAGCCAGACGACGCCGCGCGCGATCACCTCCGGCTGGAAGATCGGCGGCACCGGCTGGGCCTTGCGCGGCAGCTTCGACTTGCACCATGCGAACTGCGGCGTATTGACGGCCGGCAGGATCGCCATCGCGATGCGTACTGCGCTCTTGTCGTGGAGCAGCTCGCAGCGGATGGAGTCGGTGAACCCGCGGATCGCGGACTTCGCGCCGCAATACGCCGCTTGCAGCGGGATGCTGCGGTAGGCGAGCGCCGAGCCGACCTGCACGATCGTCCCGTGGTTGCGCGCGCGCATCCGGCGCAGCGCGGCCATCGTCCCCCACACGTAGCCGAGGTAGCAGACCTCGGTGATTCGCCGGTACTCGTCGGGCGTCAGATCGGCGAACTCCGCGAACACGTTTGAGAACGCGACGTTCGTCCAGACGTCGAATGCGCCGAGCTCCTGCTCCAGCTGCGCGGCGGCCGCTTCTACGGCATCCTGGTCCGCGACGTCGGCGGCGACGAACGCCGAGCGCCGCCCGAGCGCGCGCACTTCGTCCGCTGCGGCGCGCAGACCGTCGACGCCGCGCGCGATCAAGCCGACATCGTAGCCGCGCGCCGCGAACTCGCGCACGACGGCGCGTCCTACGCCGGCGGACGCTCCGGTGACGACGGCGACCTTGCTCATCGCTTCCCCTTCCGCTGCAGCATTGCGAACGCGGCGACCACGCAGAGCGCCGAGACCACGACGATCCCGGCGAAGCCGTCGCGCCGCGCTCGGCGCTGCGAGGCGGCGGCGTCGGGCATCGCCGCCCGCTCCGGGAACGGTCCCGGCGGTCCCGCCGCCCCGTACTGCAGCGCGAGCCACAGCACGTCGGCGAGGTGCAGCGCTTGGCGCGGCGTCGTCTGCTGCGCCTGTTCGCGGCACGAGAACCCGCCGCCGATCACGATTTCCTCCGGCTGCGCGTCGCGCACCGCCGGCAGATAGGCGAGCTCGCCACAGGCGATCGAGACGTCGTAGTGCTCGCCGGCCTCGAAGCCGAACGCGCCCGCCATCCCGCAGCAGCCGTCGTCAAGCACCTGCACCTCGGCGCCGATCCGCTCGAGCGCGCGGCGATCGCCGTCGAGGCCGAAGGTCGCCTTCTGGTGGCAGTGACCGTGCAGGACGACGCGTCGCCGCATCTGCGGCGGAGACCACCTGGCGTCGGCGGCCAGGAAGTCCCCGAGCATCGTCGTCTGTTGCGCGAGCCGCCGTGCGTCGGGATCGTCGGGGAACAGGCTGATGAGCTCGTCGCGGAACGCGCTCGCGCACGACGGCTCGAGCGCGATCAGCGGCGTCCCGGCTTCGATCTGCGGCCGCAGCGCAGCGATGACCTCACGCAGCAGCGTCTTCCCGAGCTCAACCATCCCGTAGTCGTACAGCGGCCGGCCGCAGCAGAGAACGCGCTCGGGCACGACGACGTCGTAGCCCGCCGCTTCGAGCACCTCGACCGCATGCACCGCCGTCGGCGCATGAAACGCGTTGGTGAACGTGTCCGGCCAGAGCAGCACCTGCCGCGCGCCGGCGTTCGGCCGGCGGTCCGCGCGGTGCGCACGCCACCACGTTCGGAACGGCTGCTCGGAGAGCACCGGCGTGCGGCGCTGCGGCGCCATGCGCACGACGCGCTTACCGAGCTCGCCGAGGAGCGGCGCGTGCGCAAGCGCGTTCGCCGCGCGCGGCATCGCCGCGGCGAGGTGCGCCCACCACGGGATGAGCCCGAACGCGTACGCCCAGATCGGACGCGGATGCGTCTCGTAGTAGTGCGCGAGGAACTCGGCCTTGTACGTCGCCATGTCGACGTTGACCGGACAATCGCCCTTACAGCCCTTGCACGCCAGGCACAGGTCGAGCGCGTCCTTCACGGCGTCGGAGCGCCAGCCGTCGCGCAGCGGCTCGCCTTCGAGCATCTCGAAGAGCAGGCGCGCGCGCCCGCGCGTCGAGTGCTGCTCCTCCTTCGTCACGCGGTACGACGGGCACATCGTCGCTTTGCCGTCGTGTCGACGGCACAAGCCGACGCCGACGCAGCGGTTCGCGGCCTCGGCGAAGGAGCCGCCGCGCAGCTGATCGTCGCTTTCGTAGCTGAAATGCGTCGCCGGCCGCCACGGACGATAATTCGGCCCTTCGCGCAAGTTGCTGTCGACCGGATACGCGTCGACGACCTTGCCCGGATTCATGCGTCCGTCGGGGTCCCAGATCCGCTTGTACGCGCGGAACGCTTCGACGAGGTCGCTGCCGTACATGATGGCGAGCAGCGCGCCGCGCGCCTGGCCGTCGCCGTGCTCGCCCGAGAGCGAGCCGCCGTACCGCGTGACGAGATGCGCGGCCTCGGTCAAGAAGTCGCGCCAGCGCCCTACGCCGGCCGCGGTCTCGAGGTCGAAATCGACGCGGCAGTGGATGCAGCCCTGGCCGAAGTGGCCGTAGAGCGCCGGGTCGTAGCCGTAGCGGTCGAACAGCGCGCGCAGATCACGCAGGTATGCGCCGACGCGATCCGGCGGCACGGCCGAATCTTCCCAGCCGGGATGCGTCGGGCGGTGGTTCGGAATCTTGGCGGTCGCGCCGAGCGCCGCTTCGCGCACTTCCCACAACCGGTGCTGCTCGTCCGGATCGACGATCAGCCGGCTGCTTCGCGCGCCCTTCGCGAGCAGTTCGGCCTCGCAGCACTTCGCCGCGGCGATCGCGGCGTCGCGGTCGTGCACGTCGCCGAACTCCGCCATCAGCCAGCCCGCGCCCTCGGGTAGCAGATCGAGGCTCTCCCCCGCTTCCAGGTGCTTGCGCTGCATGAAGTCGACGAGCCGGTCGTCGAGTCCCTCGAGCGCGATCGGCTGGTGCCGGTTGACGTCGGGGACACGATCGCCGGCGGCGTACACGTCGTCGAAGCCGAGGACGACGATGCAGCGCTGCGCCGGATTGGGTATCAGCTTGAGCTTCGCCGAGAGGACGAGCACGCACGTCGACTCGGTCCCGACGAGCGCGCGCGCGAGCTGGAATCCGTGCTCGGGGAGCAGCTGGTCGAGCGGATAGCCGGAGACGCGGCGCGGAATCTGCGGGAACCCGGCGCGGACCCGCTCGGCATAGCGGTCGCGCAGCGCGCGCAGCGCGGTGTAGATCTCACCGGGACGACCGGGCTCGGCGCAGCGCGCGTCCAGCTCCTCATCGGTCGTCGCACCGACGGTCATCCGCAGGCCGCCGTAGGTGAGGATCTCGAGCTCGAGCGTGTTCTCTTCGGTCTTGCCGGCGAACTGCGCATGCATCCCGCACGAGTTGTTGCCGATCATCCCGCCGAGCGTGTTCCGGCTATGCGTCGCGGGATCCGGACCGAACCAGAGGCCGTACGGCGCGCACGCCGCGCGCAGCACGTCGAGGACGATTCCGGGCTCGACGCGCGCCCATCGGGCGGCGGCATCGATCTCGATGACGCGGTTCATGTACTTCGAGAAGTCGATGACGACGGCGACGTTGCAGCACTGGCCCGCGAGCGACGTCCCTCCGCCGCGCGCCAGGATCGGTGCGTCGAACGCACGCGCGGCGGCGACCGCCGCGACGACGTCGTCCGCATCGCGCGGGATGACGACCCCGATCGGAACTTGACGATAGTTCGACGCGTCGGTCGCGTAGAGCGCGCGGCTGCCGTCGTCGAAGCGCACTTCGCCTCGCACGCTCGCACGCAGCGCGCGCTCCAGCTCCGCCGCGTCGCCGTTCCACTCGCCGCGCGCGTCGGCCCGGCGCCCCGGCGGCGGCTGCGCGGCCTCCGCCGCTCGCAGGCGCGTGCGCTCCAGCCCGTCGATGAGATCGATCAGCACGGCGAGTCTCCTCCGTTACAGCGCGAACCGCTGCGCCTGGGCGCGCCGGAACGCGAGCCCATGTCCCGGCCGGGACCGGTCGGGACGCATCAGCCCGTCGACCGGCTCGACGAAGCCGTCGAACAGCATCCGCTCGATCCGGACGTGGTCGTGGAACCACTCCATGTGACGCAGCCGCAGCATCGCCGCCGCGGCGTGCAGATGCAGCGACGGGCTGCAGTGCGTCGAGAGCGGTTTGCGGGCAACCTCGCAATAGCCGTCGATCGCGAGCAGTCCGGTGTACCCGCCGCACCGCGTCGCGTCGGCCTGCAGCACGTCGACCGCCGCGGCGACGCGCGCTGCGAGCGCGGTGTCGGTGATGTACTCGCCGGAGGTGACCTCCATCCCCGCGGGGACGCGATCGCGCACCCGTGCGGTTCCATCCAGATCGGCGTGGTCAACCGGCTGCTCGAACCACGTGACGCCGGAGTCCGCGAAGCGATGCGCCATTGCGATCGCCTGTGCCGGCTCGTATCCGCCGTTCGCGTCGACGAAGAGACCTACGTGCGGTCCGATCGCGGCGCGCGCGGCGGCCACGCGATCGATGTCGGCGCCGGCATCGCGGCCAACCTTCATTTTGACCGCCGCCATCCCGTCGGCCGCCCAGCCGCCCAACTGCTCGCGCAGCGTGCGCACGTCATACGAAGTGAAGCCGCCACTCCCGTACACCGGCACGGCGTCGCGCACGACCCCGAAGAGGTCGCACAACGCGACCCCGCAGAGCCGCGCACGCAGATCCCAGAGTGCGATGTCGAGCGCCGCGACGGCGTAGGACGCTAGACCGCTGCGCCCGTCGTTGCGCACCGCGGCGCCGAGCGCGTTCCAGATGCGGCGCGTGTCGCGCGCGTCGAAGCGCTCGAGGCGCGGCGCGAGCTCGTCGCGGACGATCGCGCCGACGGCCGGGTCGGCGTACGTCCAGCCCGTACCGGTTTCACCGCCGGCGTCGAGCTCGACGAGCACCAGCGTCGTCGCGTTCCAGCGCAACGTGCCGTCCGACTCCGCGGGCCGGTCCGTCGGGATCCGATACGCGGAGACGGAACAGCGTTCGACCGGAGCCTCGGGACGGCGGCGGACCGCCGTCCCGCTCATCGCTTCGTCTTCTCCGGCGTGCCGGG
>DASYFS010000246.1:0-4537 GCA_036498305.1 Candidatus Elarobacter sp. | reverse complement strand
GCCGGTGAACTGCGGCGCGCCGCGGAGGTTGCACCGATCGCGGCGCTGCAGAGCGAGTATTCGCTGGTGACGCGGGACATCGAGACCGATGGGGTGCTCGAAGCGGCGCGCGCGCTCGGGGTCGCGCTGGTTGCGTATGCGCCGTTGGGACGTGGCCTATTGAGTGGAGCAGTTCGGTCGACTGCGTCGTTCACGGAGGATGATCTGCGGCGCCGGGTTCCGCGATTCGATGCCGGTAACTTTGAGCGCAACCTCCGGTTGGTCGACACGTTCGCGAATATCGCTGCGGAGTTCGGCACGACGCCGGCGCGGCTCGCAATCGCCTGGGTTCTGGCGCAAGGGGATGACGTGGTCGCACTGCCGGGTGCACAGAGCGTAGCGCAGATCGAAGAGAACGCGGCCGCCGCTGATCTCTCGCTCGACGCTGCGACGCTGGCACGGCTCGATGCAATCTTCCCCGCCGGTGCCGCCCGCGGCGAACGCATCCGCTAACACCCCCGTCATCCCGAGCTTGTCGAGGGACCCTCGTCGTCACCCTGAGCGAAGTCGAAGGGTGACCCCTAACCTCGCCCATCGCCACGCGGCGTTGCGCTCGACTTCGCTCGGCGCAACAACGAGGGTCCCTCGACAAGCTCGGGATGACGGGCGCCAACGCGGGCGTATCGCCTCTTTCCGCCCATCGCGACACGGTCATACTTTCTTAACCTTGGTCCCCTACGATCCCACAACGATGATGACGATCGGAACCCTGAGCCTCTGCGCGTTAACTGCCGCCTTTACCGGGCCGGCCGTTCCGTCGTTCACGGGCGTCGTGTGGAACGCCGACCCGTCGCAATCGAACGTCACGCTCTCGGTCTCGCAGTTCCTCGTCGCCAAGATCCACGGTACGATCCCGATCGCCTCGGCGACGATCGTCACCACCGACGGCGCGGTGATCCCGCTCTCGGTCGGCGCGATGCTCGACGCCGCCCGCCTCGATACCCACGATCGCGCGCGCGACGCCGACCTCCGCAGCGACCGCTTCTTCGACGTGCAGCGCTTCCGCACGATCACGTTCGCCAGCGACACCATCACCGCTACCGGCCGCGACACGTTCGCGATCGACGGCGAGCTGTCGATGCGCGGCGTGACCCGCTCGCTGCGGCTCGACGGGACGTTCGCCGGCGCGCACGTCGATGCGCTCGGCCGCCGTCACGCCCGCTACGAGGCGACGGGGCGCTTCCGCCGCTCCGACTACGGCATGGCGTCGATGCGCGGGATCGTCGGGAACGACGTCACGCTCGACATCACGATCGACGCCGTCGACCGCGATTAGCCGAGCGCGGCCTCCAGCTCGGCGAAGCTCCGAACGCAGGTCTCGCCGCGCAGGCACGTTCCGAAGCCGTACCCGGCGTGGATGAAGGGGATCCCGTTCTCGCGCGCCGCGTCGCGGTCGCCCTCGAGGTCGCCGACGAAGACGGGACGCCGCAGCCCGTTGCGCGCGATCAGATCGCGCAGGTTGTCCCCCTTCGGCCGGTTGGTGTTGCCCCAGCACTCGTGATCGCGGAAGAGCGGCGCGAAGCCCGACCACTCCAGAAACCGCTCGATGTAGCCGCGCTGGCAGTTGCTCACGATGAACAGCGGGTAGCGCTGCGCGAGCCGGCGCACCACCGGCTCGACGAACGGGTAGAGCGTGCCGCCGCGCTGCGCGACGATGTCGTTGTCCTCGATCGACGTCTCGTCGATCAGCGTTCGCAGCTTGCCGTCGTCTAGGCCGTCGAACACGGTGCGGATGCACTCGTCGTGCGGGCGGCCGGAGACCGAGCGGACGTCGTCCTCAGTGATCGCGCGAAACGGGATCGCATGGCGGTCGATCACGCGGTTCCAACCGACCGCGCACGCAGCCGACGTGTCCCACAGCGTCCCGTCGAGGTCGAACACGATCGCATCGTACTCAGCCATTGGCGTCAATCGTCGCGTCCTCGTCGCGGGGCGGCGCGTCGAGGATCGCGTGCAGCAGCGGGAGGAAGCGTGATGCCGGGGACCCGCGGCGCTCCGGCTCGATCACGTCATGCGACATGCCGAGCCCGACGAGGCGATGGACGCGCACGCGGTCGCCGCCGGCCGCGCGCCAGCGCGCCACCAGATCGGAGATCGCGCGGCCGCTGACCGCGGTCTCACCCGCGTTGCGCACGATCTCGACGTGCCGCGCCCGCGGCGGGCCGCCGCGCGCATCTTCGCGTAGCGCGTCGGCGAGGGCGAAGCAAGCCGCGAGCGACCGCGTCGTATAGCGCGAGTACCCGTGCTCGGGGAGATAACGGCCCTTCGTGACCGGGTTCCAATAGACGAACCGGTTCGGCGCGCGTTCGAGAACCGCGCGCGCGAACGCGTGCCAATCGGGCGGGAGCCGCTTGATCCCGAGAAACGGGGCGACCGCGACGGCACGCTCGATCCGCTCGTCGCGATGCGCCGCGTGCAGCGCGAGCGCGCCGCCGAGCGAGAATCCGACGACGGTGATCCGCTCGCCGAGCCCGGCAGCGGCGTCGATGATCGTCGCGCACTGCGCTGCGAGCTCGTCGGCGGTGAGCCGGGCGAGCGCGTCGGTCATCAGGTCGGCGTGGCCGTGGCGCGGGAGCCGCGGGACGAGCACGTTCTCGCCGCGCTGGTGCCGCACGCCGGCGAACTCGCGCCACGCGCGCGGGCTTGCGGTGAGGCCGTGCAGCAGCACGGTGACGTCCGCGGTGCGCCGCCCGTGGTGCAGCACCGAGGAGCGCATCTCGTCACCCAGAAGCGCGCTCTCGTGTAGGTCCAGCGACGCCACGATCGCGGCCGGGTCGAAGGCTGCGTTCACGGGTTCGCCAGGGCGATGAGGGCGAACCGCCGCTCTTCCGTCGCAAGGTGCTCCGCGTGTACCGCGTCGTGCAGCGCCTTCGCCGTCTCGCGCGCGAAGGCGCGCGCTTTCGGCGTTCCGATCTTGGCGATCGCCGTCGCGGCGGCGATGAGATCGTCGACGGCGCGCGCGATCCCGTCGCGGATCGCCCGCTCCGCATCGCGCTCGAGGATCCGCGTCCCTGCCGCGCCGCTGACCAGCATCAAGACGTAATCGAGCGCCGCCGCGGTCGCGAGGACGCGCTCGCGCAGCGGCGCGAAGCGCGGGTCGGCGCCGAACTCGCCGACCGCCCGCATCAGCGCCGACTGCAGGGCGATCACGACGTCAGTGCGCGCAGCGCCCACAAGACCGATACCTGCGTCTTCGCGTCGGGGAGCTCGTTCTTGCGGATCTTCGTCCACAGGTCGTCGATACGGAAGATCCCGATCTCGATCTCCTCGTCGGCGTCGGGCTGCGGCTCGCCGATCTCGTAGCCCGTCACGACGCAGAAGTGCAGCAATTCCTCGCAAAAGCCCGGCGCGGTGAACGCCGACCACAACAACTCGACGCCCTGCGCGATGTAGCCGGTTTCCTCGCGCAACTCGCGTGCCGCGGCCTCAATGGGTGTCTCGCCGGGATCGAGTCCGCCGGCGACGACCTCCCACGACTTGCGGCCGAGCGGGTGCCGATACTGGTGAACGAGCAGCATCTCGTGCGGCGTCGGCCGCACGATCACCGCCACGGCTTCGGAATGCTCGACGACCTCGACGTCGTGCTGCTTCCCGCTCTCGGTGCGCAGCGTGTCGACGCGCAAGTTCACGACCTTGCCGTCGTAGATGCGGCGGCTGTGTACTACTTCCATGATCTCTCCGGCGGAAGCGTGGGGTATTCGGCGTCGTCGCGCAGTGCCCGTTCGAGCGTCGCCATCACCGCGAGCACGACGTCCTCGCGCCACGGCCGCGCCGCGACTTGGACGCCGACCGGCAAGCCTTCGCTGTCGCGCTCGACAAGGGCGGCGGCACGGTCGACGATGTCGCGGCCCGCGGCGCGCGGCGTCGTCTCGTCGCTGCGCACCCGCGTCACCGGGACGACGCCCGCCGGATAGCCGAGCAGATTGAAGAGCATCGCGTAGCTCGCCGCGGTCGCGAGCTCGTACGACGCGCCGTGTGTCAGCGCCGGGAGCGCGTGCGGGGGCGCGAGCAGCGCATCGATCTGCGAGGCGTCGAGCGCCGCTGCGAAGCGGCGGCGATAGGCGGACTGGGCTGCGACGAGCGACCAGAACCCGTCGGTCGTCGTCGGGCGGATCGCGGCGATCTGACGGCTCAGGCGACGCTGTCCCAGTGCGGCGCTCGCCGCGACGGCGAGCGGACGCAGCGCGCCTGGAATCGCGACGAGCTGCAGGAGGCCGGCGACGCGGCGGTCGCGCGCGTTGCGTCCGAGCCGGCGCCGCGCGCTGCGCGCGCCGTCGGCGGCGAGGATCGTGAAGAACGTCTCGAGCGCCGCGTCGACCGCGGGCGGCGCGAACGGGACGATGCGCGCACCGGCGCGTTCGAGCGCATGCGCCGCCGCCGCGACCGCGCGCTTCACCGCCGGCGCTGCCGGGAACGCGCCGTCGTCGTCGTACATCCCGATCCGCAGCCCGCGCACGTCGACCGTGCCGGGGTCCGGCCACGGCACCGGCGGCGTCGC
>DASYFS010000245.1:0-9047 GCA_036498305.1 Candidatus Elarobacter sp. | reverse complement strand
CCTTCGCCCCAAGACGATCACGTTCGCGATGGGCGCCGTGTACACCGGACTGCTCGCGCTGTTGATGCAGCCGTGGTACGTGCTGGAGAAGTTCGGCAACTACATCTTCACGTGGCTCGGAACGTACGGGACGCTCCTCGGTCCGTTCGACGGGATCGCGATCTCGGATTACTGGCTCGTGCGTTCGCTGCGGCTCGATTTATTCGGGCTCTACTCGCCGGGGAGCCGATATAACTACGCACGCGGATGGAACGTGCGCGCCGTCGGAGCACTCATCATCGGCTGGATTCCGCCGGTGATCGGCGCGTTCGTACCCGCGCTGCACTTCCTGTGGTCCGGCGGGTGGTTCTTCAGCATCATCGTTGCCGGGCTAGCGTATGCGTGGCTGATGCAGTCCGACGGTTCGCGCCTGTCAGCAACAGAGTACGAGGCGATAACGTCCCGTCACCCCGAGCTTGTCGAGGGGCCCTCGTCACGCGGCGTGGCATATAGCGAACCCTGATCGCGAGGCACCGTGAGAGCCGAGGGCCCCTCGACAAGCTCGGGGTGACGGCGTTTAGCCCGCGGCTTTCTCCAGTTCGGTAATCGACTCGTCGATGATGCGCACGGCGTCATCGATCTCCGCGTCGCTGATCGTCAGCGGCGGTCCCACGTGCATGATGTTGTAGCGCCCGAACCCAAAGGCACCGCGCTCGCGCAGCGCGTTGAACAGCGTCGGCATCGGCCCGAGCGACTTCCCTTGCCACTGCACCAGCGGCTCGCGCGTCTTGCGGTCCTTCACGAACTCGATGGCGAAGAACGCGCCGATCCCGCGGACCTCGCCGATGAGCGGATGCTTCGCGATCAGCGACTCCAGCCCGGCGCGCAGCCGCGGCTCGACGCGGTTGCGCACGTCCGCGAACACGCCGTCGTCGTCGTACGCCTTCAGCGCCGCGAGCCCAGCCGCCATCGCCAGGGGGTGCCCGGAGTACGTGTGGCCCGCCGGGAGCGGCCTCGCGTCGAACGTCGTCGCGAAGCGCTCGCGCATCATGACGCCGCCGAGCGGAACGTATCCCGACGTCACGCCCTTCGCGAACGTGATCATGTCGGGGACGACGCCGAACCGCTTGCCGGCGAAGACCTCGCCGGTGCGGCCGAATCCCGTCATCACCTCGTCGAAGATCAGTACGATCCCGTGCTTGTCGCAGAGCGTGCGTAGCCCGGCGAGATAGCCCTCCGGAAAGACGATCACGCCGTTCGAGCCGACGACCGGCTCGATCAGGATCGCCGCGACCTGTTCCGGATCCTCGGCCTCGATCACGTCGGAGACGTGGACCAGCGCGCGCGCCGTCTCTTCGGCCGGGTCGGTCGTGTGGAACGGGCTGCGATACGGATACGGCGTCCAGAATCGGACGACGCCGCCCATCACGTTGTTCGGCTCGTTGAACCAGCGGCGGTTCTCGCCGGTGAGCGTCGCGGACCCGGCGCCCGAGCCGTGGAACGAGCGATACTGGGTGAGCACTTTCGAGCGGCCGGTGACCGCGCGCGCGAACTTGACGGCGTCCTCGTTCGCGCCGGCACCGCCGGTCGTGAAGAAGACGCGTCCGCCTTCGTCGCCCCACGGCGCTCGCCGGATCAGTTGCTCACCGAGCTCGGCGCGTGTGTCGTTGAACCACCCAGGCGGGCTGAAGCACAACCGGTCGGTCTGTTCGTGCATCGCCGCCCGCACCGCCGGATGGCCGTGGCCGAGGTTCACGGCGATCAGCCCCGACGTCAGGTCGGCGTACCGCTTCCCCTCGTCGTCGATGAGGTAGATCCCCTCGCCGCGCACGATCATCGGCGGCGAGATCGCCGCTTGCGCCGACCACGGGGTCAGCACGTACTTCTTGTGTTTGGCTTTCAGCGCGGGATCCGAAGCGATCATGATGGGCCTCCTCCGTTCGCGGTACGCCGCGCGGAGCGCTCGCCCTTCAGCGCCGCCGGTCGAGCACGCCGAACAGTGACGCGAGCGGCAACGAAAAGCCGGGCAGCGCGTCGTGTTCCACCACGTCGGCGCCGCCCAGGATTCGTACCCCGTCGTGATCATGGAGCCGCACCGTCCGGTCACGCGGCTGGACGACGATCACCAGCTCCGAACCCGACGCGAGGTAAACGGCGATCTTGTGCGCGACGTGCGCGGGGACGTCGTCGGGCGATAGAATCTCCACCGCGACGTTCGGCGCGAACGGCGGCAGCTCCAAGTCGCGTCCGCTCAAACCCTCGAGCCGCTCATCGGCGACGTAGGCGATATCGGGGACCAACGGCCGCCGAACCTCTCCGGGCGGTGCCACGCGGAAGCGCCACTCGGAGCCGACGTCACCGCGGCCCTCGGCCCAGACACGAAGCGGGACGCCGAACTGCAGCTGCAACAGCGCGTGGGTCCGGAACGGGCTCACCTTCTGCACCGCACGGCCGAGGATCCACTCG
Organism: Candidatus Elarobacter sp.; assembly: GCA_036498305.1. Taxonomy (GTDB): domain Bacteria; phylum Vulcanimicrobiota; class Vulcanimicrobiia; order Vulcanimicrobiales; family Vulcanimicrobiaceae; genus Vulcanimicrobium. Next base: position 6,602 of record DASYFS010000245.1, on the reverse strand, counting down.
GTCTCGGGCTTGGTCTCGGGAAGAACGATCTCGTGCAGCGACATGCTCTCACGTCGACCCTATCACGCGCACGCAGCGCGCGACAAGGTCCGGATCAGTGCGGGATCGCGCCGATCAGATGCTGGCCGAGCAGCGCGATGCGCGCGCCGATCCCCGGCGCGAACTGCACGAACGCCCAGAAGCCGGCGAGCGTGCGCGTCGTCCCGACCAGCACGAACGGCACGCCGGCGACGATCAGCGCGAGCAGCAGTCCGACGTACGGAGCGAATCCGCCCAGCGGACTTTGCCGCGTCACGATCGTTCCGCTTGCGAGGTCGCCGAGACGACGATGGCCGGGCAGCATCGCGAGCAGCCCGCCGATCGCGAGCAGGTCGAGCGGACGGAACAGCGCACGCACGAACGCGCGCGCAAACCCGACCGAGCGATCGCGCACCGCGTACACGTGCAGGTTGAAGACCAGCTTCCCGATCGTCGTCCCGAAGATCGCTTCGGCGACGATGACGTACACCATCGCCAGCACGGCGCCCATCGCGAGCGTCGCGTCGAACCCGCGCTGCGAGTTGGTCGGCAATCCCGTGATCGGGTTGATCGCGATCAGCGCGTAGGCGAGCGTTCCGACCAGCCACGCGACGAGCCCGACGTCGAGCGCGGACGCGAACAGCCGCGCGAACGCGTAGCCGAGCGGGTTCCCGACGGGAAAGCGCGGCCCGGCCGGCTTGACGGCGCGCGGCGGCGCCGGCCCGACGACGACCGCTTCCTCGACCGGCCCGGCCTGGTAGGTGCCGGGCCGCGCGGGCGGCGGGACGTCGATCCGCGGCGGGGGCGGCTCGACGGCGTGCATCGCGATCGTCGGGTCGTCGTAGTGCGGGCTGCCGGGGTCCATGGTTGCCTCACGTACCCCGAGCGCGGCGCCTGTGTTTCGGCGGTCTTAGACGAAGCCGCTGGCCGCGGTGGCGCCCTTTTTTCGCAGCTCGGCCTGACGCAGCTCGACGCGCCGGATCTTCCCGGAGCGCGTCTTCGGCAGCTCGGGGACGAACTCGATCGCGCGCGGATACTTGTACGGAGCGGTCACGCGCTTGCAGTGGTCCTGCAGCTCTTTCACCAGCGCGTCGCTCGGCTCGAAGCCCGGCCGCAGCACGATGAACGCTTTCACGATGTTCCCGCGATCGGCATCCGGCGAGCCGACGACCGCCGACTCGAGCACCGCCGGATGCTCGACCAGCGCGCTCTCGACCTCGAACGGTCCGATGCGATACGCGCCCGACGAGATGACGTCGTCGGCGCGGCCGACGAACCAGAAGTACCCGTCGTCGTCGACCTGCGCGCGATCGCCGGTGATGTACCACTCACCGCGCCACGACGCGCGTGTCTCGTCGTCGTTCTTGTAGTAGCCGGCGAACAGCGACGGCGGACGACCACGCAGCGCGATGTCGCCGACCTCACCCGGCGGCAGCGGGTTCCCGTTCTCGTCGACGACCGCAACGTCGTGTCCGGGCGTCGGCATCCCCATCGAGCCCGGCCGCACCGGGACGCCGGGACGATTCGCGACCAGCAGCGTGTTCTCGCTCTGACCGTAGCCGTCGAGGATGGTGAGCCCGAACGCCTGCTTCCAGATCTCGATCACTTCGGGGTTCAGCGGCTCGCCGGCGGAGACGCAGTGCCGCAGCTTCGGCAGCTGCCACCGTGCGCCGAGATCCGGGAGCTTCGCCTCGAGACGATACTCGGTCGGCGCTTGGCACAGCACCGTGACGCCGAGATCGCGGATCATATCCATCCGCTTCTCGGGGACGAACGCGCCCTCGTCGAGGACGATCGGTGCGCCGCACGACCACGGCCCGAGCAGCACGTTCCACAGCGATTTCGCCCAGCCGGTGCCGGCCGTGCACCACACCAGATCCGCCGGCTTCACGTCGAACCACACCGCGGCTTGGCGGCCGTTCGCGAACGTCCATGCGACGAGGTGAACGACGCCTTTGGGATCCTTCGTCGTGCCGCTGGTGTAGACGACGTAGGCCAGGTCGCTCGGCGCCGTCGGCGCGCCGTCCCACGGCTGGGCGGCGGCGACGAGCGGATCGGCGGCGGTCCAGCCCGCGCGCTCGCCGCCCGCGACGAGCCACGCGCGCAGCGCCGGCGCGTCGGTGCGAATCTTTTCGATCTCCTCCGCATTCGAGACGTGGCCGACGACGCCGACCGCGCCGCTGTGGTTGGCGCGATACGCGAGATCCTTCGCGCGCAGCTGCTCGGCGCTCGGAACCGCGACCGCGCCGATGCGCAGCAGCGCGGTCATGCAGAACAGCCAGTCCGGCGTCTTCGGGATGACGACCACGACGCGATCGCCCTTGCCGATCCCCGCATCGCGCAGCACCGACGCCCAGCGCTTCGTCAGGTCGGAGACTTCCGAGAACGTGTACTCGCGGCGGCGCCCGGACGCGTCGACGGCGAGCAGCGCCAAGCGATCGCCCTCGCGCGCCAGACGATCGACGACGTCGCGCGCGAAGTTGAACTCGGGCGGCACGTTCCAGGTCATCGGATCAGCCATGCGGCGAGGATTCGCAGGCCGCCCCGGCGCACCCGCTGGACATGCCGGCGCCCGATTTTGCCCGCATCCTGCGGGCCTCTCAGCTCAAGATCGGAGACTTCCGCGCTCGCGGCGTCCCCGCGATCCTGCTCGGCGCGAGCGCCGTCGTCGTTGCCGCCGGCACCGTCCGCGCGCTGCGCGCGGCGGCACCGACGCTCGCCGAGGTCATCCGCGAAGCGACGAAGCTGGCCGAAGCGCTCCGCTCCGACCAGCACCGTCTCAACCCCTGAGGCGCAGCCTCACCAGGGCTCCGTCACGCGGAACACGATGCTGCGCGGCGCGTTCCACTGCGTGGTGTTGAAGCCGTTGTTGACCTTGTAGAGGAAGCGGTGGTCGAACACGTTGTCGAGCGCCAGCTGGTAGCCCAGCGTACGATGGACGCGGTCCGGTTGCCGCCCGATCGCGATGTTCCCGAGCCAGTGCGCGGGCAGCCGGCCGTTGCCGCTCTGGAACTGCACGGGGAAGCCGGTCCCGTACTCCGCCTGCACCGTCGCGAACGACAGCAGTCCGGCGCCGAAGCGGCGGGTGAAGAACGCGTTGCCTTCCCAGGTCTGATCGTGGTCTTCCGGGTTGAGGGTGATGTCGGAGACCTGGTCGGGCGGGAACAGGAACGTCGAACCGGAGATGCCGCCGGCGAGCGCGCGCGACCACGTCGCCGAGACGCCCGCGTCTGTCGTCGGTGAGCTGGCATCGAGCCGCATCTCGATGCCGCGCGCGACGCCGATCGAGTTGTTGAACACCGCGAAGAGCGGGGTGTTCGCGAGCTGCGTGGTGTCGAGGACGTTCACCGCGGTGCGGTCGAAGGCGTTGAGGTAGCCGCGGAACCCCGGCGCGAACGTTCGCGCGAGCCCGACCTCGACGTAGGTGTCGCGTTCGGGCTTGAGGTCGTAGACGGGTGTGGCGCTCGCGGACGTCTGCGTCACGACCGCGTCGCGCCGCGTGTCCTCGAGCGAGGGCGCGGCGTAGAGGCGGCCGTAGTACGCGTGCAGGACCGTCCCGTGGCCGATCTCGTCGTTGATCTCGACGCGCGGGCTGAGCTGACCGCCGCTGACGTAGCCCGTGCTGCGGTCCCAGCGCACGCCGGCGTTGAGCGCGAGCGTGCGCGTCGGCGTCCACTTGTCCTCGATGTACGCGCCGAGCTGCGATCCGCGCTGCGCCGTGTTGTCGATGAAGTCGGGCGTTCCGGCGATCCGGATCAGCGAGTTCGAATGGAAGGTCTCTTGCGACAGGTCGACCCCGCCCTTGATCGCGTGGTGCTCGGTCGCGTGATACGCCGACAAGCGCAACCCGGTGTACGTCGCAGAGCGGTCCTCCTGCAGCCCGTTCTGCGGCGACGTCGAGCCGTCGGAGTTCACGACGAAGGAGTTGACGTCGCTGTTGAGGTCGCCCAGATACGCGATCCGATTCCAGCGCAGCCACGGCACGACGCGCAGGTACCCGCTTCCGTCGGCGGTCGTGTGCGTGAACGAGAGGCTCGCGAAGCGGTCGTATTCGTTCTGCACGTCGTCGGTGCCGACGGGCGCCACGTACGGTGAGTTCGGATTGTTCGGGTCCGTGTTGATCGGGATCTGAAACGTCGAGAACGAGTTCGAGAGATCCGCCGTCAGCAGATTTCGCTCGTTGAGCGGCAACGCGATCCGCAGGAACTGATCGGAGCTCGAGGTCGCGTCGTGCTGCGAGTCGATCGACGGCGCGTCGAGGCCGCGATCGCTGCGGCTTCCGTTGAGCGCGAGGGAGAGCTGTGCTTTTCCGGCGGTGAAGTGCTGCAGCAGGCTCGCGTTGGATTGACCGAGGATCCCGCCGCCGAGCGTCAGCGCGCCGCCTTTCGCAGCGTCCGCGGTGCTGCCCGAGACGACGTTGACGACGGCGCCTTGGCGCGACCCGCCGTATTCGGCCGGAAACGCGCCGGTGAACACTTCAACGGCCTGCAGGTTGCGCGGATCGACCAGCTGCGCGAAGTTCGAGCTGGTCGACTGCGGCAGCGGGGCGCCGTCGAGCTCGTACGTCAGGCCGTGGAAGCCGTGCGCGACCGGCTCGCCGTACGAGAACGTGACGACCCCCGGCGCCTGCTCGACGACGGCGTTGAGGTTGTCGTTGCGCGGCAGCGCAGCGAGGCGCCGCGCGCCGTAGGCGTTCTCCGAGACGGGGGTGCCGCGCACGCTGGTCGTCGTCGCCGCGGAGCGCCCGATCACCGGCGCGGCGATGAGGTTCACGTCGACGACGGCATCGCTGGCCACGTCGATCTGCGTTCCGGCGGTGCCGGCGGGGCCGGTCGCCTGGAGCGCGTAGTGGCCGAACGGGACGCGCGCGAACGCGAAGGTCCCGTCCTTGGCGGTTGTCGCGGTCAGCGTTCCGCGGTCGCCGACGAGCTTGACGACGATGTTCGGCAGCGGCTCGTTGTGCGCGCCGACGAGGGTGCCGCGGACGATGCCGACGACGTCGGCGAGGGCGGGGGTGAGGGAAGCGAAGAGAACGGCGCCGGTCGCCGCAAATGCGGCAAACGCCAGGCGAGTGCGATCCATGAAAACTCCGAAACGAAAGCAACGAGGGCGGCTCGCGCGGCGGCGAGTCCGAACGTGCTAGCGGATCGGAGGAGCGCGCGAAGGGCCGCGGCGCGCGACCCGAATTCCGGTCCGAACGAGAACCGGTTCGTGCGGCGCCAGCCACGGAACGACCGGGCCGGGCGCCAGAACGGCGCGGAACGCGGCCGCGACCGCTTCGGCGAGCGGCGCGATCGCGCCGGCGAGCAGCGATACCGCGAGGCACGCGGCGACGAAGGCGAAGATCAGCGCAAGGTTGACGACGAGGGGGCAGACGTCGTCGCCGCCGAGCGACGCGGTCGCCAGGCCCGCCAAGGCGGACATCCCCTCCGTCCGCAGCGTTTCGGCCGCACTCTGAGATCGGTCGCAGAGGTCGAGCCCCAGGCGAGCGGCCACGGCGAGGCCGGCGGAGGCCGTAGCGGCACCCGCGGCAGCGACGCCGAGCGCAAAACCGCGCCCCCGAGCTTGCTCACGCATTCTTGCGGACAACCTTACCGCACCGCACGCCCGATGACCTAGGAATTTCCTGGCAGCGGGTCCCCTGGGGCCGAGGGTCGTAGACCGGCGCTCCGTGAACGACGCCGAAATTACCGCGATGCTGCGCGAGACGATCCCCGACGCCCAAGCCCGCGTCCGCGGCTTGGGCGGCACCACCGACCACCTCGAGGTGTTGGTGGTGTCGACGGCGTTCGAGGGCGTCTCACCCCTCGACCGCCATCGCATGGTCGAGCGGGCACTCGCCCCCGGCCGCGCCGACGGGCGCATCCATGCGCTCCAAATCCGCACCGCCACCCCAGAGGACACCCATGGCTGACCTGAAGGACGAGATCAAGAGCGAGATCGCCCAAAACCCGATTCTCGTCTACGGCAAAGGCACCAAAGACGCGCCGCGCTGCGGCTTCACGCTGGAGACGATCCAGTTCTTCAGCAGCTTCGGCTACCCGTTCGAAGTCGTCGACGTGCTCGAGAACATGCCCAAGCGCCAGGCGCTGGCGGAACTCACCGACTGGCCGACGCTTCCGAAGGTCTTCATCGACGGGCAGTTCTACGGCGACACCGACATCCTCGGGCCGATGGCGCAGAGCGGCGAGCTCGCGAAGCTGCTCGAGAAGACGTTCGAGGGCAAGGGCGTCACCCCGACGATCCAACTCCGCTAACCGCGGCGTGCTGGAGCTGTTCGAACCCGGGAGCGAAGCCGCATGGCTTCGCTCCTTTCGTTTCGCGCTGGAGGTCCGGCCCCGGTTCTGCGAGACCGACGGGCTCGGGCACGTCAGCAACACCGTGTACACGACGTACTGGGAGCTCGCGCGCCTGCGGATGCTCGGCGCGATCGGCGAGGCCGACGACGCGCCGCAGCGGGCCTTTCCGTTCAACCATCTGGCGGTGGAGATCGCGTTCCGGATGATGCGGCCGTGCTACTACGACGAGGAGCTGCTCGTTCACGCTCGGATCGGATCGCTCGGACGCAGCAGCATGGTGATGGA
>DASYFS010000244.1:0-4414 GCA_036498305.1 Candidatus Elarobacter sp. | reverse complement strand
TGCGCCCGGGTCAACGCGGAGGTGACGAAGGCGATGAAGATGCCCGATGCGGCGACGCCGGTGATCATCAGGAGCGTCGCGATCAGCATTGCGGGCCAACCGTGCGCGCTGGGCAGGATGTCGCCGTAGCCCGTCGTCGTCATCGTGGTCACGACGAAGTACGCCGCGGTGAACGGGTCGCGCCGCAGCGTCAAGCTGAAGTAGACGACGGCGAACAAGAACATCGCCAGGGTCGCGCCGATGACGCGCTGCAGGATCGGGTCGATCGTCCGCACGCGTCCGATCCGCATGAAGATCGCGTAGCGCAGGCGGGTGAGGTGCCGATGGCGGCGCTCGACGCGGATCATCTGGCGCGTTCCGCTGGTCGCTTCGAGGTGCTCGAGGCGGGCGAACGCGACGACCTCCTCGTCGGCGCCGAAGACGTGGTCCGGCGGGATTCGCGGCGAGCCGTGAACGGCGACGATGCGGCCGCGGAGCCGCAGCTGCGCCTCGCGGACCGACGTGCCGGCGATCCCGAACTCCGCGGCGGTGCGGACCGCGAAGCCGGCCTGCACGCCGTCGATGTCGGGGAACTGCAGCGCGTAGAACGACGACGGGTCGAGCGCCGCCGCGACGAACGTCGCCGCGGCGTGCGAGGCGAGCGAGAGGACCGAGCAGTTCGGCAGGTTTTGCTCGAGCTTGCGGCCGAGGGTGCGGTTGAATTGACGCAGCACGAGGCGAATCGCCGGGTTGAGGTCCCGCGCCTTCAGCGCGACCTGCAGGTTCAGGCGATCGTCGTCGGCGAGCGTCATGATCGACGTCGCCTCCATCACACCGGCCACGCGCAACGCGTCGTAGTCGTTCGGCGGGTGCGGGTAGTACTCGCATCCCAGCCGGTCGAGTTTGGCGGCGAGATCGTGATCGTGGTGCCACAGCAGCGCGACGCGGTGACCCTGCGTCGCACAGAGCTCCTCGCAGACCCGCAGCGCCAATGCGTCGCCGCCGACGACCAAGATTAAAGGGACCGAATTCATGGCATCGTCATTCGATCAGAAGCCGCATCCGCTCGCCGAGATCCTCGTTGCCTATGCAGCCGAGCGTCCCCTCGATGGACCCGTCATCGAAGTAGGCACAGGTTCGGGACGCAACACGCGAGCCCTCGTCGCCGCCGGTCTCCAAGTCGTGGAGGTGCCTGACAGCACGCCCTACACCCAACTCCCCGGCACGCGAGACAACTACGGTGCTGCCCTCTCGACCCACGCCTACCTCCACGGCCAGACGGACAAGGTGCGGGTGGGCCTCGGCGAGCTGCGACGCGTCCTGATGCCGGACTCCCCCGTCTTCCTTACCTTCGGCTCGATCCGCGACGCGCGTTACGGCCTAGGGGTCCCGTTCGACGAACGGACCTTCGCAGCGGGCGACGGCGACGAGGCCGGGGTCCCGCACGCCTACTTCGACCGCGACGGTCTGCGCGAGGCGCTGACCGGCTACACGATCGACACGATGGAAGAGATCGACGTGGACGCCATCGTAGGCCGCTGGGCGCACACGGACCCCGTAGGCGGCCGGGTGCACTGGTTCGTGGTGGCCCGCAAGGCATAACGGGGCCGCTCTCCCCCGTCATCCCGAGCTTGTCGAGGGACCCTCGTCGTCGGCCCGAGCGAAGTCGAGGGCCGACCCACTCATCGTTGTCACCGGGCAGCACCGTCGTAAAAGACGTTCGATGGCAACGTTTTGCGTCTACGTGTTGCTGTGCCGCGACGGCAGCTTCTACATCGGTTCGACGTCAAAGCTGCAGCAACGGATCGCCCAACATCACGCCGGAAGCTTCCGGAGCTGCTACACGTTCGATCGACGACCATTGAAGGTCGTTCACGTCTCCGAGTATGGGACGGCCGACGAGGCGTTCACCGCCGAGAGAAAACTGAAGCGCTGGTCGCATGCGAAAAAGGCGGCGTTCGTGCAGCAAGATTTCGACGCGCTGCGCCGGATCTCTAACGGTCGGCGCTAGGGGTCGGCCCTCGACTTCGCTCGGGCCGACGACGAGGGTCCCTCGACAAGCTCGGGATGACGACGGCGTGCCCTACACAACTAGCGCCGCGAGGCCGCGCTAGTACCGTGGGATCGCCGGGTCGATCGCCGTCGACCACGCATCGATACCGCCCGCGAGGTTCACCGCCGCGGGAAAGCCGTTGGCGTTGAGAAACTCGGTGACGCGCGCGCTCCGCACGCCGCCGTGGCACATCACGACGATCGGCGTCTCCGCCGGCAGCTCACCGAACCGCGTCGGGACTTCGGCCATCGGGATCACCGTCGCGCCGTCGAGTGCCGCCACGGCGATCTCATCGGGCTCCCGCACGTCGAGCAGCAGATGCGGCTCGCGGGCGTCGCGGCGACGCTTGAGCTCGAAGACGCTGATCTCCGTCACTGCGGACGCTGGGTCGCGATCAGATCCTGCATCGGGCTCGACGCGCTCGCGTAGAGCCGCTTCGGCATGCGCCCGGCGAGGAACGCGTCGCGGCCCGCTTCGACGGCGGCTTTCATCGCGCGCGCCATCCGCACCGGATCATTCGCGGCAGCGATCCCGGTATTCATCAGCAGTGCATCGACCCCGATCTCCATCGCGATCGCCGCGTCGGAGGCCGTGCCGACGCCGGCGTCGACGATGACCGGGATGCGCGCGCGTTCCTTGATGATGCGGATCGAATACGGATTACACACGCCCAAACCGCTTCCGATCGGCGCGGCGAGCGGCATCACCGCCGCGCACCCGATCTCCTCGAGGCGCTTGCACGCGATCGGATCGTCGACGATGTACGGCAGCACCGTGAACCCGTCGGCGACGAGCTGTTCGCACGCCGTAATCGTCTCCCGCGTGTCAGGATACAACGTCTCAGCGTCACCGATAACCTCGACCTTGATGAGATCGGTCCCGAGCGCCTCGCGGGCCAGCTTCGCGGTGAGTACGGCATCCTTCGCCGTGTAACAGCCCGCGGTGTTCGGCAGCACGGTCATCTTCGTGCGGTCGATGTAATCGACCAGCGTCTTCCCGCTTTTGTCGTCGAGGTGCATCCGGCGGATCGCCACCGTCACGACCTCGGCGCCGCTGGCCACGTGCGCGGCCTGCATCACCTCGAGCGACGGGTACTTCCCCGTGCCCACGAACAGCCGCGACCCGAAGGTGTAGCGTCCGATCGTCAGCGTGTCGGTTTTCTCGCCCGTTTGCATGGCTGGTCGTTATCCCCCGGCGACGGCGACGATGATCTCGAGCCGGTCGCCCTCGTTCAGTCTGGTCGACGCGTGTAGCGCGCGCGGCACGACGTCGTCGTTGAGTGCGACCGCGGTTCCGTCGCGGCGAACGCCGTATCCGTCGAGCAGCGACGCGAGCGTCGCGCCGTTCTCGACCTCGCGCTGCTCGCCGTTGACCGTGATCGTCACCCGGCAGGGTTCGCGGCGGCGGTGCCGACCTCCCCGACGCGCCGCGGCGAGAACGCATCCGGCACGGGCTCGTCGTCGGCGATCGCCGACGCGATCAGCCGCGCGCTCGCCGGTGCGAGCAGAATCCCGTTGCGGTAGTGACCGCTCGCGACGAAGTAGCCTGCCAGCGCCGTCTCGCCGAGGAAGGGCCGCCCGTCCGGGGTCCCCGGCCGCAATCCGGCCCACGTCTCAACGATCGCGAACGATGCGAGCGCGGGCGCGACGGCGAGCGCTGCGTCGAGCAGATCGTGGATTCCGGCGGCGGTCACGCGCGCGTCGAAGCCGCGATCCTCGACGGTCGCACCGACCAACAAGCGGCCGTCGTCGCGCGGAACGAGATAGCGATGACCGAGCCACAGCAGCGCGTGCATCGCGCCGGCGGGGACGGCGAGCGCGAGCATCTCTCCCGCAATCGGGCGCACGGGGATGCGGACGTGCGGCGGAACGCCGTCGAGCGATCCCGACCACGCGCCCGCGGCGTTGACGACCGTCGACGCCGGCGCGAACCCGCGCGGCGTGCGCAGTCCGCGCACGCGACGGCTGTCGGCTTCCAGCGCGAGCTGCTCGGCGCGTTCGATCCGAACGCCGAGCCCCTCGCACGCCGCCGTCAGCGCGCGGCCGAGTCGACGGTTGTCGACCTGCGCTTCGTTCGCGACGAACACCGCGCCGGCGCAGTCCTTCGCGAGCAGCGGTTCGCGCGCCAGCGCAGCCGTGCGATCGAGAACGCTGACCTCGCCGCCGTTCGCGGCATAGGTCGCCGCGCGCAGCCGCAGCGCCGCGAGCGACTCGTCGTCGAGCGCAACGTGCAGCGTGCCGTGACGCCGAAAACGGGCATCGACGCCGGTGCGCTCGTGCAGCTCGTCGACGAACGCGGGATATGCGCCGAGCGCGTCGCGGCAGAACGCGAGCATCGCCGCGTCCGGCAGTTCCTCGCTGTACGGCGCCAGCATTCCGGCGC
>DASYFS010000243.1:0-12830 GCA_036498305.1 Candidatus Elarobacter sp. | reverse complement strand
TGGCGGCCCATCGTCGACGGACGAACCAGCTGGAGATAGTCGATGAATACCGCGGCCAGGCCGTGCGCGCTCTTGAGGCGGCGCAGGCGGCTGCGGATCTCGGTGACGGTAACCGCGCCGGAGTCGTCGAGATAGATCGGCAGCTCGTGCAGCACGCCCATCGCGTGGCCGATCTTCTCCCAGTCACGGTCAGCGATCGCGCCGCGGCGCAGCTTCGAGGCGTCGAGCTTCGCTTCCGACGACAGCAGACGCTCGACGAGCTCCTGTTTCGTCATCTCCAGCGAGAAGAACGCGACGGGCTTCTTCTCGTCCTTGGCGGCGGCGACGGCCATGTTGAGCGCGAGCGACGTCTTGCCCATCGCGGGCCGCGCTGCGAGGATCACGAGATTGCCCGGCTGCCAGCCGGCGGTGTAGTCGTCGATGTCGCGGTAACCCGCCGTGACGCCGGTGCGGTCGCCCTTCTGTTCGTGGCGCCGCTCGAGCGACTGGAAAACGCCGAGCAGCAGCGACGGGACGGCTGCGAAGGCGTTGCGATCGCTGCGATTGCCGACTTCGTAGACGATCTGCTCGGAACGGTCGAGCGCACCCGGCACGTCGTCCTCCGACTCGAAACCGAGTTGCGTGATCTGCGTTCCGGCGTGGATCAGCCCGCGCAGGCTCGACTTCTCCCGCACGATCCGCGCGTAGTACTCGGCGGATGCGGCGGTCGGCACCGTGTCCATCAACGAGTTGACGTAGGCCATCCCGCCGATCTTGTCGAGCAGGCCGCGATTCTTCAACTCGCCGGCGAGCGCCACTTTGTCGAGCGGTTCGCCACGCTCGTAGAGCGCGTAGAGGGCCAGATAGATCGTTTCGTGGAGCGGCGCGTGGAAATCCGACGGCGAGACGATCTCGCTGACCGTCGCCATCATCTCCTTGTCGACCAGGATCGACCCGAGCAGGGCCATCTCCGCCTCGAGGTTGTTGGGCGGAATCCGATCGACGCTGGAGACGAGCGGGGCAACGTTCACCGGGAGACCCTCGGACGAGAACGGGGACGGAGCGCCGGCGGCGCGGGGACGCGCAATCCGAGCGCGGCCAACGCCTCGACGACGGTGCCCACAGGGATCACTTCGATGCCTTCGGGCGCCGCGTCGATCTCACGAGCATTCTCGCGCGGGATCACGATCGCCCGCATCCCGGCCTGTCTTGCAGCGTACAGTTTCTCCACAACCCCGCCGACGGCGCGTACGTTCCCGACCAAGGAGACTTCGCCGGTCACCGCGACGTCCTGTGGGAGGCGCGTGCGTGAGAGCGCGGAGTGCAGCGCCATGAAAAACGCGAGGCCGGCCGACGGGCCGTCGATGTTTCCGCCACCTACGACGTTGACGTGCAGATCCCAGTCGGCGGGGTCGACGCCGGTGACGGCGCGCACGACCGAGGCGGCGTTGAAGACGGCGTCGCGCGCCATCGACCCGGCGGTGTCGTTGAACCGTACCGTCCCTTTTTGCGCGTCGCGCGCCGGAAACGCGGCGGCCTCGATCTCGATGATCGAGCCGACGTACTGCACGACCCCCAGGCCGTGCGCCTTGCCGATCTCCTTCACGCGCCGCGCCTTCGTCGTCGTGTGCGGCACGATGCGGCCGGCCTGGACGACCTCGAGCACGTCTTCCTCGCGAACGGTCGCGCCGCGGGAGGCCGCCGAGCGCTCCAGCGCGTGGCCGTACGCGTCGGCGAGAATCTGCACCGCCTTGCGGCCTTCGATCGTGTACGACGCGATCAGATCGCTGACGCGCCGGCTCACCTTCGCGCCGAGCCGCTGCGCGGCTTCGCGGACGATCCGCGCCACCTGTGCCCGCGTCAGCGGTTCGAAGTACACTTCGGCGCAGCGCGAGCGGATCGCGGCGTCGATCGCCTCCGGCTCGCGCGTCGTCGCGCCGATCAGCACGAAGTCGGCCGGCGCGCCGTCACGGAAGAGCTTCTTGATGTACGCAGGCACATTGGGGTCGTGCTCGTCGTAGTACGACGACTCGAAGGTGACGCGCTTGTCCTCGAGAACCTTCAGCAGCCGCGTCTGCATCGCCGGGTCCATCTCGCCGATCTCGTCGATGAAGAGCACGCCGCCGTGCGCGCGCGTCACCAGGCCGAGCTTCGGCTCGGGGACGCCGCCCTCGGCGAAGTCGCGCCGCGCGCCCTGATAGATCGGGTCGTGGACGCTGCCCAGCAGTGGGTTCGTCGTCTCGCGATTGTCCCAACGCAGCGTCGTGCCGGCCGCCTCGACGAATGGCGCGGCCGCCACGAACGGCGCGTGGGCGCGCTTCTTCGCGAGCTCGAGCGCGAGCCGCGCGACGGTGGTCTTTCCCACGCCGGGCGGACCGTAGAGGATGACGTGCTGCGGATACGGCGAGGCGAGCTTCGCGAGCAACGCTCTGATCGCGGCCTCCTGGCCGACGACCTGATCGAGCGATTTCGGGCGCAGCACGTCGAGCGCGGCGCGCGCGAGCCCGCGCGCTTCGAGCGCCTGGAGATCGGCGAGACGCTGCTGCGTCGCCGGCGTCTCGGGTCCCGCGTCCTCGCGCAGCGCCTCCAGGCGCAGCTCGCGCAGATACTCCTGATGGCGCGCGACCATCTTTGCGTTGACCTTCGCTTCGAGACGGTCCTCGACGGTGCGCTGCGCGACGAGATCGCCGAGCCGATCCTCGATCTCGGCGATCATCTTCTTATATTGCGCTTTGACGGGCTTGGTCTCGAGGCTGGGATCCTCGAAGACGAGCCGCGCGAGCGCCAGCAGGCGATCCGGGATCGCCTGCGAGCGCATCTCCTTGAGCGTGCCGAGCTTTCCGGCGCGCATGACGACCTTCTCGGTCCCCAGCGCATCGGCGAGGACGGCGTACAGCGCCGCGATCTCGCGACGCAGCTTCTCGTCAGCGCTGTGACGCACGCTACTTCAGCGCGACGACCTGCACCGCAGACTTGGCGACGACGTTGTTCCCCAGACGAATCTCGACCGGGTACGTCCCCAGCGCCTTGATGCCGTCCTTCATCTCGATCTTGTGCCGGTCGATGGTGACGCCGAGCTGCTCGTGGAGCGCGTCGGCGACCTGGGCGTTCGTCACGGTGCCGAACAGGCGGCCGTTGCCGCCGGCCTTCGCGGCGACCTTGATGATCGTCTCTTCGAGCTGCGTCGCGATGTCCTGAGCGTTCGCGACCTCTTCGGCCTGCTTGCGCTTCTTGGCATTCTGCTGCTGCTCGAGCTGCTTCATCGCGCCCGGCGTCGCGACGACGGCGAGCTTCTGCGGCAGCAGGTAGTTGTGCGCGTAGCCGTCCTTGACGTCGACGAGCGCGCCGCGATTGCCGAGCGGCTTGACGTCGCTGGTGAGAATGACCTTCACGACGCTATTGCACCACGAACGGGAGCAGGGCGATGACGCGCGCGCGCTTCACGGCGGTCGTCAGCGCGCGCTGATGCGCGGCGCAATTGCCGGAGATGCGGCGCGGAAGGATCTTGCCGCGCTCGCTGATGTACTTGCGCAGCTTCGTCGTGTCCTTATAGTCCAGATCGTCTTGTCGGTCGGCGCAGAAATTGCAGACCTTGCGCTTCGGCCGGCGATCTTTTTTCGCCGCCGCGCGCTTGCCCTTGGGAGCAGGCATTCGGTGAAACCTCGTGCTGATGTAGGTGGAAAATGGTCCGCCGCCGCGCTCGCTGAGCTTGGCCTTGAACCCTACACACGTGGCGCCGAAGCGCCACGACCCGGGGGTCGTCCTAGAGGAACGACGACCGGCGCCGCCCGTAGGCAGCGTCGGCCATGGTAGCACATCCCGGCCCCGCTGTCATCCGCGCCCGGTCGGAAGCGGAGCGACCGGCCGGTCCGCGAAGGACGGCCCTTCCATGAACTATCGTAAGAAGTTCGTCGTCGAGCCGGGCGAGCAGGTGCATCTCGATCGGATCGACCCCGATTTCACCGGAAAGTTCGACTCCGAAGAGGACGCGCAAGGCGAGTTGACCGAGCGCCTGGAGCGACTCGACAAGTTGCAGTACCGCCTCTACGCCGAGAACAAACGCTCGCTGCTGATCGTGCTCCAGGCGATGGACGCCGGCGGCAAGGACGGGACGGTCCGGCACGTCTTCTCGGGGATGGACCCGCAGGGCGTCTACGTCCATCGCTTCGCCGAGCCGACGGCCGAGGAGAAGGCGCACGACTTTCTGTGGCGCGCTCACCGCGCGGCGCCCGCGGTCGGTCAGGTCGGAATCTTCAACCGCTCGCACTACGAGGACGTGCTGATCGTGCGCGTCCACGACCTCGTTCCGAAAGACGTCTGGTCGAAGCGGTACGACCGCATCGTCGAGTTCGAGAAGACGCTGGCGCAGGCGGACACGCAGATCCTCAAGTTCTTCCTCCACATCAGTAAGGAAGAGCAGCTCAAACGCTTCGAGCAGCGGCTCGACTCGCCGGACAAGCAGTGGAAGATCAGCGAGGCAGACTACACCGAGCGCGCCTATTGGGACGACTACATGCGCGCGTACGAGGACGCGCTCGAAAAGACGAGCACCGACCGCGCGCCGTGGTACGTCATTCCCTCGAACCACAAGTGGTTCCGAAACCTCGCGGTCTCGCGGATCATCTACGAGACGCTCAAAGACCTCGACCCGCAGCCGCCCGCACCGCACGTCGACATCGAGGCGATCCGCGAGAAGTACCACCAGGCCGCCGCGGCCTCGCGCTGAGCGCTAGATCGTGACGCCGTTCTCTTTGGCGTAGAGCTCGATGTTCAGGCGCGCGACCTCGTCGAGCAGCCACTCCTTCTCGCGCACCGCGGCGGCGAGGACGCTTGCGGCGGCGCGCAACAGCACGTCGGCCTCCAGCAGGTGGAGCGAGCCGCCCTCGTCGACGATTAGCGGGTCGAAGATGTGCTCCCGCGGGCGCGCGAGCGCCGTCTGGACGGTCTGCGCGATCGTCGTCGCGGCCGGGACGACCGTGTACTCACGGTCGTCGAGCGATTCGACCAGCACCGAGATCGCGCGGCGCCAGTAGATCTGGCGTGAGAACGCCTTGTCGACGACCGAGTAGAAGGCGCGCCGCGAGACGATGGTCGAGATCTGCTCGCCTTCCATCACGATCACGCCCGGCAGATGCGGCGACTCGGTGAAGAGCGCGTCGAGAAACTCTCCGGTCAGCGCCGAGTCGACCCGCATGTCCCACAGCTCGAGGTCGGTCAGCGCCGCGCTCGAGTCGGGCATCTCCATCACCACGCCTGCCATCCCGCCACGTTCTCCGCCTGCAATCGCGATTCCCGACTACGGCAGCCGCATCGAGAAACGGATCGCACGGTCGCGCAGCGCCGGCGGCAGCAGGGCGAGGATGCTCCCCGCTCGCGCCGACGCGCCGAGCAGGTAGTTCGGCTTCGGCCGTGGGGCGGTGAGCGCGTCGACGATCGCGGCCGTCACGCGCGCGACCGGCATCCCGGTCCGCTCCTCACTCGCCGTCGCCGCGAAGACCGCCTCGATCGCCGCGCCGTACCGCTCCGGCGCGGCGGGCCCGAGCAGCTCCAGCAGCCGCACCTTGTCGTCTCGGCCCTTCTGCCAGATCGGCGTCTTCACCGAGCCGGGTTCGATCAGCGCGACCACGATACCGAACGGCCGCAGCTCGACACGCAACGCGTCGGCGACGGCGCGCAGTGCGAACTTTGAGGCGCTGTACGGCGCGATGAACGGGGTCGCGAGCCGGCCCGAGATCGAGCCGACGAACACGAGCCGGCCGCGCGCGGCGCGCAGTGCGGGAAGAAACGCCTGCGTGACCGCGACGGCGCCGAACAGATTCACCTCGAACGGCCGGCGCAGCTCGTCGAGCGGGAGCAGCTCGAGCGGCCCCGCGACCGCGATGCCGGCGTTGTTGACGAGCCCCTGCAGCGCGAGCCCGCTCGCCTCGACACAACGCGCGGCGGCGGCGATCGAGTCGGCGTCGGTGACGTCGAGCCGCAGCGCGCGCACGTTCGGCGCTGCGGCTTCCATCCGTGCCGCGTCGGCGTCGCTGCGCACGCCGGCATAGACGGTGTAGCCGCGGTGCGCGAGCGTCACCGCCGCATCGGCGCCGATCCCGGTCGACGCGCCCGTGACGACGATCGCGCCGGGCGACATCACGCGCCGGTCTGTTTCGCGGCGCGCGCTTCGCGGTTCAGCCGCCGTTGAACCCGCGCGTCGCCGAAGACGAGATCCGCGAACCCCGGGAACGCTTTCATCAGAAACACCGGGATGTAATAGCTGCGCGGCACCACGATCTTCCGCCGCGGGCGCCGGATCGCGCGGACGATCGCGTCGGCGACGATCTCCGGGGGCGGCAAGTTCTCCATTCCCGTGTTCATCGTCGTCGCGACGAAGCCCGGCTCGACGAGCGTCACGCCGATCCCCTCACTACGCACTTCGCGCCGGACGGAGTCGTTCAACCCGCGCAGCCCGAACTTCGAGCCCGAGTACGCGCCCATCACGGCCGCTTCGCCCGCAACGGAGCCGACGTTGACGATCGCGCCGCGTTGCTGCGCGCGCATCACCGGCAGGACGGCGTGCATCGTCCGCGCCGCGCCGAGTAGGTTCACCGCGAACACGCGCTCGATCTCCGCATCGGAGCTGTCACAGAACGACGGGCTGGAACCGATCCCGGCGACGTTCACGAGCGCGTCGATCCGGCCGTAGCGCGCGAGCGTGCGGGCGACGAGCAGATCGACGTCGTCGCGCCGCGTGATGTCCGTCGGGACGATTAGGACGCGCCGGTCGAATTGCGCGGTCTCCTGTGCGAGCGCGTCGAGCAGGATGTCGGGCGGTGCCGCCGCGACAACGGTCATCCCGGCGTCGAGCATCGCGCGGACCGTTGCGACACCGATCCCGCCCGAGGCGCCGGCGACGATGCCGACCTGACCCTGCAGCGATCTCACCGCAGATCGAACAGCGGCGGCGTGCGGTGGAGGTAGAAGCACTGCGCGCACTGCTGGATGTAGTGCGTCTCGCCCTCGATCGCGATCTGCCGCCCCGTCGTGATGCGGTTCCCCTCGGCATCGATGCGAACGTTCATCGTCGCCTTCTTTCCACACGCGCAGATCGTCTTCAGCTCTTCGATGCTGTCGGCCAGGGTCAGCAAATACGCCGAGCCTGGAAACGGCTCGCCTTGGAAGTCGCTGCGGATGCCGTAACAGATCACGGGGACGCCGATGACGTGCGCGGCCCGGTGGAGCTGCCGCACCTGGTCCGGCGTCAAGAATTGCGCCTCGTCGACCAGCACGCACGACACCTGCGGTGCGTCGCTGAGCCACTGGTAGAAATCGAAGCTCTCGTCGTACGTCAGCGCGTTGCGCTGCGGGCCAAGGCGCGACGTGACGCTGCCGATCCCGTAGCGATTGTCGAGCGACGAGGTAAAAATGAGCACGGTGCGGCCGTGCTCCTCATAATTGTGGGCCACCTGAAGCAGCGCCGTCGATTTTCCCGCGTTCATCGCCGAGTAGCGGAAGTACAGCTTCGCCATCGCTGGGAGGCGTCTGTTCCCGCCCGGTCCCGAGGCGCCTCTCAGAGCCGAATCGCGAAGTGGCGCGCGAGCGCCTCCGTTCCGGCCCGCGTCAGCTGTAGGGCGCGGCTCGACGGGCTCGGCGTCACCCAGCCGCGCGCAAGGAACCGTTCGCGCACCGCGGCGCCGAGCGCGCCGGCGAGGTGCGGGCGACGTTCGCTCCAGTCGATGCACTGCCGCGCGAAGCTGCGCCGCGTGCGCTCGGCGCCGTCGATCTCGATCCCCAGCGCCTCCAGCATACGGCGCCCCAACGGCGTCAGCCGGTAGCCGTCGCTGCCTTCGGCGACGAGCGCGCGCCGCGCGACGAGCGACTCGGTCACGGCGACGCCCAACTTGCCGGCGAGATGATCGTAGCACGAGCGCGCATGCCGCAGGTGGGCGGCCGCGTTGTTCTGCGAGAGCGCGACGATCTTCGGCGCCGGCGCGAGCGCGGCTAGGCGTTCCATGAGATCGCCGAGCTCAGGCCGGGCGATGTGGTAGAGGCGCTGTCGACCTGCCGGCTCGACCGCGAGCATCCCGGCGGCGACGAGCTTTCCGAGGTGCGCGCTCGCGGCTTGCGCCGAGACGCCGCCGCGTTCGGCAAGCTCGCCGGCGGCGAGCCGGCGTCCGTCGAGGAGCGCCATCAGCATCGCGGCGCGCGCGGGTTCGGCGATGAGCGCGGCGACGGAGGCGACGTCGGGATCGGGCGAACGGAGAACGGCCACGACGCCAGTATACGCCGCCGACGTTTCAGGCGCACGTGAAACGTCCCGCAGGTAGGATGAGGCATGCTCGCGACCTGCCCGACCGATCCGATCGCCGCCGTCGTCCACGACGATCCGTATCCGTATTACGCGCGCCTCGCGCGGCATACGCCGTTCACGTACAACGCCGACCTGCGCTGCTGGATCGCGGCGAGCGCCGCTGCTGCCGAGGCCGTGCTGACCTCCGAGGCGTGCCGCGTTCGTCCCGCCGACGAGCCGGTGCCGTTCGCCATCGTGGGAACGCGCGCCGGCGACGCCTTTCGCCGTTTTGCACGCATGAACGACGGCTCTGCACACGGCCCGCTGCGGGCGTGCGCGACGACGCTGCTCGCGGCGTTCGATCCGAAGATCGTCGACGTGACGGCGCGGCGGATCGGGGGCGAGCTCCTCGCGCGCGTTCCCGCTCCCGACGTCAACGCCTACGCCGAGCAGCTTCCCGCGCTGACGATCGCCGATCTGCTCGGAATCCGTGAGCCGCTTCGGCGCAACGTCCCGGCCTGGACGCGGACGCTGGTTCGCAGCGTCGCGCCGGGCGCGACCCGCGACGACGCCGCCGCAGCCGACGCCGCGGCGCTCGCCCTGCGCGACGCACTCGACTCGCGCGGGACCGACGACGACGAGGACGCGCGGTGCGCCGAGATCGGCTTGCTGTTCCAGACCTACGACGCGACGGCAGGCGCGATCGGGAACACGCTGCGCGCACTGCGCGACGCGACCGAAGCGCCTTCGCTCGACGACGCGCTCGCGCGAACGTTCCGCTACGATCCGCCGGTGCAGAACACGCGCCGCTTCGCGTCGGAGGCGACGACAATCGGCGACAGCCGGGTGCGTCCGGGCGACAAGATCCTGGTCGTGCTCGCCGCCGCGAATCGCGATCCCACCGCACGCGCGTCGTTGAGCTTCGGCGCCGGGCCGCACCGCTGTCCGGGCGAGGACGCCGCGGTTACGATCGCACGCGCCGGCATCGCGACGCTGCTCGACCACGGCCTCGACCCGGCAACGCTCGGGCCGGTGCGCTATCGTCCCTCGGCGAACGTCAGGGTCGCACAGTTCGGAGGTGCTCAGTGGTCGCGGTGATCTTCGAAGTCGTCCCGGCGCCCGGCGAGCGCGACACCTATCTCGGGATCGCGGCGTCGCTCAAGCCGCGGTTGGAGCAGATCGACGGCTTCATCTCGGTCGAGCGCTTCGAGAGCCTCAGCGAGCCCGGCAAGATCCTGTCGCTCTCGTTCTGGCGCGACGACGACGCCGTCGCGCGCTGGCGGCAGCTCGGCGAGCATCGCGACGCGCAGGCACGCGGACGCAACGGCGTCTTCGCGGACTATCGGCTCCGCGTCGCGACGGTGCTGCGCGACTACGGGATGGCCGACCGCAACGAAGCGCCCGCCGACAGCCGCGCCGCGCACGGCTGAACTCGCGGCGCGCCGGGTATCGTGCGAGCATGATCGCCCGCACGCGCCGCACCACGAAGGGAGACGCACCCGCCGCCTCGCGGGGACGGCCGGCGCCGGGAGCGCAGCGCTGCCGGCGGAAGTTCCTGCGCTATTTTCCGGAGGGGTTTCGCGACGACTGGTACGTCGAGACGGAACGCGCGTACAAGTGGCAGGCGCACCTCGCGTGGCGCGAGGAGCTCGACCGCGAGAAGTTCTCCGCGCTGTTGCGCGCCGGCGAGTTCCACCGGATCGCGAATCACGTCGTGCGGCTGGAAGCGCGCACCAACCTGCTCTTCTCGTTCGAGAAGATGGCGCTGCGCGACGCGGTGAAGAGCGACGCCGGCGCGGAGGCCTTCTCGCGTGCCGTGTACCGGTTTCTCCACGGCAACGCCGATCCGCAGTCGCGCTTCGAAGAGTGGGTCGAGGCCGTCGAAGCGCTCCCGCGCCGGCAGACCCGGGTTCTGACGTGGCCGATCGCCACCGTCGTCGGGTTCATCGCTGAGCCGCGCACGCACATCTTCCTCAAGCCGATGGTCACGAAGACCGCGGCGCACCGCTATGGTTTCCCCTTCCACTACCGGTCGCGGCCGTCGTGGGAGGTCTACGAGAATTACCGCGCGTTCGCGGCGCAGGTGCGCGCCGACAACGCCGACCTGCGCCCGCGCGACATGATCGACCTGCAGTCGTTCATCTGGGTGCAAGGCTCCGACGAGTACGACTAGCGCGCCGCGCCGATCGCGCCGGCGACGATGCGGAGATCGTCGACGAAGCGCGCGAGCTCGCTGTGCCGCGCCTCGGGGTCGGGCGCGCGCAGGATCGACGACGGATGAACGGTCGCGAACGCGTGCGGCGCGAGCGTGGTCGGAACGTCGCGGCCGCGTTCGGCGGTCACCCGGAACGACGGCCCGAAGAGCGCCTGGGCGGCGGTCGCACCGAGCGCGACGAGCACCTGCGGTTTGACGACCGCGATCTCCGCCTGCAGCCACGCCTCGCACGCGCGCACTTCGATGCGGTTCGGCTTCGCGTGGATGCGGCGCTTGCCGCGTTCGACGAACTTGAAGTGCTTGACGGCGTTGGTGATATAGGCGCGCTCGGGATCGATCCCCGCCTCGGCCATCGCGTCGCGGAGCAGCTTGCCGGCGGGACCGACGAACGGATGACCCGCGCGGTCCTCGGCGTCGCCCGGCTGCTCGCCGACGAACATCGCGACGGCGTGCGCATCGCCTTCGCCGAACACGGTCTGCGTCGCGTTCCGGTACAGATCGCAGCCGCGGCAGCCGGCCGCGGCGGCGCGCAGGCTAGAGAGCGTCTTGCGTGCGGGGAGAAACGCGGCTGCGCTCAGCCCTCCGCCGGGTGAGTCAGCGCCGCCTCGCGTTCGCGTTCGAACCATTCCCGGCTCTTATCCCCACGCCAGGCGCAGAACAGCATGCGGTTCGGCGCGACGACCATCGTCATCGGAAACAGCATGTGGCCGCCGGCGTAGATCCCGCGCAGGATCCGGCCCTGGCGGTCCATCGCGATCGGGTACGTGACCGAGTAGAGCGACCGGTACTTGCGCACGTCGTTGTCTTCTTCACGGTAATTGAGGCCGATCACGGCCGTGTCGTCGGTGTGCGCGCGGGCGAAGGCGCTCAGCGCCGGCTGCTCGTCGCGACAAGGCTCGCACCAGGTCGCGAAGATGTTGAGGAACACGACCTTACCGGCGTAGTCGCTCAGGCGCAGATCCGGACCGTCGAGCACCTGCATCGTCATCTCGAGCGGCCGTTGCAGTGGAATCGTGACGACGCCGTTCGCTCCGTGCACGTGTGCCTTGGGCGCCGCCGGCGACGACGCCGCGCCTGCCGCGCAGGCTGCGAAGATGAACGACATGCGGTCCACCCGAGCCGCCCTCCCTTCAGCGCGCCCGCGGGCGATTGGTGTAAAGCGGCGCCTCCGCGTCCTCGACGTCGCGCCGGTGACAGTCGTCGCAGAGGCTGTACTTGTTCGGCACCGGATACGGCTTCTTCGCCCAGCGGATGCTCAAATCGCGGACGAGGTGCGCGGCGCGCTTACAGCCCGGGCAGACGAAGTGTTCCTTGTCCGGAAGCAGCACCGGATCGCGCGGCGTCCAGGCGTCGAGCGCGCCCGCGTAGTGCGGTCCCTTCGCGATCGCTTGGTCGTAGACAAACCGGGCCTTGAGTTCCGGGTCGTTCTCGGCATCGGCGGCGCGCTGCCGTCCGGCGGCACAGTCGGGACACACGGAGTTCCGCAGCGTCCGAACGTCTTTCGGTTGGTTGCAGACGCTGCACTTGAACTCCATGACGCGCAGTTCGCTCCGTACCGCGACGATCTCCCGCAGCCTACCGAGCGACTTCGTCGGGCGGCGTGTGGTCGCGCACGAACTCCCAGAATCGCGCGTCGTGCTCGCGATCGATCGCCGGCGTCGCAACGATGCGTGAGATCGGCAGCGCGACGAGGACGGCGAGCGCGATCCCGTAGATCATCGCGCAGAGCAGGAGCAGCGGCCAGCTCCGGATCGGCAGCGGCCAGTAAAACCACAACCTGCCGCCGTCGTAGCCGGTGACGAGGAGGTTCGACTCCGTCGCGCGTGCGAGCGCCAGCCCGACGAAGGCGGCGAATCCGACCGCGGCTCCGGCGCCGAGGATCGCCGACGGCTCGCGCCCGCGCAGCAGACGCCCGCAGAGCGCGACAAGGACCAGCGGAGCGGCGGCGGCGACCAGCGGGCTCCAGCCCTCAGCGTCGCCGAGGACCGAGGCGCCGTAGCCCAGCACCGGGGCGACGACCAGGCAGATCCAGACGCCGACGTGCCGGCGACCCATGGCGACACCTCCCGCCCCCCAGGCTTCGCCGCCGCCGGCTCCGCCCCCCGAAAAAAGTTGCCCGGACCCCTCGACAAAAGTCGGAATTATCTGGTATACAAAATACTCCATACGGGATACAAAACCAACCGAGCCACCATCTCACCCCCATCCCCGGAGGTCTCAGATGCGTTACGCCGTGGTCGGCGCCGGAGCAATCGGCGCGTTTGTCGGAGCCTCGCTCGCCCGAGCCGGCGCCGAGGTCGTCCTGGTGGCCCGCGGGCCCCACCTCACCGCGATGCGGCGCAACGGGCTGCAGGTCGTCAGCCC
>DASYFS010000242.1:0-2147 GCA_036498305.1 Candidatus Elarobacter sp. | reverse complement strand
GCGAGCTCGAGCCCGCCCCCCATCGCGACGCCTTCGATCGCGGCGACGATCGGCAGGCGCGACGCCTCGAGCCGCTCGAGCAGATCGCGCGTGTTCGGCCGCGGCGGCGGCATCACGCCGAAGGTCTTCATGTCGGCACCGCCGCTGAACGTTCCGCGCGCGCCGGCGAGGACGACCGCGTGGACCGACGGATCGGCTTCGGCCCGCGCGAGGTCCTCGAGGAGCGGGGCGATCGACGTCGGCCCGAGGGCGTTCACCGGCGGGTAGTCGATCGTGACGACGGCGACGCCGTCGCGAGATGTCAGCGGCACGAGGCTTCTCCCTGGGCGGGGTGGGGCGGAAAAGATTCCCTTCGATCTCGTCGCGCGGCGGCTTCGTTCCGGCCGCGCGGCGCTCCTGGAACCGACAAACAGGCGTTCCGGATGAACCCGGAGCGCCGGCGGCTACCTCGTGACGAGGAACGCCGCCAAGGCGATCGCGATGACGTCCTCGACGATCCCCGAGGGGATGAGTCCGAACTTTTCGATGGCGCGAATCCGCAGCGCGTAGCCGCCGTAGGTGCCGGCCAGTGCCCCGGCGACGCCGAGGACGGCGCCGGCGATGCCGCTGGTGAGACCGTTCGCCGCGGTGACGCTCCAGCCGCAGAAGCCGCCGCTCGCAAGGCGAAGCAAAACGCTCTGCGGCGCGGTTCGCGGGCCGGTCGACGGCCGGAGATCCATGTAGTCCTCGAAGAGGACGAACAGGACGCCGACCACCCCGAACCACGTGCTGCGGAAGAACGAGAGCGCGGCGAGCGGCGTGAAGACCCGCAGCCCCGCACAGACGCCTAGCCCGAGCGCGATGATCGCGGAGAGGCTCATCGGGCGATCTACGGCGCGCAGAGGACCAGGACCCGCGGCGGGGCGAACGGGGCGATCCGACAAAGGCCGTAGTTGCATCCGCCCCCCGCGTCTGTGGAGGTGCATGACCGTCCTCGAGCGAGCGCCGAGCCCCGATGGGACCCGCGACCGTGCCGCCGCCTATCTCGCGGCGCGGCTCGCGCGCGAGCTGCACGAGCTCGACGCGCTGGTCGAACGCGCCGAGGAGCGGCTGCGAGTCGACGGCGAGGCGCTCGATCGAACCAGCGCCGGGATCGAACGGCAAGCGCGCGCCGTCGAGACGGGCCGCGCCGCGGCCGAAGTGCTCGCTCCCGCGTCGGCGAGCGTCGCGACGCATGCCGGTGAGCTCGCCGCGCTCGCGGAGCGGCTCCCGGGGGTTACGAGCGGTTCGATCGACACGCTCGACACGCTGGCGCAGCGGACCGCCGCGCTCCGCGACGCGTTCGACGGCGAGAGCGCGGTGACGACGCGGATCGCCGCCGGCTGGGAACGCGTCGCCGACGCCGTCCGCGGGATCGCGGCGACCGGCGCACGCGCGCGGGTGCTCGCCATCAACGCCGCGATCGAGTCGGCGCACGCCGTCGACGGCGGCTTCTCGATCGTCACCGGCCGGATGCGCGCGCTCGCCAACGCGACGCTCTCGGCGGCCGAACGGGTCGACGCGATCGTCGCACGCGCGACGGAGTCGTTGACGACGGCACGCGACGACGTCGCGCGCGCGGCGCAGACGATGGAGGCCGCGCTCACCGAGCTGCGCGCGGCTCGCGGGCGATTCGAAGACGCGACGGCGCACGCGACCGCGTTCGGCGACGGCGTCGCTCGGCTCGCGACGATCGCCGAGGAGCAGGCGGCCGCGATCCCTGAGATCGCCGGAGCCGTCGCCTCGCTCGCGCGGCTGTCGGCCGCGATCGCCGAGCGCGTCCGCGAAGATCCGCACGGTTCGATCGCCCAGCATCTCGACGGCGCCCGCCGCGCGCTGGCGCGCCATCGCGATACGGACGCGCCGGCGGACGTCGCCGAGCCGGGCGACGGCGGCGATCCCGTCGCGGCCTACCTGATCGCGCTCGCCGACGGCCGCGCGGCAGAACGGCCCGACGACGAGCTGGCTGCGGCCGGTACGGAGCTCGCGGCGCGCGTGCTCGACGACGAGCGACGCATCGTCGGCGGAATCTGCGCCGCCGCAGAGATGACCGCGCACACCGGCGTCTTCTGGCGTGCGTTCAACCGCGACGTTCGCGCCTACGACGAACAGCTCGCGCAGCTTGCGAC
>DASYFS010000241.1:0-9596 GCA_036498305.1 Candidatus Elarobacter sp. | reverse complement strand
CGTCGCTGCGCAGCGAGTTGGACGGCCCGCAGAACCCGTTGTTGTCCTGCAGCCCGACGCAGACGCGATACGGGTTCTGGTTGTCGTAGCCGACGTGGTAGATCTGTCCGATCGCGAGGTTGCGCGAGAACGACCACGTCGTTCCGCCGTCGAGGGTCACCGCGTAGCCGCCGTCCTCGCCGGTCATCATCCGCTTCGGATCCGTCGGCGAGATCCACATGTCGTGATAGTCGACGTGCACGTCGCGGGCGATCGCGTGGAACGTCTTGCCGCCGTCACGCGACTCGGACAACTCCTCCGAGACCCCGTACACGTGGTCGGCGTTCGACGGGTCGACGCGGACGTGCGAGAAGTAGAAGAAGCGCTGATCGACGAGGGTGTTCGTCGTCATCAGCTTCCAATTTGCGCCCGCGTCGTCGGAGCGCCACAGAATTCCGGGCGTCTTCGACTCGATCAGCGCGTAGACGCGATTCGGATTCGACGGCGCGATCGCAAGGCCGATGCGTCCCGTCATCCCCGCAGGGAGACCGTGGCCGGTTAGGTGGTTCCACGACTTCCCGCCGTCGGTCGATTTCCAGATCCCGTCGTCGTCGCCGCCCGATTCGAACGTCCACGGCTTGCGCTGGAAGTGCCAGATGCCCGCGTACAGCACGTCGGGATCCTTCGCATCGGCAACCATCTCCGAGACCCCGCTGCGCGGGCCGACGTACAGCGTCTTCGCCCAGGTCTTCCCGCCGTCGGTCGTACGGTAGACGCCGCGCTCCGGCGAGTCGGCGAACTCGTCGCCGAGCGCGCCGACGATGACCGTGTTCGGGTCACGCGGATCGATCACGACCGAGGCGATGAACTTCGTCGCCTTCAGCCCGAGGTTCGTCCACGTCTTGCCGCCGTCGGCCGTCCGATAGATCCCGTCGCCCCACGTCACGTCGTTGCGCGGGTTCGTCTCGCCGGTCCCGACCCAGACCACGTCGTGGTTCTTCGGGTCGATCGCGATCGCGCCGATCGACGCGACGCTCTGCTTATCCCACAGCGGCGTCCAGGTCGCGCCGCCGTTCACCGTCTTCCAGACGCCGCCGCCGGCCGAGCCGAGGTAGTACAGCTTCGGATCGTCGCCGACGCCCACGACCGAGGTGACGCGCCCGCCCGCAACCGCCGGGCCGATTTCGCGAAACGCCGTCCGGTTGTACGGGGGCACCGGCGTCGGCGACGGCGAGGGCGTCGCGCTGGGGACGGCGACCGGCGCCGCGGTGGGGTTCGATTCGGGTGCCGGCTGCTGGGCCGTCGCGGCCGCCCCGCCCGCGGCGAACAGCGAAGCGAGCAGAAAAAGGCGGAGCGCGTAGGACGGCTGCATAGGCCGTCCTACGCGCAGGGATGCCCCGGCGCCTTCGGCGGGTTTACCAGCGGCGCTGGACGATCGTGACCGCGCCGGAGCGCCGGCGAACGAAAAGACGGCGAACGGCCAGGACGCCGATGATGACCGCCGCGATCAGCGCGGCGATGACGAGCACCTTGAGCAGCATCGCCAGCAGCACCAGGACGACGATCCCAACGGCGACGACGGCAGTCAACTTGAGGAACAGCGGCACGAACGGGCCCTCCGTGAGCCAGATACTGCGGCCGGGGAGGACCGGTTTCATGCCGGCCGCAGCTCACGATCGCGATCGGCACCTCGACAAGAGGCGGCTTGCCGGGTTACCATAGCCGAGCTATGGACGGCATCTCGGCGACCTCGTCGTCAACCCTCGCGACCGCGGCTTCCGGTACCTCGGAGATCGCGGCTGCGGTCCTCACCGGGACCGAACAGCTGGTCGCGAACGAAGTGCAGACCCTCTTCGCTTCGCTCGGCCTCGGAACGGCGATCAGCGCGCTGGCCTAGCGCCGGAGCCGTAAAAAGACTCGAACGCGCGTTCGATGAAGTAGCGCCGTCCCCGTGGACGGCGTTTTTGATTTCTTGCATCCTGACGTGGCCCGGTGGTGCGGCGAACATCTTCGCGAGCCGACGCCGCCGCAGGTCCAGGCGCTGCCGCTTGCCGCCGAGGGGCGGGACGTGCTGATCTGCTCGCCCACCGGGACCGGGAAGACGCTGGCGGCGTTTCTGCCGGTGATCTCGCGGCTCGCCCAGCTGCGCGATGCCGACGAGCTGCTGGCGCGGACGTACTGCATCTACGTCTCGCCGCTGCGCGCGCTGGGCTACGACGTCGAGCACAACCTGCGCCGGCCGATGCGCGAGATGGGACTCCTCGAGCGCCCGAACACCGAGCGCGCCGCGCGGCGCCGCGGCCGAATCCGTGAGAAGTTCGCGCGCACCGGGGTGCGAACCGGCGACACGCCGATCGAGGAGCGGCGGCTGATGCTTGCGCGGCCGCCGCACGTCCTGATGACCACGCCGGAGTCGCTCGCGCTGATGGTCGCGATGCCGTCGTACCGCGAGAAGCTGACCCACGTCGAGACGGTGATCATCGACGAGGTCCACGCGCTGGCCGCAAACAAGCGCGGCTCGCAGCTCGCGCTCGCCCTCGAGTCGCTCGCCGAGCTGACGAACGCGCGTCTGCGCCGCGTCGGGCTCTCCGCGACCGTCGCGCCGCTCGAGGACGTCGCGGCCTTCGTCGCCGGCACCGATCGCGACTGTGCGATCGTGGATTGCCGCGGGCTGCGCGAGATGCGGCTCGACGTCGTCGCGCCGTTTGCGGGCGCGATGGCGACGCTCGCGACCTGCGCGCGGACGGCGGAGTCGCTGACCCACGACGTGCGATCGACGCTGGTCTTCACCAACGTGCGCAGCCAGGCGGAACGCGTCGCGCACGAGATGGCGCAGGCCGCGGTCGTCGAAGGCGACCCCCGCAGCTCGACGGAGAAACGCGACCGGCGGATCGGCGTCCATCACAGCGCGCTCGAGAAGAGCGTCCGCCATCGAACCGAAGCCGAGCTGCGGAGCGGAACGCTCCGCACCGTCGTCTGCTCGACGTCGCTCGAGCTCGGCGTCGACATCGGCTACATCGACCGCGTCGTCGTCATCGGCAGCGCGCGCGGGATGACGCCGACGCTGCAGCGCGTCGGCCGCGCCGGGCACCGTCCCGATGCCGTCGCAACCGGCGTCGTGATCGCGCAGGACCGCGACGACATCATCGAGGCGGCGGCGACGCGGCGCTGCATCCGCGACGGCGTCATCGAACCGGTCGCGATCCCGAGCGCCCCGCTCGACGTCCTGGCGCAGTGGATCGTCGGCGAGTGCGTCCCCGAACGGCGCGTCGCGATCGTCGATCTGCTCGCACGCGCGCGCCGCGCCGCTCCGTACCGCAACCTGCGCGAGGACGATCTGCGTGCGTGCGTCGCCTACCTGAGCGGCGGCGCAGCACTCGACGAGGCCCGTGCGCACCGCATCGGAAGCGACGGCGTCGAGGTGTGGGGGCTCGGCCGCGCCGCCTCCGGCGCGTTCTTCGAAAACATCGGGACGATACCGGACGAATCGAGCGTCCCGGTGAGCGGGACGAACGGCGCGATCGGCCGGCTCGGCGAGGGGTTCGCGGCGACGCTGTCGCCCGGCGACGTCGTGCTGCTCGACGGGCGCACGCTGCGCGTCACCGAGGTCGGTCCGCGCGGGCTGCGCGTCGAGCCGCATGCCGGGCGTCCCACCGTTCCGCAGTGGAGCTCGCAACTCAAAGGTGTGCCGTTGGTGCTGGCGCGCGAGATCGGCACCCTGCGGCGCGGCGTCGCCGATGCCCTCGCCGCCGGCGGGACGCAGGCAGCGCTCGCGTACCTGCGCTCGCGCTACGGCTTAGAGGGGCTCGAGGCGGCGCACGTCGCGCGCGCGATCGCGCAGCAGCTCGCGCTCTCCGCGCTTCCGGACGAGCGCCGCGCGGTCGTCGAGATCTACCGCATGGACAACCGGCAGACCGCGGTGTTTCACACCTGCGCCGGCCGGCGCGTCAACGAGACGCTGGCACGGATCGTCGGCGCGCGGCTGCATCGCCGCACCGGACTCAACTCGACGCTCACCACCGACGACAACGGATTCCTCGTCGCGCTCGCGCCGCGCAAGCGCGTCCCCGATGAGGTGTGGGCGTCGCTGCTGCACGTCGACCGCTTCGACGAGGACCTCATCGCGGGGCTGCGCTCGAGCGCGATGCTGGCGCAGCAGTTCCGTCACGTCGCGAACACGGGGCTGCTGGTGCTGCGACGCGCGGGCGGGCAGTCGATTCGCGCCGGCGCGCTGCGCTGGAACGCCTCGCAGATCTTCGCCCGCTTATGGGACGAGGACCGCGACCATCCGCTGATCCGCGAGACGCTGCGCGTCGTCACGCGCGACCTGCTCGACGCGCCGGCGGCGCTGCGTTATCTGCGCGGGCTCGACGGCGAGCCGCAGGTCGTCCATCCGCCGGCGGCGACGCCGTTCACGTTCGGCATCGTGACGTCGTCGTTCGGCGACAGCGTCGTCCTCGACGATCGCGCGAGCATGGTCGAGGCGCTGCACGACCGCGTGCTCGTGCTGCTCGGCGAGCGCGAACCGGAACACGAACAAGTGCCGATCTCCGGGGAGCAGCTGCGGCTATGCTGAAGCCGCAGGTCGCCGCGGCGCGCTGCACGCTCGCGGCCGGCGTCGACGCACTTCCCGGCGGCTTCGCGCTGCTGACGGCGTCGCGTACGCTGGTCTGCGCCGACGTCCACTTCGGGTACGAAGACGTCATCGCGGGCGGCGGCGCGTTGCCGCTGTGGAGTACCGCCGAGTCGGCGTCGGCGATCGCCGTCGCCGCGCAGCGCTACGGCGCGCGAGAGATCGTGATCCTCGGCGACGCCATTCACGCGTCACGCATGAGCAGCGCCGCCGCGAGCGCCGTGCGCGGAGCGCTCGACGCCTTGCGCGCGATCGCCGTGCTGACGATCGTCGCGGGCAACCATGAAGGCCGCAGCCGCGGCGCGGCGATCCTCGGCGAGACGGTCGAGGCGTGCGACCGCGACGGGTGGCGGCTCGTTCACGGCGACAAGGCGCACATCGGCGAAACGCCGGCGATGATCGGCCATCTCCATCCGTCGCTCGGCGTCGGCGGTGGCGCGACCGTTCCGGCATTTCTCGGTGCGCAGCGGCTCGTCGTGCTGCCGGCCGTCACGCCGTACTCCGCCGGGCTCGACGTGACGGGCGCGGACTGCGCGGCGGCGCTTGGGGCATGGGGCGTGGAACGCGCCGCGGTGCACGTCGTCGCCGTCACCGCCGAGCGGGTCTTTCCGTTCGGCTCGCTCTCGCGATTGGCCGGGCTTTCCGCGGCCGCCGCGTCGCGGGCCGGCCGGCGGCGCGTCCTGCGCCCGGACCGCTAAGCGCCGGCGCCGACGAGGTACTCGAGCGCAACAAGCACCGCGGCGACCTGCGAGCCGGCGGCGATCCGCCCGTCGAGCGCCATCGCGCGCACCTCGTCGCGCCGAGCGAGGATCACCTCGATCTCCTCGGTGAGATCGGTCTGCTGCTCGCCGGTCTGCACGGCGTCGCGGATAAGGTAAAGGTGGAAGCGGCTGTCGGAGTTCGTCGGGTCGGTCATGAACGAGCGCACGTGGATCGGCGGCCCGCCCGTGTAGCCGGTCTCCTCGGCGAGCTCGCGGACGGCGCACTCCGCCGGCGATTCGCCGGGGTCGACGCCGCCGGCGGGGAGCTCGGTGACGATCTCCGCGATACCATGTTTGTACTGGCGAACCAGCACTACCATGTCATCGGGGGTCAGCGCGAAGATCACCGAAAAGCCGCGCGATTCGCGGACGTAGTAATCGTCGACGACCGTTCCGCTCGGCAGCTCGACCCGGTCTGCACGTAACCGGAGGAACGGCGTCGTGATGGGATAGGCGGACGAGATGATACGCCACGCGCGCGGCCGTTCTTCGCTCATGGTGACGGGTATACCACGGCGCGACGCGGAATTGGCGTCGGACCGCCTCGGCTCGGTGAGGAGACGGAACGATCGAGCGACTCGCAATCGGCCAGCACTACGATACGACGTACGGAACGCTGTGGAAGGATGGTACTTACTATCCTCGCGGTACGCGCGTGCTCGTCACCGGGCTCCACGTCGAACAAGGCTTCTGCGTTCGCTTCCCGACCGACGTCGACGGCGAGCCGCTCGAGACGTGGGAAGACTGGGACGAAGTAGACTTCCTCGCCGACGCGGGATCCGTTGAGGACGGCGGCACGCTGCCGCAACACGTCCTGAGCGAAGCACGCGAGGTGCTCGACGACGCCGAAGACGGCTGTCATCTGCACCTCCACGAGGGCGACGACTAGTCAGTCCGCGTCAGCAGCCCGAATACGCGACGTGCACCCAACCGTCAGCCGTCACGCGCGTGGTGTTACCGTCGAACGGGTCGATGTCGAACGTCTGGAAGTGCGCCCAGATGCCGTCGTAGTTCCCATCAAAAGCGCCTAAGTAGCCGCCGTCCTGGGTCTGATAGAGGCGACTCGAACCGGGGAAGCCGTTTGGCGAATTGTCCGACTGCTGCCACACGAGCTGCGGCGTCGGAATCCCGCCGGCGCCGAGCGGCGTCGTCCACTGACTGCTCCACGAACCGTTGGCGTCGAACGCGAACGGGCGCATCGGATAGCACACGATCAGGAACGACTGCGGCGATGCCGTGGGACTCGGCGACGCGGCGGGCAGCGGCGTCGCGTCGTTGTAGCTGGGGTCGCTCCAGACCCCGATCCCGGCCGGAATCATGTACAGCGTGATCGGATCCGGTGTGACCGTCGTGCCGGGTACGATCGGCTGCGGCGGCAGCCACTCGCCGACCGACAGCACGTTGTTGTTCGAATCTTGCTCGATGATCCCGACGAACCAGAAGTCGTTCCACGACGGCGGGAGGGCGATCGGCGCGGCGTTGATCGTCTGCGTTCCGTCGAGGTTCGGGTACAGCCCGAAGGTCGATTGCATCAATATCGGGCTCGGCCCTGGCGCCGTGAGATCCACCGAGTCGATGATGAGACCGGACCCCGCCGGATCGACGAAGCGCGGCTTGCGTATCGAGCCGCGGCGCGCGACGTAGTGCGGCAAACGGTGCGTCCCTTGCGTGAACTTGAGCGTGATCGTCGCGGCAGCGCGTTGTCCGCTCGCCGGCGGGACGACGTTCGGCGTCGTCGCGACTGCGCCGCCGCCGCCGCCGGAACAGGCGGCGACGAGCGCTGCGGCCGCGACCGCGAAGCCCAGGAGTGCGCTGTTGCGGATCACGGGTGCGTCCCTCTGCCCTGCGGGCGCGTGGCGTGTTTCTGAACGACGACCCCGCCGATCTCGGTAATCTGGACGGTCAGCACCGCGCTGTTCGAGGCCTGATCGGTCGCTGTCACGGCGCAGACCGACGCCGGTGGATTCCAGTTGAGGTACATGGTGAACTGGGGATTCTGCGCATTGGACTGCGCGGGCAGCGGGATCGGTGAGGTGAACGGCGCCGGTGACGGTCCGCCGGCGGGGGCGATGCCGATCAGCGACTGTGCGCAGCTCGGGCCGAGCGACGCGGTAATCGTCTGGCCGGTGTAGTTGGCCTCGGCGACTTCGAACGTAAACGGCGTGTTGTAAGCGTTCGGCACCCACGACGCCTGGAACGTCGCGTCTCCGTTCGGTCCCGGTACGAAGTTCGGGTAGCCGTTCGGCCACGTCTGGTCAACATAGAAGTTCGTCCACACCAGCGGAATCGGCGTCGGCGAGGGCGTCGGCGACGGCGTTGGGCTCGGTGTTGGAGTCGGCGTCGGCGAGGCTGTCGGGGTCGCCGTCGGTACCGGCGTCGGCGAGGCGCAGTTAAACGGCGCGCTCCCGGTGTCGCCCGCGGGGCACGACCCGTTGAGGATTTGGAACGTCAGCGATTGGCTCTGTGTGACGCCGTTGATCGACGCGCTGATCTTGATCGTGGCGCCGGTGTCGGTCGAGACCGGCGTCAGGAACGTCGCGTCGGCCGGCGAGAAGATCGAGAGGGTCGGCGCGTTGCCCCCGACGGCCGTTCCGGTCGTCACGCCGTTCTGCGGGAACGCGTACGTCGTCGTGAGCGTGACGAAGTTGCTGGGATACGGCGGCGGCGAAGGTGACGGTGACGGTGACGGAGTCGGTGTCGGCGACCCTATCGCTGCTTGCGGCGCGCGGCCGGACGACGTTGGGACGATCTGGTACCCGGTCATCACCAGCGTCTCGGTCAGGATGACGGCGCTGCTGAACGTGTCGGGCGCGACGATCTGGTTCCCCTGCGCGTCGAGCGCGATGACGAAGATCTTCGCCTGCGTCTTCACCGACGTACCGTTGATGGTCTGATTGGGGACTGGGGAGAGCGGAAGCGCCGAGGCCCAGCCGTCCCAATAGGTGACGGGCTGCACGTCGGTCGCGAGATACGCGGTCGCGATCGCGCCGGCCAGCGTCAGCGACGCGGTGTTCGTCGCGTTCTCGCTGACCGTGATCTTGACGGTGCCGCTGCCGATCTTCGCGCCGGAGCCGTCGGTCGTGCCGTAGACGTCGGCGACGTAGATGTCGGTCCCGATCGGCGCGGTGAGTCCGATCGTGCAGACCGTCCCCGCGCTCGTCGACGAGCAGCCCGGCGACGTCGGCAGCAACGGGTACACCGTTCCGACTCCGGTCGTCGCCGTCGTGTTGTCCGATTTGAGCAGCGAGAACTTGATCGACTGCGTCCCGCTCGGCACCGTGCGCGGGTGGCGCGCGGCGGAGCTTCCGGTCGGCTTGGGAATTGTGATCGTGAAGCTCGCACGCGCCGAGTTTGCCGGCGCGGCGGTCGGTGCCGCCGTCGGAACGGCGGGCGGCTGCTGGAGCGGCGATGTTGCCCCTCCCCCGCCTCCTCCGCACGCGGCAAGCGCCGCCGCTATAACCAGGGCCCCGGAGCGCCGTCGAAACATACGACCTCGTGAAACAACGATACGGCACGCGGTCATTCCGCGTACCAGGAGTTAACGTTACCACAGGTGAGGGCTCGGTCCCTGTGGTTGCCAAGCCGTTCGCCGCATGACTGCCCCGCCGATGCGCCCCTGGCAGAACCTCCTCGCGCTCGTCGCGACGATCCTCGCCGCCGGCGCCTTGCTCCCTCTCCCAACGACCGTCCGCCTGGTCTGCGTCGGCACCGCGGTCGGTCTGATCGTCCTCGTCCTCACGCTCCGGCTGCGCGCGCACCGCACGCGGCGGGAGCGCGAGCGGGTCGACGACGTCTACGGCCGGATCGAGCGGATCCGCTCAGAGCGCGGACGCCGCAGGCATTAGGAGCGCCCGTCCTCGCGGGCCAGCATCTGCCCGTACATCTCCTCGACCCGCGCCAGCGTATCGGCCTCCTCTGCGGGTTTGTCGTCGCGGATGCGCACGATCCGCGGGAAGCGCAGCGCGAACCCGCTCTTGTGCAGCTCGCTCTTTTGGATGATGTCGAACGCGATCTCGACGACGACCGTCGGTTCGACCACGATCTCGCGCCGCTTGAGCTCCAAGCGGTCGTAGGCGGCGCGGGCCGCCGCCGGCGGCAGACGGTGTGCTTCGAACCAGGCCGTCATCTCCGCGATCTC
The DNA here is from genome assembly GCA_036498305.1 of Candidatus Elarobacter sp. Lineage (GTDB taxonomy): Bacteria > Vulcanimicrobiota > Vulcanimicrobiia > Vulcanimicrobiales > Vulcanimicrobiaceae > Vulcanimicrobium. The sequence goes on along the minus strand of DASYFS010000241.1, from coordinate 85 downwards.
GATGTCGGTGAGGCCGCTGTATGCTTTGCCGATCACGGCCAGCTCGTCGCCGTCGCGGACGGCGAACGTGTAGTCGGAGAGGACA
>DASYFS010000240.1:0-2319 GCA_036498305.1 Candidatus Elarobacter sp. | reverse complement strand
CGGCCGTACTCGGCGACGATCCGCTCGATGCCGTCGATCAGCTCCTGCGTCGACGCCTCGGCGTTGAAGATCTCGCGGACGCCGATCGCCTTGAGCTTCGGAACGTCGTCCTCTTGGATCACGCCGCCGCCGATGACGACGATGTCGTCGACGTCGCGCGCCCGGAGCAGCTCCATGATCTTCGGGAAGATCGTCATGTGCGCGCCCGAGAGGATGCTGACGCCCACGACGTCGACGTCCTCTTGGATCGCCGCGGTCACGATCATCTCCGGCGTCTGGTGAAGGCCGGTGTAGACGACCTCCATCCCGGCGTCGCGCAGCGCGCGCGCGACGATCTTCGCGCCGCGGTCGTGGCCGTCGAGGCCGGGCTTCGTCACCAGCACTTTAATGGGCATGAACGGGTCCTCCGAAGATTTTCAGCAGCAGCTCGACTGCTTCGTTACGGTTGAGGTCGCGCGCGCGGAGCCGCTCGAGCACCGCCGCGCCGTCGGGTGAGTCCAAGGCCGCCAGGGCCGCGATCGTCGCGGCGTCGCGAACGCGCCGCACCAGCTCGAAGCGAACGGCGCGGGCGGCATTGGTGTCCTCGGCGCCGCGCCGTTCGTCGATCGTCTTCAGCAATTCGGGGAGGCCGGTGCCGTCCTGCGCGATCGTCTGCAGCACCGGGATCTCGCGCGCACCCTCGCGGACCATCTGCTTGAGGTCGAGCGCGGTGCGGTTCGCGCCCGGCCGATCCGCCATGTTGACGACGAAGATGTCGGCGATCTCGGTGAGGCCGGCTTTGATCGTCTGCACGCTGTCGCCAAGTGCGGGGACGGTGACGACGAGGATGAGATCCGCGACGGCGACGACCTCGAGCTCGACTTGGCCGACGCCGACCGTCTCGACGATGATGACGTCGAAGCCCGCCGCCTCGGCGAGCCGCACCGCGTCGCGCGTCGCCGGCGCGAGCCCGCCGCCGCCTTCGCGTGAGGCCATGCTGCGGATGAAGACGCCGGGATCGCCGGAGTGCCGCTGCATCCGGACCCGATCGCCGAGGACCGCGCCTTGCGTGAACGGCGACGACGGGTCGACGGCGATCACCGCGACCGTCTCGCCGTCGGTGCGGAACCCTTCGATGAGCCGATCGGTCAGCGTCGACTTTCCGGCGCCGGGCGGTCCCGTCACGCCGATCACGTCGGCGTGATGCGTGCGCGGGACGTGCCCTTGCGCCGCGAGCTTCTGCAGCGCCGCCGGCAGCTCGACGATGCGGTTCTCGACGCTCGAGATCGCGCGCGCGAGATCGCGGTGGACGCGATGGGTGATCAAAAGACCGGCTTCTCGACGTACGTCCCGAAGACGGGCCGCAGCGCGTTGATGATCTCGCCGCCCGTCGCGCGCGCCTTCACCGCGGCGATCGTCGCCGGCATGAGGTTCTCGTCGGTCTTCGCGACGCGCACGGTCTCGGCGAGCGCCTTCTCCACCGCCGCGCCGTCGCGCTTGGCGCGGGTCGCCGCCAGTCGTTCGAGCTGCCGGTGCGACGCCGCTTCGTCGACGTGGTGCAGGTCGACCGCCGGGTTCGGCGAGTTGTCGCGGTACTTCGTCACCCCGACGAAGTGGAACTCGCCGCGATCCTTGCGCTTGTGCAGATCGTAGGCCGCGTCGGCGAGCTCGAGCTGGAAGAAGTTGTCCTCGATGCACTGCACGACGCCGCCGCGCTTGTCGACCTCGGCGAAGTAGTCGAAGCAGCCCTGATCGATCTCGTTCGTCAGCTTCTCGATCGCGTAGCTGCCGCCCAGCGCGTCGATCGTCCCGACGACGCCCGTCTCCTCGGCGATGATCTGCTGCGTGCGCAGCGCGATCTTCATCGCCGCTTCGCTCGGGATCGAGAGCGCCTCGTCGTACCCGTTGGTGTGCAGCGACTGCGCGCCGCCGAGAACCGCCGCGAGCGCCTCGATCGCGGTGCGGGCAATGTTGTTCAGCGGCTCGCGCGCCGTGCACGATGCGCCGGCGGTCTGGCAGTGGAAGCGCAGCCGCATCGACTCGGCCTTCTTCGCACCGAACCGTTCCTTCATCACCTTCGCCCAAACGCGGCGGGCGGCGCGGAACTTCGCGACCTCTTCCAAGAAGTCGATCTGCGAGACGAAGAAGAACGACAGGCGCGGCGCGAAGTCGTCGACGTCGATCCCGGCCTTCACGACCTCCTCGACGTACGCGATCCCGGCGGCGAGGGTGAACGCGACCTCTTGGATCGCCGTGCTTCCGGCTTCGCGGGTGTGGTAGCCGCTGACGTTCACCGGGTTGTACCGCGGCAGGTGCTCCGCCGAATAGGTGATCGAGTCG
>DASYFS010000239.1:0-7920 GCA_036498305.1 Candidatus Elarobacter sp. | reverse complement strand
GCGCAGCGTGACCTGCGCTTTTTCGCCCTCCGCCCATTCCGGCAATGTCGCGCCGACGGGCTCGTCGATCGTCAACAGCGCATCTTCTTCTGCCGCGATCGCGAGCACGCCGAAGAAGCTCTTCGTCCCGCTGTATAGCGCGTGCGGTTTGTCGGCGCTCCAGCCGGCGGCGTAGGTCTCGACGAGGGGCGCGTCGCCGCGCTGCACGACGAACGCTTCGAGGCCGTGGCGTTCCGCGTACGTCTGCGCCGCCGCGACGTTCACGACCAGCGCGACTCCGTGAGGTCGATGTTCCAGGTCAGGTCGCGGAACAGATCTTCGGGGATCTCGCCCGCGCGGCGCAGCTCTCCGAGCGCGCGGCGCTCGGCGTTGAGCGCGGCGATGCGAAGGCGCCGCTCGACGGCGTCGAGCCCGCCCTCGCCGTCCCCCACGCGCACCACGGCTTCGGTGACGAACTCGTACTCGGAGTGCAGGCGGCCGGCGATCTCCCACTCGCGCGTGCCCGCAAACTCGGCTTCCAGGGTGCGCAGCTCTGCGCGCGCCGCCTCGGCAGCGGTCTTCAGCGCGGCGGCACGGACGTGCCGCTCGGCGTCGACGTCGGGGCGCAGCGCGTCGCCGAGATGGCGAATCAGCGCCGGCAACGTCAGCGCTTCGACGAGCAGCGAGACCAGGATGACGACGAACGTCACGAACAGGATCAGCGGCCGCTCGGGGAACGGCACGCCGCTCGCGGTCGTCTCGGGGAGCGCGAGCGCCGCGGCGAGCGAGACGATGCCGCGCATCCCCGCGTAGCTCAGGACGAAGATCCCCTCCCACGACGGCGGCGGTCCGCCGAGCGGACGCAGCTTGGGCGAGAGCAGCGGCGGGACGTAGATCATCAGGAAGCACCACGCGAACCGCACGACGACGAGCAGCGCGGCGACGGCGAGGCTCCAGCCGATCAGCCCCGGCAGCTCGTGCGGCGGGAAGCCGCGCACGATCGTGCGGAGCTGCAGCCCGATCAGCACGAACGCCGCGCCGTTGAAGATGAAGAACAGCAAGTTCCACACCTCCGCCGCCGCGAGCCGCGCTTCGACGTCGAAGATGCGATGCGACAGCCGGCTCATGACGATCCCGCCGCTCATCGCCGCGAGGACCCCGGACGCGCCGAGCGCGTCGGCCGGGACGTACAGCGCGAACGGGGTGACGAGCGAGATCGAGACGGCGATCAGCGAATCCGAGAGACCGGCTTTGCGGATCGCTTCGCTCGCCTTCGCGATCACCCACGCGCCCCCGACGCCGATCGCGATGCCGCCGATGACCGAGAAGACGAACTGTCCGAGAGCGGCAGCGAACGAGAACGCGCCGGTCATGACGGCGGCGACCGCGAAGCGATAGATCACCAGGCCCGAGGCGTCGTTGACGAGGCTCTCGCCGCTGACGATCGTCGCCAGCGTGCGGGGGAGCCCGACTTCCTCGGCGACGGCGTCGGTCGCGACCGCATCGGTCGGCGAGAGGATCCCGCCGAGGACGAACCCGAGCGCGAGCGAGATGCCGATCATCGCGTGCGTCAGCAGCGCAACCGCGACCGAGGTCACGACGACGAGGCCCAGCGCGAGCAGCAGGATCGGGTTGCGAAAGCGCCAGAAAGCCCGCGCGTCGGTCGTCCACCCATCGCCGAAGATCAGCGGCGGCAGAAACAGCAAGAAGACGAGGTCGGGCCGCAACGTGACCTCGGGGATGCCGGGGATCAGGGCGACGATCAGGCCGCCGACGACGAAGACGACCGGATAGGGCAGCCGCAGCTTCTTCGCCACGATCGCGAGCACGACGATCCCGGCGAGGATCAGCGTCAGCGCGACGCCGGTCATGTGTCGCGAACCTGCGGCTGCGTGAGCGCGACGATCACGACGCACACCGTCGCCGCGATGCCGACGATGAGAAACGTCCGGTGGAGCGTCACCGCGGTCGCGACCGAGCCGACGATCAGCGAGCCGAGCGGGACGAAGCCGAGCAGGATCATCGAGTAGACCGAGATGGCGCGGCCGCGCATCTCGTCGGGCGAGAGCGTCTGCAGCAGGATGTTCGACGAGCCGATGAAGCTCAGCGTCGCCAGGCCGATGACGGTGAGGATCCCCGCCGCGGTTCCGAGGTGCGTGGTCAGCCCGAGCGCACCGACGCCCGCCGACGCCAGCGCGCCCGAGATGAGCCAGATGACGCCGCGCCGCTGGCCGCCGGTCGCGGCCGTGAAGAACGCGCCGCAGATCGCGCCGGCGCCGGTCGCCGCCATCAGCCAGCCCAGGCCGACGGCGTCGGTGTGGATCACGTGCACCGCGAACGCGGGGAGCAGAAAGTTGTACGGCCGGATCGTCAGCGAGGTGACGACGAGAAGCAGCACCACCCAGCGCAGCACCGGGTGCGCCCACAGAAAGCGGACGCCCTCGAGGATCGCCCCGACGACATTGCCGCGGCGACGGCTCGACGGCGGCGCCGGCTTCATGAATGCGAGTGCGACCAGGACGGCGAGCGTCGTCAGCGCGTTGGCCAGGAAGCACGGCGCGACGCCGATCCCCGCGATCAGGAGGCCGGCGAGCGGCGGGCCGACGACGCTCGGCGCGTTGAATGCGATCGAGTTCAGCCCGATCGCACCGCCGACGATCTCGCGCGAGACCATCAGCGGGACCCAGCTTTGCCGCGCCGGCGCGTCGAACGACTGCGTGGCCGCCTGCAGGCCGCTCGTGATCATCAGCGCCCAAAGCGGCGCGTGCTCGGTCGCGACCAGCACGAACAGCGCGAACGAAAGAATCGACGTCGCGCTGTTCGTCATCAAGAGGACGAGCCGTCGCGGATACCGGTCGGCGACGACGCCGGCGAACGGCGAGAGGACGAGCACCGGGACGGCTCGCGCCGCGCCGATGAGCCCGATGTTGAACGACCCGATCGCCGCGTTGGGCGCCAGCGAGGCGACGTAGTAGCCGAGAGCCGTGAACTGCATCCACGTCCCGAGATTCGAGACCAGCAGTCCCGTCCACAACAGCGTGAAGTCGCGGTAGGCGAACGCCGCCCACGCGTTCGGGCGCGTGTCGGGGACGCGCGGTTCGACGGTTCTCACGCGCTCGCGGCTCGCACCGCCGCCGCGAGCAGCGCGGCGCTTCCGGGGATCCCGAACCATGCCGTGTCGATCACCAGCTCGTAGTTGCTCGGATCGCCCCATCCGATCCGGTAGTGCTCTTTGACGTATGCTTTACGCGTCTCGTCGATGCGGACGATCTCGGCGCGCGCGGCGCTCTCGGTAACGCCGAGCGACTCGGCGACGTGCGAGACGCGCCACGGCAGCGGCGCGTGCAGGAAGACGCGCAGCACGTCGGCGCGGCGGCCGAGGATTGCGCCCGCCATCCGGCCGTTGATGATCGCGTCGCCGTGCTCGGCGATCTCGCGCACGGCGAGCTCGATCGCGCGCCGCGTCTCGGCGCTGAAGTCGTCCTCGGTCTCGACCCCCGGCTGCGCGGTCTCCGGGACGCCGCCCCCGAGCTGCATCAGCACGCGCTGGCCGAATGACGGACCGCGCTCCTCGACGCTCTCGACGGCGTCCTCGGACGTTCCGAGGCGGCGGGCGACGACGACCGGGAGCTCCCGATCGACGAGCCGGTAGCCGAGGCTCTCCGCGGCCGCGGCGGCGACGTCGTGCGCGCCTGCACCGTACGCGCGCGAAATGGCGACGATCATCGTCCTACATCGCGACGGTCACGCCGAGCTCGATCCGGCGTTCCGCCTTGATCCGCAGGTCGTCGGGGAGCGGCCTCGCATTGCGCTGCAGCGTGGCGAAGAGCTCGCGGCGCCACCCGGGCATACCGTGTTCGGCGGCCGCCTCGATCTTCGGGTCGGCGTAGAAGAACGAGGTGTCGTCCCGGTCGAGGTCGAGACCGAACGCATCGCACGAGCGCATGATCGGATCGATCCGCGGCGCCTCCATGTAACCGAAACGCGCGATCACGCGCACCAGCCGCAGCGAGAACCGCTCGACCGTCACGCGTTCTTCGTGGGTGAGATAGGGCGTCGCGGCGCGCGCGATGTTCAGGATCACCATCCGTTCCTCTTGCGCACGGTCGCGAATCCACCGGTGGCGCGCCAGGAACGGGACGCCGCGCGGATCGGGGGTGAGGAATACCATCGTGCCGTGCTCGCCCATCCCGGGCGGAAGCTTCTCCAGCACGTCCTCGATCGGAATCTGCTGTTCCGCCAGCGCTTTCGACAAGCAGCGCCGCCCTTCGAGCCAGGTCGTGCTGATCAGCACGAGCGTGCCGCTGATCGCGAGCGGGATCCAGCCACCGTGCAGAATCTTCGGCAATGACGAGACGGCGAGGCTCCCGTCGACCAGGACGAAGAACCCGACCAGCGCCAGCGAGAGGTAGCGGTTCCAGTGCAGCACCCGCGAGATCACGACGTAGTACGAGAGCGACGTGCACATCATCGTGAACGCGATCGCGACGCCGTAGACCGACGCCAGCCGATCGCTCGACCGGAAGATCACGACTAGCAGCGCGCACCCCACCATCAGCACCAAGTTGACGGACGGCACGTACACCTGGCCCTTGTAACGGTCCGAGGTGTGGTTTACGAGCACGCGCGGCGCGAGGTTCAGCGCGATCGCCTGCTCGATCAGCGTGAACGTCCCCGAAATAAGCGCTTGGGACGCGATTACCGTGGCGGCGGTCGCGAGCACCACCATCGGGATCAGCAGCCACGACGGGGCGAGCGCGTAGAACGGGTTCGCGAGCGCGGCCCGGTCCATCAACAGGTTCGCGCCCTGGCCGAAGTAGTTCAAGACGAGCGACGGAAACACGAGCGCGTACCAGCCGGTGACGATCGGGCCGCGTCCGAAGTGCGAGAGGTCCGCGTACATCGCCTCGACGCCGGTGACGGCGAGCACCACACCGCCCAGCACGACGAAACGTCCGAGTCCGCCGTGCCCAAGGAACTGCGCGGCGTGGCGCGGGTCGAGCGCCTGCAGCACCTCGGGATGCACGGCGATCGCGCGCACGCCGAGCACCGCGATCGCGACGAACCACACCAGCATGACCGGTCCGAACATTCGGCCGACGCGTTCGGTGCCGTAGCGCTGCACCGCGAAGAGCGCGATGATGACGGCGAGCGAGATCGGAACGACGTACGGTTCGAACGCCGACGACACGATGCTGATCCCCTCGACCGCCGAGGTCACCGAGATGGCCGGCGTAATGAGGCCGTCGCCCATCATCATCGAGCCGCCGATCACGACGATGACCGTGAGGATACCGACCTTGATCGTGGTCCCGAACGGACGCGGCGGCGATGCGAGCGCCAAGAGGGCAAGGATGCCGCCCTCGCCGTCATGGTCGACGCGCATGATGAACGAGACATACTTGATGCAGACGACGATCACGAGGACCCAGAACAACAGCGAGCAGATCCCGAGCACGTCCGCGAGATCGGCCTTCGAGCCGATCAGGCCGAGACAGGTCTTGAGCGTGTAGAGCGGGCTGGTGCCGATGTCCCCGAACACTACGCCCATCGCGGCGACCACGAGCGTGAGGGGCGTCTTCGGAGGGCGCAGGGTCACGGGCCCCTTGTCCCCCATTGCGGTGGAATCTCCCTCGCGCTCGGCCGGACGGCGCTACACCGCCACGGCGGGCGGGGCGACGATCCCCAGCGCGACGGCGCGCGCCACCGCGCGGGCGCGCGAGTTGACGCCGAGCTTTCCCGTGACGCGCGCGACGTGCGTCTCAACGGTGCGGGCCGAGACGACGAGCCGCTGCGCGATCTCGCGGTTGGTGAGACCGGCGGCGAGCAGGGCAAGGATCTCATGTTCGCGCGCCGTCAACGGTTCGATCGGCGCATCGGTGCGCGGCGGCGCCGCACGACCTGCGAGGCGGGCGAGGATCTGCGTCTCGAAGCGCGGCCCCGCGTCGGCATCGCGACGGCGCACGATCAGCCCGTCGAACGGACCGGCGCGCAGCGGCGTCGTGACGACGATACCGGCGCGAGCATCGAGTGCGTCGAGGAGCTCCGCGGCCGCAAGCAGCGCAACCGCGTCGTCGCCGTCGAGCGGCATCGCCTCGCTCAGCGCGGCGCGAGCGCGACTGCGCCGCGCCGCCGCGTCCGGCAGATCGAGCAGCGTCGCGAACAGCGCGGCGTCGGCGGTGCTGAGCGGATCCGCCCCGCCGCTCGCCGTCAGGGCCGCAGCGGGATCGCCCTCGAGCGCGGCGGCACGCGCCTGGATGCGCGCGCCCAGCGTGCGCGCGCGCTCGGCATCGCGGGAGTACCATGCAGCATCGGCGCCGCGGACGGCGGCACGCGCGGCCGTGCGCGCGAGCGCGGTGTCGCCGACGTGCAGCGCCGCTTCGGCGAGCGTCGCCTGCATCGCGGCGGATTGCGCGCGCAGCGCGAACGGTCGCGCGATGCGCTCAGCTTCGCGCGCGAGCTCGTAGGCGGCGGTCGTCTCGCCGCGCAGCAACGCGAAGCGCGCGGCCCAGCCGAGCGCGCCGACGTAGCGGACGACGTCGTCGCTGCCGGACCACGCGTCGACGAGCGCCGATGCGGCGCGCTCGCCGGATTCGAAGTCGCCGAGCGCGCAGAAGGCGTAGGCCGCGAGCGGCGCCACGTCGGCGAGCAGCGCCGGATCGGCGCCGCCGGCGGCGTCGAGCCGCGCGAGCGCATCGGCGAAACGTCCCGCGAGCGCGTCGGCCCACCCTGCGCGGACGAGCGCCTTCACCTGCGCCGGCCTGCCGAAGGCCGCAGCTCGCGCGAGCAGATCGTCGACCTGCCGCGGTTCGACGGGATCGCCGTGCGCCAGATCGGCCTCGACCGCCTGGAGCCGCGCCTCGAATGCGAGCTCACGGTCGTTCTCGTCCTCGGCGGCGGCGGTCGCATCCGCGAACGCCCGGCGCGCGTCGCCTCCGCGCGCCTTCGCAAGCAACCCTTCCACCAGCGCGACGACGCCGCGCGGGGCCGCGTCATGCGTACGCGCCAGCGCGTCGCGAACGCCGTCGACCAAGCCGGAGGCGACCGCGGCGGCGGCGTCGCCGCGCAAGAACGCAACATCGAGCGCCGGATCGCGGGCGCGCGCAAGGTGGAACAGCGCGGGGCGCAGCCGCTTCGCGTGCAGGTATGCGCGCGCCGCCTCCGCGTGCCGCCGCGCGAGCGTCGCGGCGTCGAGATCGCGCGCCAGCGCTTCGCGGACGAGCGGGTGGACGCGATAGCCGCCGCGGACGCGGGCGACGAGCGCGCCGTCGTCGGCGAGCGCGTTGAAGCGAACCGCCGCCGCCGCGGCATCGCCGAACGCGACGGCCGGCTCGACGATCTCGTACGCAAGCGTCGCGGCCAAGAGCGCGCGGTCGCCGCCGCCGAGCGCATCGAGCCGGCGCGCGACGAGCTCCTCGAGCAGCGCGTCCGAGGCATCGGGCGCGCGCAGCGCCAGCGCCACCGCGATCGGCCAGCCGTCGGTGCGCGACAGCAGCGCGTCGACGCCGGCGTCGTCGAGCACGACGCCGAGCTCGGCTGCGACCGCGCGGACGCGCGCCGCGTCGAAGCGCAGCGCGGCGGCGTCGATCAGCGTGCCGCGCCCGGCCGCGATCGCCTCCGGCAGCCCGACGTCGAGCGGCGCGCGCGTCAGCAGGACCAGCCGCACCGCCGGCGGCATGCGGCGCACGAGCGCGCCCGCGAACGCACCGAACGATGCGCCGAGGACGTGCGCGTCGTCGACGACGATGCGAAGCGGCGCATCCACGTGAAGTAGCTCGCCGGCTTCGAGCGACATCGTGATCCCTTCGACCGCCACTTTGTCCTCGTAGTCGCGCGAGAACAGGGTCCTGAGGGTTCCCGCGATCCCGGGCTGCCGTTTGAGCGTCCGGAAGACCTTGCGCAGGTCGCGCGTCTCGATGATCGGGGGCATCGGAGCGGGCT
>DASYFS010000238.1:0-6259 GCA_036498305.1 Candidatus Elarobacter sp. | reverse complement strand
ACGCTCGAGATGACGATCGTCCTCGACAACATTCACGCCCTCGACGATTCGCCGGCGCTCGTGCCCCTCGTTCGTGATCTCATCGAGGCGACGCTCGCGCACCTGCGGTGGATTTTGGTCGGTTCGAGCGCCGCGGCGCTCCCGGTCGCGGGCTGGCTCGCCAATCGCATTACTGAACTGCCGATCCAAGACGACGACCTGCAGGTCGATCTCGACGAGTTACGCGCCTCGCTCGACGGGACCGGCATCGAGCTCGCGCAACCCGCGCTGGCGAAGCTGCTGGAAGCGACCGGAGGACGCCCCCTCGGGCTCGCCGTCGCGCTCACCAATCGCCGTTTCGACGAAAAGCTCTCGACCGACCAGCTCTACGACGAGCTCGTCGACGTCGCACTCGAGCGGTTCGAAGGTGCAGAGCGTGGGTCGCTCTTCGCGACAGCGCTCCTAGGCCGCTTCGACGCCGCGAGCTTAGACGGCTATATCTCCGATCCGCAAGCGACGGTCGCCGAGCTGTTGCGAATCGGATTCATTTATCCCGTCGGCGCCTCGGCATACGCGTACTTCGAGCCCTATCGCGACCGGCTCAACGCTCGGTTCGACCGGCAGCCGCTCGCGAACCGACAGACGCTGCTGACGGCTGCCGCGGCATTGCTCGAACGCGACGGACGTTGGGCAGACTCGGTCGGGCTGCGGCTGCGTTCAGGCGACGCAGCGTCACTGGCGCAGACGCTTGATGCTCGTGGATTCCGCGCGATCGACATGGGTGAGATCGCACCGGTCCGTCAGGCACTCGCGGCGATCCCCGAGGACGAGCTGCAGCGTCATCCGATCGCGACGGGCATGAAAGCCGTCCTGGCCTCGCTCGACGAGCGCTTCGACGTTGCGGAGTCGTGGTTCCGCATGGCAATCGACGCCGCTGAGGGCGATGTGCGCCGCCAGATCGTGATGCGGTACGGCCTGGATCTCGTGCGTCGGGATCGTCCGGACGTAATTGAATTGCTCGAAGGGGAAGCGACGCGCTCCGACGAGCAGGACGATACAGCTTCTCTCTATGCCTTGCTGGGGACGGCGTACGTCAGTCGGCATCGAATGGAAGATGCACAAAATGCGGCGGCGCGTGCGCTCATGCGGCTCGATCGCGTCCGGGACGCGGGGCTGCGCAGCCGCATCCTCCATCAGACGTCTTATGTCGCCCTCAGTGCCGGCGACCACAATTCGGCGCGCGATCTCGCGACGAAGGCCCTCGCTGAGGCCGAAGCCGCTTATGAATACGACGTCGCCGCGCGCGCGTGCAGCGTGCTGTTCAACGTCGCGCTGCTTGCCGACGACGACGTTCCCGCGGGTCGCGTTGCGGTGGCGAAGCTGGCGGATGCGGGCAGGAAAGCCGGAAGTCCGGCTCTGCAGCTTTACGCGACGATCAACGCGTATGCGGTAGAGGTCGTCGCCGGTGACGTCGCCGCGATCGAGCGGCTCGACGTGGACCTGCGCAGGCTGCAGATCTTCCTGACGCAGATCACGAGCGAATCGCTCCTCCCGGCGCAAGCACTCCGCGCCGCGTGGGACGGACGGTTCGAGCATGCCTACGAGCTCCTAGCGCCTAGCGCGAACAAGCTCTTTGACGACGACCGCAACGCATTTCGTTGGGCGGAGATCGCGGTCTACGCGGCGGCAGCCGGAAGGCGGTCCGAAAGCGCCGCGGCGATTCGCCGCAGTCGCGAGATCGTCCGGCGCGCCGATCCGTCCGATCGGCTCGCCCTGCGCAGCCGAGCCTACCTCGCGATAGCGGAGATACTCCTCGCCCACGATGGCCGTGCCCGCAGCGCGATCGCGGATTTGCGCACCTTAGCGCGCAAGGCCGGTCCGCGGTTCGCTGCCCTGGTCGAGGCGGTTCGCGCGCTGTACGCGCGCTGGACGACCGGCTGGCACGGTGAGCCGTCCCTCGCCGATGCGCTCGACGCGTTGGAGGCCCATGATCTGGGGGGGATCGGCCGCTTCCTCGGCGCGCTGCCGCTCCCGATGACCGACCGCGCGCGAATCGGCCTGCTGAGCGACACGGAGAAGACGATCCTCGGGATGATCGCCGGCGGAGCGACGAGCAAGGAAATCGCCGCGGATCTGGGGCGCAGCTCGCAAACGATCGACGTGCATGTCCGCTCGATCTGTAAAAAACTCGGCTGTAGCGGCCGCCGGCAAGCGGTCGCATTCGCTCTACGCGAGGGCATGATCGACGAGCGCCGGCGGGCTGCTCGGTCAAGTCTCCGTTAAGACAGTTCGACCGTACGCCCTCTCACGAGTGAGAGGGTAGACCTCTTTCGATCTATACCTAATTAGGGGTAGTGTATAGGGTCGAAAGGGAACGGTATTGTGATACGGCACACGGCGAACGGGGTAGTCGTGCAAGAGCCTAGTCGCTTGGGGAGAGGCCCGTATGTTCCTCGGTAGCGCCGTACGGCGTGGGGACGACCGACTCGCCGGTGCGCTCAAAGAGCGTACGCGGGATTTTGCCACGGCCACCCTGGATGCGATCTCCCCCGCCCACCGGACCGTCGCCGCCGAGATCCTCGCAATGCGGTTCGTGGAACGCTTTGCCGCCTCGGTCGCCGCTGCAGACTGGACCCGGCTGCTCTCCTGGGTCGATGCGTCGTGCGAGCGCTACGCCGGGATCGTCCCGGTCCCCGCGATCGTGGGCGCAGCCGCTGCCGTCGTCCTCGACAACCTCGACGGCACGCCCGGCGTCACGCTCACCCGCGCCGAGGCAGATGTTGTCCGCGCCGAGGTTGAGCGGCTTGCGGCGCGACCGCGGCTCGTTCGCGAAGGCGCGGCGCATGAAGCGATCGACGAGATCGACGTCGCGCTCGACGACCTGATGACCCGTCTTGATAACGCCGACGTTCTGACCGCCGAACATTCCCGTGCCGTCTCGGCGTGGTGTTCACGGCTAGCACGACGACTTGCGCTGGCGCGTCACGACGCCGTACACGTCACGCGCAGCGGCCTCGTCCACGACATCGGCAAGATCACGACGCCGAACGACATTCTCAACGCGCCGCGCTCGCTGAGCGAGGACGAGATGGACATCATGCGCGGGCACGCCGTCGCCGGCGCCAAGATCGTCTCAGAGACCGCACTTGTTGCGCACCTCACCCCGGTCGTCCGCGGCCACCACGAGCGCTTCGACGGGCGCGGCTACCCGGACGGGATGGCCGGCGGAGCAATCCCGACCGCTGCGCGGATCGTTGCGGTGGCGGATGCGTTCAACGCGATGATCGGCCGGCGACCGTACCGACCGCCGTTTTCACCCACCGTCGCCCTGGAGCGGCTTGAAGCCGCGCGTGGCACCCAATTCGATCCCATCATCGTCGACGCGATGATCGACGTCGTAACAAACCAAGGATGAGAGATATGCGCGCAACTTCGAGCACCCGACTTCTCGCGGGCTTCCTAGCCCTGGCGCTGTTGGCCGCGTGTGCGGGCGGCGGCGGTTCGGTCGTCCCGAACAGCGGTGGCAGCACCTCGCAAAGTGCCCAGCGCGGCGTGCAGTACATCTCGCACGCGCTCCCTGGCGACTCGCCGACGCCGACTCCGTCGCCTTCGCCGGCGCCGGGCGGCTTGCTCGGCGGTCTTCTCGGCGGCGTCGTGGGTCTGCTCGGGGCGCTGCTCTCACCGGTCTGCACCGGCTTGCTGCACTGCAACGCGGTTCGAAACACGGCCGTCAATCCGAACCCGAACCCGCATCCGGCATCAGTGCTCGGATACACGCCGAAGCAGCTGTGGTCCGCGTACAACCTTCATCCGTCGACGTCGACGATCACCGGCCCGACGATCGCGATCGTCGACGCCTACGACGACCTGACCGCCGAGAGCGACCTCGCGATCTATCGGTCGCAGTTCGGGCTCCCGGCCTGCACGACCGCGAACGGCTGCTTCTCGAAGCTGAACTCGTCGCTCCAACACGGTCCGTATCCGGCGTCGAACAAGAACTGGTCGCAAGAGATCGCGCTCGATCTCGCGATGGCCTCGGCCGCATGCCCGAGCTGCAAAATCGTCCTCGTCGAGGCGGCCTCGGACGACATCAACTTGCTGGCTTCGGCCGTCGATGCGGCCGCGACGCTGCAACCCGCCGCCATCAGCAACAGCTACGGCGTCAACGAATCGTCGTCGGCGGTGGGCCTGGACGCGCACTACAACCATGCCGGAATCGCGATCACTGCGAGCGTCGGTGACACGGCGGGCGTCGAGTTCCCGGCCTCGTCCTCGAACGTCATCGCGGTCGGCGGCACCACGCTGAAGCCGGCGTCGAACGCGCGCGGCTGGAGCGAGACGGCGATCACGAGCAGCGGCGCCGGCTGCAGCAAGTATGTGGAGCGCCCGAGCTGGCAGACTGCTTCCTGTTCGACCCGCGGTGTGGGCGACGTTTCCTTCGTAGCGAACGCCGCGACCGGCGTCGCCGTCTACGACACGGCCGCCGGCGGATGGATCGTCCTCGGCGGCACGAGCACCGGCGCGCCGTTCATCGCAGGCCTGATCGCCGCCGCCGGCGACTACGGCAACGCGCCGGGCGCATCGCCGGTCTACGCTCGCGCGAGCGCCCTCAACCCGATCTCCGGCACGCCGGCGGGCGACACGTCGCTCGGTACCCCGAACGGTCTCGCGGCCTTCTAGGTAGCCGCAGGTCCGGCGCCGCCGGACGGGCAATTGCGCCCGGTCCCGGCGCCATAGTCTATCGGTTAGGACGCTGCCCTTTCAAGGCGGAGAGACGGGTTCGACTCCCGTTGGCGCTACCACATAAACCCCGCTACCGCGGGGTTTTTCTTTGGCCGGCGGCTTCGGCAAGGGGGACAAGCCCGCTGAACGAACGGGCCGACAATGCGTCGTTCACTGATCGTCGTCGCCCTGACCGCGCTGCTGGGGGCCTTCAACGCCTGCTCCTCGACAAATGCCGGTGCTCCGTCGGTTCCGCCGGTTTCTTCGACTCCTGCCCCTACCAGCGCCGCGGGTACACTAACGACGAGCACGACGCAGTCCACGTCGCTGAGCCTGGGCCCGATCGGCTCGGGCGACCTCGGCACGATCGCCCTGCCGCCTACCAACGTCGTCTCACATCTGAGCGTCGTGTACTCCTTGGGACAGCCCGCCGGTACACCGACCGTCAGCGCGATCCACCGCGCGCCGCGCGCGATCGGCGGTGCGAACATTGCAACGTTTGCTTATTTTACGGCGACGCCGGACGTCACCGTAACGGCGCCTACTCCGGCTTTCTCAATGACGTTTGCCGCGGGAACGCTCCCGAGCGGGACCACCTACGCCGCGATGTATGACCCGGGGAACTCCGCGAACGGCTGGACGACGATCTCCGGCCCCGGCACGGTGGCAGGCAACACCATCTCGTGGACGGCCGGGAACTATCCGTTCAGCTTCGTAGCCGGGCGTACGTACGCGTTCGCATTGTTCACGACCATCTCCACACTGGCGGTCGCGTCGCCGCCGCCGTCCCCGTCACCGTCGCTGCTCCGCTTCATGCAAGCGTCGCCCGATGCAGCTTCGGGTGGCGCGGTCGACGTTTGCATCGACCAGGCGCCGTTCGGGGGCGCTTCTCCCACACCGACGGTTAGCTACGGACGCACGACCGGGCTGTACTCGGTCGCGGGAGGCATGACGCACACCATCTCCGTGTATACCGCGGTCTCGGGGTCGGGGGGCGCAGAGTGTGCGAGCGCGCCGGCCGCCTACGCGGGCGCCGCACCCCTGGCCGTCGCGGCGTTAACCATCGGCAAGAACGTCCGCTGGACCGCCGCGCTGGCGGGAACCGTGGCGAGCGGAACGCTCGGGATCTACGTGTTCAACGAGCCGACGTATCCGACGGTACCAGGCGGCGTCACCGCGATTACGCACAACGTCGCGCCGGCCTTCAGCCTGACAAAACCAGGCGTCGGATTCGGTATCTGCACGACAACGGTTACGCCATGCGCGAGCCCCGTCGTCCTCAAAGGGTCTGCCAGCCTCGCGAGCCCCACCGCATCAACCACATCGTCGACCGCGGTCAACGCAACGGTGGCGTCGGGCCTTAGCAGCATTCCCGCCGGGTTTTATGACGGCATCGGAGTATCCGCCGGCACCCCGGTACCGATTACGTCCGTCGCCGCTCCGTCGCCGGTTGCGTTCCAACCGTACGTCGTGCAACTCTATGCCTTCGACGCCCCCGCCGGCGGGCTGAACCTGCTCGCCTTTATCGAGCAGACGACGGGGTTCGGCTTCTAACGGT
>DASYFS010000237.1:0-2370 GCA_036498305.1 Candidatus Elarobacter sp. | reverse complement strand
CTTCGGGACGACGATCTCGTCGCCGTCGGCAACGTGCGCGGCCAGGTTGACCGCGATCGGGTCGGCGCCCGGCCGCACCCCGCCCGCCGCCGCAACGGCGTCGCCGACGCGCGCCCCGGCGCGCAGCGGATAGACGCCGGGACGGCGGACTTCCCCGGCGACGTAGACGACCGGCGTCGCGGTGGCATCGTCGTGCCGTGCGCCTGCGGCGCGTGCGGACGGCGCGGGACTCCGCCACCCCAGCGCCGGCTGTGCCGCCGCGACCGGCGCGTGAACGGGCCGGAACCAGACGAACGCGCCGAGCCCGAGCGCGCCGAGGATCGGAACGAGATATTTCACGCTGCTCGCTCACGACGCTGCGCTCGCACGGCAAGGCCGGAGGGCCCATGCGCGGCGCCGGAGCATTCAGGCCGGATGCCCGAGGAGAGGAGCTACGATTACCGCGCCGTCGAGCGCGGTTGGCAAGAGCGCTGGGAACGCGAGGCGATCTATCGCGCGCACGACGACGATCCGCGCGAGAAGTACTACGTCCTGGAGATGCTGCCGTACCCCTCGGGCGATCTTCACGTCGGGCACGCCAAGAACTACACCCTCGGCGACGCGATCGCGCGCATGCAGCGGATGAACGGCTACAACGTCATGCATCCGATGGGCTGGGACGCGTTCGGACTGCCGGCCGAGAACGCGGCGATCCAGCGCGGGATCCACCCCGAGACGTGGACGCGCTCGAACATCGAGAACATGCGCCGCCAGATCCGGCTGATGGGGACCGGCTACGACTGGACGCGCGAGTTCGCCACCTGCGATCCGGGCTATTACCGCTGGAACCAGTGGTTCTTCAACCGGCTGTTCGAACAGGGCCTCGCGTACAAGCGCGAAGCCCCGGTGAACTGGTGTCCCGTCGACCGGACCGTGCTTGCCAACGAGCAGGTCGAGGACGGGAAGTGCTGGCGCTGCGGATCGCCGGTCGAACGCCGCAACCTCGCGCAGTGGAACTTCAAGATCACCGCCTACGTCGATCGGCTGCTGGCGGGCCTCGACCGTCTCACCGGCTGGCCGGAGCGCATCCGCACGATGCAGCGCAACTGGATCGGCCGCAGCGAAGGGACGACGTTCACCTTCGAGATCGAGAACGTCGAAGCGACGATCGACGTCTTCACGACGCGCGTCGACACGCTGTTCGGCGCAACGTTCGTCGCGGTGGCGCCGGAGCATCCGGCGGTCGAGAAGATCTTGCAGCGCTTCCCCAAAGCGCGCCGCCGCGTCGACGAGTTCAAGGAGACGCTGCGCAACAAGAGCGAGCTCGAGCGAACGCAGCTGATGGAGAAAACGGGCGTCCCGATCGGCGCGTACGCGATCAACCCGCTCTCGCGCGAGCACGTCCCGATCTGGGTCACCAACTACGTGTTGGCGGAGTACGGTACCGGCGCCGTGATGGGCGTGCCGGCGCACGACGCGCGCGACTTCGACTTCGCGAAGAAGCACGCGCTGCCGATCGCGCAGGTCATCACGACGCCCGACGGCAGCCTTCAGGCGCCGCTTGCCGAGGCGTTCGAAGACGACGGCAAGCTGATCGCCTCGGGCGACTACACCGGGATGAAGTCCGAGCCGGCGCGGCGTGCGATCACGCTGCGGCTCGAAGCGATGGGCAAGGGAAAGCTCACCGTCAACTATCGCATTCGCGATTGGCTCGTCTCGCGTCAGCGTTATTGGGGAACGCCGATCCCGATCGTCTACTGCAAGAAGGACGGGATGGTCTCGGTCCCCGACGATCAGCTTCCCGTGCTGCTCCCGAAGGACGTGGAGTTCACCGGCCAGGGCTCGCCGCTGGCGAACGATGCCGCGTACATGAACACGACGTGTCCGAAGTGCGGCGGCCCCGCGCAGCGCGACCCCGACACGATGGACACGTTCGTCGACTCCTCGTGGTACTTCGTGCGCTACCTCGACCCGCACAACGAGCGGATGCCGTTCGACAAGACGATCGCATCCGCGTGGATGCCGGTCGATCAGTACATCGGCGGCGCGGAGCATGCGGTGCTGCACCTGCTCTACGCGCGCTTCTTCACCTACTTTCTCTACGATCAGGGCTATCTGGAAGGCGACGACGACGAGCCGTTCACGCGCCTCTTCAACCAGGGGACGCTGCTCTCGCGCGGTGAGAAGGTGTCGAAGTCGCGCGGCAACGTGGTCGGGATCGACGAGACGGTCGAGAAGTACGGCGTCGATGCGATGCGGCTGTTCCTGTTGAAGGCTGCGCCGCCGGAAGACGCGCTCGAGTGGACCGACGAGGGGATCGTCGGGCGCGTGCGCTTCATCCAGCGCGTGTGGCGCGCGGCGGAGCCGTTAGCCGCCGCGGCGCGCAGCGTC
>DASYFS010000236.1:0-3196 GCA_036498305.1 Candidatus Elarobacter sp. | reverse complement strand
GTGCTCGAGGGTGAAGCCGACCGACGGATACGCGAGCGCCAGCGTCGCGAGCCACGAGCCGATGCGGCTGAACTCCGCCGCCGGCGAGCGCAGGTACTCACGGCGCACCGGGACGTTCGCGAACAACTCGCGGACGACGACCCGCGTCCCCGGCGGCCCCGCGGAGGCATACGGCTCGCCGATCGACTCACCGTGCGCGTCGATCGCCGTCGCGACCTCGGCTTCGGCGCAACGCGAGATGATCGTCACCTTCGCGACGGCGGCGATTGAGGCGAGACCCTCGCCGCGGAAGCCGAGCGTCTCGACCTGCGTCAAACCCGCCGCTTCGCGAAGCTTCGAAGTGGCATGTCGGCGCAGCGCGAGCGGCAGCTCGTCCGGCGCGATCCCGAGGCCGTCGTCGGCGACTTCGATCTCGATGAGGCCGCCGCCGCGCACGCGGACCGCGATCCGCGTCGCATCGGCGTCGAGCGCGTTCTCGACCAGCTCCTTCACCACCGAGAGCGGCCGTTCTATCACCTCGCCGGCGGCGATCTGTCCGATCGTCTCGGGATCGAGGACGCGAATCATCCGCTCACTGCTTGGTGCTGATCGGCGGTTGATCGGCGGCCGCCGCGACCGACTTCGCGATCCGCTCCTCGGTCGCCGCGCGGGATTCGTGGCGCGGCTCCTCGGCGGCTTCGGGCAATTCGGCGCGGGTGCGCGGGAGCGCATCGGGCTGCTCGCGGCAGATGTACGCGATGAGCTCCTCGCGGACGAAGCAGCGCAGGTCGAAGAGATCGGCGGAGTTGCGCGCGGTGACGAGCACGCGAATCTGCATCGCATGCTCCGTCGCGTCGGTCACCTGCAGGTTGGTGAACGCCTTGTCCCAGAGCGGCGAGCGCTCGACGATCTTCGGCACCTCGTCGCGCAGCTTCACGACGTCGAGGCGGAAGTCGGTGAACACGTACACCTCGCCCATGAGGTTCGCCGTCTGGCGGGTCCAGTTCTCGAACGGGGTGGTGATGAAGTACGAGAGCGGAACGATGAGACGCCGCAGATCCCACACCCGCACGACGACGTACGTCGAGTGGATCTCCTCGATGCGGCCGTACTGCTTCTCGACGATGACAACGTCGTCGAGGCGGATCGGCTGCGTGAGCGCGAGCTGGATCCCGGCGACGAGGTTCTCGAACAGCGGACGCGCCGCGAGGCCGGCGACGATCCCGGCGACTCCGGCGGAGGCGAGGACGGTCGTTCCCAGCGCCCGGATCTCCGAGAACGTCATCAACATCATCCCGATCGAGATGATGACGACCAGCGTGATCGCGACGCGCGCCAGGATGTCGACGCGCGTCCCGAGCTGCCGCGCCAGGAGGTTGTCTTCGACGTCGACCCGATGGCGCGCGACGATGACGTCGCTCCACAAGCGGATCGTTGCGACGATCGCCCAGGCGAAGGCGGCGATCGTGAGCAGGCCGCTCACATGGAGCAGCGCCGATTCCCACCGCTCGGGGATCGAGAGGTTCGGGAAGACGATCAGGATCGCGATCAGCGGAAAGATGTAGGCGGCCGGGCGACTGGTCCGGCGCACGACCGCGGCGGCGAAAACGTCGTTGCGGCGCTTCGCCCAGACGCCGAACGCCCAGTACAGGACGCGATGCACGACGACGCCGATGACGATCGCGAAGAACACCCATACGATCGTCACGATCGCATCGACCTGGGTCGCGTTCAGCCATACGCGCTGATTCATCACGGGTTTCTACCCCGTCGGCCGCGAGATTTCCGGTACCGCGACCGCGGTCACATCTCGAAGAGCAGCGGCTGCTCCACGACTGCGGGCTTCGCCAGCTTGCCGCGGAGCGGCGCGGCGACCTCGAGCGTCGGCCGCCCTTCGAGGACGGCCGCGATCTCGCGCGCCCGCCCGACGACCGCCGGCGGCAACCCCGCCATGCGGGCGACCTCGATCCCGAACGAACGCGACGACGACCCCGGCAAAACGCGGTGCGAGAACACCGGCGCGCCGCCGCGCGTGCTCTCCACCGCGGTAATATGGAAGTTCGCGACCAGCGGCCAGCGATCGCCGAGCGCGACGAGCTCGTGAAAATGGGTTGCGAACAGCACCATCGGCGCGCGGGCCTCGCGTTCGAGCAGATACTCGCTGATCGCCTGCGCGATCGCGAGCCCGTCGACGGTCCCGGTCCCGCGGCCGATCTCGTCGATCAGCAGCAGACTGCGCCCAGTCGCGCGCCGCAGGATGTTCGCCGCCTCCGCCATCTCGATGTAGAACGTCGATTGTCCCGAAGCGAGGTCGTCGCCGGCGCCGATGCGGGTGAAGATGCGGTCGACGATGCCGAGCTTCGCCTCGCGCGCCGGAACGAACGACCCGATCTGCGCCAGGATGACGAGCAGCGCCGTCTGCCGGAGGTACGTCGACTTCCCGCCCATGTTCGGCCCGGTCAATAAGATGAAGCGCGCAGCGCCGAGCCGCAAGTCGTTGGGGACGAACGACGAGCCGAGCAGCGCCTCCATCACCGGATGCCGCCCGTCGACGAACTCGACGGTGCTTTCCTCAATGAACTGCGGCCGCACGTAGCCGCGTTCGCCGGCGACCTGCGCGAGCGAGGAGTACGCGTCGAGCTCCGCGAGCGCGTCGGCCGTCGCGAGCAGATCGTCTACCCGGTCGGCGACGCGGTCCAGCAGCGCCTCGTAGAGGGCGGACTCGAGCCGCAGTTGCCGCGACTCGGCGGAGCCGATCGCGACGTCGAGCTCGCGCAGCTCGGGCGTCACGTAGCGCTCGCCGTTCGCCAGCGTCTGCTTGCGGGTGTAGTCGCCCGGGACGTTGCCGAGCTGGGCCTTCGGAATCTCGATCGCGTAGCCGAACGCCGAGGCGTACTTGACCTTGAGCGACTTGATCCCCGTCCGTTCGCGCTCGCGCTCTTCCAGCGCGGCGATCCGCGAGCGCGCGTCGCCGCGCAGTGCGACGCATTCGGCAAGCTCCGGCGAGCACTGCGGGCGGACGACGTTGCCGTCCGCGAGCGTCGCGGGAAGCTCGTCGAGCAGCGTCGTCTCGAGGTCCGCGCGCACGTCGTCGAAGGCGCCGATCCGTTCGACGATCGTATGGAGCCCCGCCGGAAGCGAGGCGTCGTGCAGCGCGTCGCCGAGCGGATCCAGGAGCGCCAGCGTGCGCCGCAACGATCCGAGGTCGCGCGGAAGC
>DASYFS010000235.1:0-4314 GCA_036498305.1 Candidatus Elarobacter sp. | reverse complement strand
ATGCACTCGACGTCGAACGGACAGCCCGGCTCGACTTCCTGCGGAACGTCGAGATGCATCGAGAGCGGCGGACACTCCGGGAGTGCAGCGTCGTCGCGTGTCGGAGCGGGCGCGACGTCGAGCGGAACCGCGCCCGCCGTCAAGGGGATCGCGACGCGAGCGCGCTCGCCGCCTTCATCGAACGCGATCAATGCGACCGCGTCGCACGCCGCGCGATCGGTCATTGTCACTGCGAAGCGTCGCCGAGCGATGCACCCCGGCGCCAGCTCGACGACCTCGTCCGCGGCGTCGGCGCCGTCGACGTGAAGCCTCAGCCGCTCCGTGCCGTCGCCCGCGTTGCACGCAACCGCCTCGACGTCGGTGGTCTGCGCTTCCGCGGCGGGCGCCGGCGCCCGAACGAGCCGTAGTCGGACCTCCCTCGCGACGACCGGTACGAAGGCCGTCTCGGCGGTGCCCGCCGCGCTTTCGACGGTGATCGTCCCGCCGCCGCACGCCGCCGGATGCGTCGTTTCGATGTCGATCCTTGTCGTCGAACGGGCCGGCGCTGCGGCGATCGTCAATGAGACCGTTCCACCGTCGATAGACGCAACGGCTGCCGCGGAACCGTTGCCCCGGCGCGGCGCGCGCGACGCGATCGCGATGCCGTCGACCGCGATCCCACCGGTTTGCACGCGCATCCCGCGCGCGAGAACGATCGTCAGCGCGACGTTCGATGCGTCGGCCCACCCGTCGTTGCGTACGGCGATCGCGATGGTGCTCCGCCGCCGTCCCGCATTCACATCGACCTGCGGCGCGGCGAGTTGCGGAACCGATCGTTCCGAGGTGCGTACGGGGAGCCGCGCCGCGAAGCCGGCGGCGCGCACGACCGCAGCATCGGCGGCGAGCAATGCGGGCGGCGCGACGACGCGCGCGACGAAGGCGACCTCGAGTTGCGCGCCGGGTTCCAATCGCGCGCAGACGGCCTCTTCATCACCGGCGATGCGAACGCACCCCGCCGGCGGCGGCACGACGAGCCGCACGTCGCGCGCGGCGCCGTCGCCTTCGTTGACGGTGGTCGCGCGCACGTCGAGCGTCTCACCGTCGTCACGCCAGGCGACGAACGTACCGGACAACGCGCCGTTGAGAAGCGGCGCCGTCCGAACGGCGAGCAGCGCCGGCGCGGCCCGATAGCGTGCGTCGCCGAGGCTGAGGACGGCGCCGATCCCGAGCGGCGCGACGTCACCGGCCCTCGCGTCCAGACGGAAGGTGACGCACGCGACGGCGCGTTCCCCGGGCGCGACCGGCGGGATCGCTACATGCGTCTCGCCGAGCGGCGCGAGCAGCGCATCGGCTTCGAAGACGACGCTTCCCGCCGCGGTCGGCGCGCTGCCGACGTTGGGTGCGTCGAACCGCACCGTTACCGTCTCGCCCGGTCGCACCGCAGGGGGATCGAGGGACAACGCCTCGAGGACGGGTTCGTGCTCTGCCATGCGCCCGCCGGTGCCCCGAAACGAACGCTTTACGCGCCCCAGGGGGTCCTCGCGGCCGTTTCGGCCGAACGATACGAACGAATGAGACGCCGCTCGTTGCGATCGGCGGTTGCTTGCGTTCAGGCGCTCGTGGCCGCCGTCGCGCTGATCGTGATTCCCAGCGCTCCGACCGACGCCCTCGGGTATCCCTGCGGGACGCCCGGGAAGGACGGAAGCCCGTCGCTTGGCGGCGTGCCGAACACGTACTGGGCGGGGTCCGGCACGGCGAGCGGCGGCGCGACGTCGATCACCCTCGGAACGCGAAACCCGAACGGTTCGGTCGCACTCGCGACCACCGGCGACATGTTGCTCCTCATTCAAATGCAAGGTGCAACGATCAGCACGACCAACAGCGCCGCGTACGGCGACGGGTCGACCGGCGCGGGCTGGACGGGCATCCCGATTGCGGGCCGCTACGAGTTCGTGACGGTCCGCAGTGCGCCGGCCGGCGGCGCGGACACCGGCAACACGATCTCGGTCGTCTCCGCGGCCGGCGGCGGCCTGATCAACACCTACGTGAGCGCCGTCGCGACGGCGACGCAAGGTCAAGAGACGTGGCAGATCGTGCGCGTCCCGCAATATCTCAACTTCACCGCGTCGGCGCCGCTGTACACGGCGAAGTGGAACGGTTCGAGCGGCGGCGTTATCTCGCTCGACGTCGCGAAGAATTTGACGATGCCGTCAGGGATTAACGCCGACGGGTACGGTTTCCGCGGCGGCGGACAAAACGTGTGGGGCAACGGCGGCCCGACGAACACGCCGCCCGCGAGTTGGAGCGCCAACAAAGGCGCCGTCACGGACTACGTGTATCCGATCACTCCCGCGACGCAAACGCTCGCCGGATTCACCTACACCAGCGGTTCGACGTACGACGGCGGCCCTGACGGCTTCAAGGGTGAGGGGATCGCGGGGACGCCCGCCTACACCTATGCGTCGGGCGACGCCGCCGCGGTCAAGGGCGCGACGTGGGGATACCCCGGCGGCGACAAGGCGCGCGGCGCGCCGGGCAACGCCGGCGGCGGCGCGACCGATTCGAACGTCAACGGCACGCACGAAAGCCCCAACGCGAACACCTGGAACCCGGGCGGCGGCGGCGGCGGCAACGGCGGAGCGGGCGGCCTCGGCGGCAAGAACTGGGACGGAAACGGGACCGATAACGGCGCCAGCGCGATCACCTCGGGCGAAGGGCACGGCGGCAAAGCGTGGGCGGCGAGCGCCACGAGCATCGTGATGGGCGGCGGCGGCGGCGCCGGTGCCAACAATGACGGTTCGGCCGGAACGCGCGTCATCACGGTCGGCGGCGGGGGGACGTTCACGCCGACGGCGACGACGGCGTCGTCCGGCGCCTCCGGCGGCGGCATCGTGATCCTGCGCGTCGGCGGCGTCACCAGCGGCGTCATCACCGCGAAGGGGATCTCTGCGCCCGATCCCGACTACGACGGCGGCGGCGGCGGCGGTGCCGGCGGAACCGTGGTCCTCGTCGGGACGGGTGCGATTACCGCGACGATCAACGTCTCCGGCGGTGCCGGCGCGTGCTCGACGGGCGGCTGCGGCGGCAACTCGAGCACCTATCCCACGTACAAGCACGGCACCGGCGGCGGGGGCGGCGGCGGCGTCGTCATCAACTCCGGCACGTCGGTCACGGCGACGCTCACCGGCGGCGCGGCGGGCCAGACCGCCTACAACGGGACGCCGGCCAACGACACCTACGGCGCACTCGCCGGCGGAAACGGCGTGCAGATCACCGGCGTCGCGCCGTCTTCGATTCCCGGCGTGCGGTCAGGCGCGGAGTGTGCGTTGCTGCTGCTCGCCAAACGCGTCACCGCCTTCAACGGCACGGCGCGGACGACATACGCGAGCGACGGCTTTACCGATCCCAACAGCGGCCAGGTCATCGACGCGAACGTGAATTGGCCGTGGAGCTGCTCGCCCGCATGGAGCTGCGGCGGCAACCCGCAGCTTCTCGGCACGCTGACCGAGACGCCGAAAACCAATGACACCGTCGAGTACACGATCTACTTCCTCTCCAGCGGCGGGCTGCCGGTGCAGTTCACCGGGGCCGGCGCAGCGGCACAGGGCGTCTGCGATTTTGTGCCGCCGAACACGACCATCGTCCCGACCCAATACGTCGGCAAGCCGATGTCGGTGACGCTCGGCTACTCCGCGCCCGCGACGACGAACTATGGCCAGGTCGCTGCGGTCGGTCAGACCGGCTACTACGCCATCGTCGGCGGCGTCGGCAATCCGGTCGCACTGCCGACGATCTGCGGTGCGGTTCCGGCCGGCTCAACGGGCGCGGTGTTTTTCACCACGGCGAGCCTGCCGTCGTACCCGACCGCGGACGGCGGTTTCGGCAAGCTGCGGTTCACGGTGAAGCAGAACTAGGTCCCCGAGGCCAGAAAGGGCGCCGCCGAGCCTCGTCTTGAAGGGACCCCTCGATGATCGACCTCTCGACTCTTCGGCGGATCCCCCTCTTCCGGGACTTCACCGACGAGCAGCTGTCGCAGGTCCTCGCCACCGTCGCCGAACGCCGCTTCCCCAAGCACCAGTTCATCGTCCGGGAGGGTGAGCCGGGCGACACGTTCTTCGTCATCGCCGCCGGATCGGTCGCGGTCGAGCGGATCGGCCCCGATGGCCGCGAGACGATCCTCTCGATCCTCAAAGAGGGCGACTTCTTCGGCGAGATGTCGATGTTCGACTCGTCGCTGCGCTCGGCGTCGATCAAGACCCTGACCGACGTCGAGGTCGGGGCGGTCCGCCGCGACGACTTCATGGGGCTGATCGAC
Organism: Candidatus Elarobacter sp.; assembly: GCA_036498305.1. Lineage (GTDB taxonomy): Bacteria > Vulcanimicrobiota > Vulcanimicrobiia > Vulcanimicrobiales > Vulcanimicrobiaceae > Vulcanimicrobium. The sequence goes on along the minus strand of DASYFS010000235.1, from coordinate 20 downwards.
CGCAACCCGCAGATCGGCAA
>DASYFS010000234.1:0-3312 GCA_036498305.1 Candidatus Elarobacter sp. | reverse complement strand
GGTCGTGGCGGAACTCGCGCGCGAGTCGGGTGCCTTGACGATCGGCGTGATCACCAAGCCGTTCGCGTTCGAGGGACGCAAACGGATGCAAGCGGCCGAGCGCGGCATCGCCGACCTCGAAGCGAAATGCGATACGCTCATTACGATTCCGAACGAGCGCATCTTGCAGATCATCGAGAAGCGCACGCCGCTCAACGAGGCGTTCGCGTGCGCCGACGACGTGCTGCGCCAGGGGATTCAAGGGATCAGCGACCTGATCACCCAGCCCGGCCTGATCAACCTCGACTTCGCCGACGTCAAGACGATCATGACCGACGCGGGCTCGGCGATGATGGGGATCGGCGAGGGCACCGGCGAGCACCGCGCCGCCGACGCCGCGCAGAAGGCGATCGCCTCGCCGCTGCTCGAGACGACGATCGAAGGCGCGCGCGGCGTGATCTTCAACATCACCGGCGGCCTCGATCTCTCGATGTACGAGGTCAACGAAGCGGCCGAGATGATCTCACGCGCCGTCGACAGCGAAGCGCAGATCATCTTCGGCGCCTCGATCGACCCCGAGATGCAGGGCAAGGTCCGCGTCACGGTCCTCGCCGCCGGCTTCGGCGCCCGCCCGCACCGCGCGACGACCGCGGCGTCGCTCGGTCAGCCGATCGAGTTCGACAAAGTCGCGCCGGTCAACATGGACGACATCGAGGTCCCGGCCTTCCTGCGCTACCGCAGCTAACGCCGGCTTATGGCGCGGCGGGCAGGGTGATCCTGACCGTCGTGCCGATGCCGGGGTTGCTGTGAAGCTCGATCGTTCCGTGCGAGCGTTCGACGGAACGCTTCGCAATCGCGAGCCCCAGGCCGCTGCCCGGGACCTCGCCGCGCGCGTCGCCGCGGAAGAAGCGCTGAAACGCCTGCGTGCGTTCGGTGTCGGTCATGCCGGGCCCGCGGTCGTTGACCTCGATCATGACCGAACCGTCGACCGGGCGGGCGCTGATCGCGATCGGCGCGCCGGGCGCGTATTTCAGCGCGTTCTCGACGAGCGTCCAGATCGCTTCCGACAGCTCGTCGCGGTCGGCCATGACGCTCGGCTGCCCGTCGAGCGCGTAGCTGATCTCGCGCGCGGGATCGAGATGCTGCGCGATCGTCGCGATGCTGCGCAGCAACGGTTCGAGCTCGACGACGCCGATCTGCGGCGGTGTCTCGGCGTCGAGCCGTGAGAGGCGCAGCAGGCGATCGATCAGCGCCCGCATATGCTCTTTCTCGAAGCTCATCGTCGTGAGGATGTCCTCGGCGACGGTTCGTTCGGCGATCGCGCCGCGCCGCAGCACGTCGATGTAGCCGGAGATCACGGTCAGCGGCGTGCGCAGCTCGTGGCCGGCGTCGGCGACGAACTGCCGCATCCGTTCTTGCGTCCGTGCCTGCTCCTCTTTGACGGTGGCGACGCGCTCGGCAGCGGCGTTGTAGGCGGCGGCGACGCCGGCGAGCTCCGTTGCGGCCCCGGCGGTAACGGTTCGGGTGGGCAGCTCGCCGTCGGCGAGCCCGTTCAGCGCCTCCGCAATCCCGTCGAGCGGCCGCAACGCGTCGCGCGCCAAGAAGCGCAGCACAAACCAGAACGCGACGATCGCAACCAGCCCCGCGAGCAGCGGCAGCACGATCGCAAACGTTCTGCGCCAGGGTGACGGCTGCAGCGCAAACGCCATTGGGCCGGTCGCGAATACGCGGTCACCCTCGATGCCGAAGCCGCCGATCACCTGGCCGCTTTGGATCTGCACGTCGCCCCGCTCGTCGAGGCGCCGCGTCTGCGGTCCCGGCTTCGGCGACGCTGGGCCCGGAAGTTCGAGCGGTGGTCCCGGGAAGGGAATCGCCCGGCGGATCTCCGGGCCGCCGCCGAATCGGACTTGCCCGCCGCTGTGCCCCAGCAGCGTCACCGCCTCGACCGTGATGAAGAGGGCGAGCGCGAAGACGATCGTCCCGATCGTCGCGACGCGCGTGGCGATCGAGCTCATTGCGCGCGCTCCCGCGCCAGCGCGTAGCCGATGCCGCGCACCGTGCGAATCATGGAAGCGCGCGAGCCGCGGTCCAGCTTTGCGCGCAGATACGAGATGTACGTCTCGACCGCGCTCTGCTGGCCCTCGAAATCCCGCCCCCAAACAAGATCGAGCAGATGGTCTTTCGAGAACACGCGCAGCGGTTCGCGCATGAGCACGGCCAGCAAGTCGAACTCGCGACCCGTCAATTGCACCTCGCGATCGCCCTGCCACACCTCGCGTCGCAGCACGTTCAGCACGAGACTCCCCCAGCAGAGCTCCGTCTCGCCGGAGAGATGCGGGCGCCGAACCGCCGCATGGATCCGCGCCGCCAGCTCTTCGAGGAAGAACGGCTTCACGATGTAGTCGTCGGCGCCGGCCGTCAGTCCGTCGACACGATCGGTGAGCTCACCCTTCGCGGTCAGCATCAGGATCGGCGCTTGGCTCACGCGGCGCACCATCGGGATGAGCCGGATCCCGTCGATGCGCGGCATCATGACATCCAGGACGATTGCGTCCGGCTCCCACTCCACGACCAAGGCGAGTCCGCCCTCGCCGTCGGCGGCGGTGCGCACGTCGAAGCCTTCGCGTGCGAGGCCGAGCTGAAGCATCGTGCGCAGGTGGTGGTCGTCGTCGACGACCGCGATCCGAGCCGCGCGGGAACTGAGGGTTCTCATCGTGACCGTCCTCCTGGGCGCAACTCTAGCCGCGTAACCTCCACGAATCTTAGGAACCGAGGCCGGTTCCCCGGCCGAGGTTAGCGAAGCCCCGAGCCGTGTATGAACCCGCGTGGGGTGGTGCCGCGGCGCCTGCAGGTCGCCGCGGCGATGTTGATCGCGGTCGTCCTGGCGGGAACGGCCGGTTACGTCGCGCTCGAGGGCTGGACGTGGTTCGACGCGTTCTACATGACGATCACGACGATCACCACGATCGGCGGCGGCGAGCCGCAGGCGCTCGACGTCGCCGGCAAGTGGTGGACGATCGGCGTCGTCGCGGTCGGCTTCGGGTCGCTGACCTACACGGTGCTCGCGCTCATGGCGTTCGCGATCGAAGGGCAGTTGAGCCAGGTCTTCGAGCAGCGGCGCATGCACCGGAAGGTCCGTAGAATGCAGAACCATCTGATCCTCTGCGGCTTCGGCCGCGTCGGCCGGGCGATCGCACGCGAGTTTACCGACGAGGGGATCCCGTTCGTGGTCGTCGACAGCGACGACGACTCACTGGTCGAAGCGGCGGCGGAAGGCGCGACCGTCGTGCACGGCAACGCCGCCGACATCGAGACGCTCAAAGCAGCCGGCGT
>DASYFS010000233.1:0-4027 GCA_036498305.1 Candidatus Elarobacter sp. | reverse complement strand
CGGCTGGGAGAGGCCGACCGACGGCGCGCGATGCGCGGCTTCGAGGATGCGCGTCAGCACGCCGTCCTCGACCGGCTCGTCGGTGAAGTCCGCGCGCACGTCGCGCCGGCTGCGGATCGCGCGATAGACGGCGGCGCGCTCGTCGGGTGAGAAGTCGCCGCTCATCGCGCTGCCCGCCGGCGCGGAACAGCCACCATCGCGCCGTCGGTCGTGCGCCGTACCGCGATCTCGGCGCCGTAGGCGCGCGTCAGCAACTCGCTGCTGAACACCGCGTCGACCGGACCGTCGGCGAGCACGGTTCCGTCGCCGACGAGGACGACGCGATCGACGGAGGCGACGGCGAGGTTGAGATCGTGCAGCACGACCGCGATCGCCGCGCCGTCTTCGGCGAGGCTGCGCAGCAGATCCAGGGTTGCGTACGCGCCGGCAAGATCGAGATGGCTCGTCGGCTCGTCGAGGAGCATCGTCGGCGCCTGCTGCGCGAGCGCGGTGGCGATCCACACGCGCTGCCGTTCGCCGCTCGAGAGCGTCTCGAGCGGCCGATCGGCGAACGTCGCGAGATCGACGCGCGCGAGCGCGCCGTCGACGATCTCGTCGTCGTCGGGTCCGCCGCTCCAGCGCCACCACGGGCGGTGCGCGAGGCGGCCGAGCGCGACCGCATCGCGCACGGTGACGTCGCCGTCGGCGTTCTCTTCGGCCGCGACGAGCGCGACCTGACGCGCGCGAGCCGCGGGTGCGAGCGCGTGCGCCGGCGTGCCGTCTACCGACACGTGTCCCGCCAGCGGCTGCAGCGTTCCGGCGAGCGCGCGCAGCAGCGTCGATTTCCCTGAACCGTTCGGCCCCACGATCGCGACCAGTTCGCCGGCCGGCAACGCGAAGTCGACGTCACGCAGGACGACACGATCGCCGTAGCCGAGCGCGAGGCCGCGCGCGTCGATCATGCGGCCTGCCGCCGCCGGAAGGCGATGAAGAGGAACGCCGGGACGCCCAGCAGCGACAACAGCACGCCGATCGGGAGCTCGACCGGCGGCACGGCGGTGCGCGCTACGGCGTCGGCGAGGACGACGATCGTCGCGCCCGCGGGGATGCTCGCGGGAACCGTCCAGCGCGTATCGGCGCCGCACACGGCGCGCACGAGATGCGGGACGATCAGCCCGACGAAGCCGATCACGCCGCTGACGCTCACCGCCGCCGCGACGAGCAGCGACGATGCGATGAGCGTCAGCCAGCGTGTCCGTTCCATGTCGACGCCGAGCGCGATCGCGCGCGCATCGCCGAGCCGGATCGCGTTGAGCGCCGGCACGACGGTCGCGGCGACGATCAGCCCGAGCACGGCGTAGAACGCCGCCCAGCCGAGATCGTTCCACCCGTGACCGACGAGCGAGCCCCCCAGCCACGCCAGAATGTTCAGCGAGACGCTCGCGTTCGGCGCCAGCATCACGATCAGCGTCGTGAGCCCGGCGAAGAGCGACGAGATCGCGATCCCCGCGAGGATCAGCCGCTCCGGCGAGACGCCGCGGCCGCGGCGCGCGAGCGTCGCGACGAAGAGCGTCGTCGCCAGCGCCGCCACGAACGCGAGCCCCGCGAAGAGCGGCGGCGGCGCGCCTAGGGCGATCGCCGCCGCGATCGTGAACGCCGCGCCGGCGCTCCCGCCGGTGAGATACGGATCGACCAGGCCGTTGCGCAGCATCCCCTGCAGCAGGCTGCCGCTGACGGCGAGCGCGGCACCGACCAGCGTCGCGATCAGCACCCGCGGTAACCGCAGCGCCCACACGATCGCGGTGACGTCGCCGCTCGCGTGCGGATGCAGCACGCCGGCGACGACCGCGGAGAGCGGCAGCGTTACGGCGCCGGCGGCGATGCCGATCGCGATCGCGGCCAGCAGCGCAGCGAGCAGAATCACGATGCCGGCGCTGCGCCGCAGGTTCAGCGCCACGGCCGCACCCCTGCGATCAGGTCGGCGAGCACTTCGGCGACGCGCGGCCCCGGCCGAAACAGATCGTCCTCGGGGACGCGCACGATGCGGCCGCCGTTGACGGCGGCGAGGCGATCCCACGGTTCGCCGCGCAGCGGCGCGCTCGGATCGGGGACCACGACCACGTCGGGCTGCGCGCGCAGCAGCTGCTCGGCCGAGAAGGTGATCCACGGGCTGCGCACGTCGCCCGCGACGTTGCGCAAATTCGCCAGCCGCAGCAGCTCGTCGACGAACGAGCCGCCGCCGGCCGCGCCCATCCCGCCGAGCCACACGAACGCCGACAGCCGCCGCGTGCGGCGCGCGCCGGCCGCGAGCCGGTCGAGGCGCGAACGCAGCGCCGTCGTAACCCGGTGCGCAGCAGCTTGCCGGCGCGTCAGCACGCCGAGGCGTTCGATCGCGCGCAGATCGTCCTGCAGGCCGTCGAGCGGGATCGACGCGGTGCGCACGCCCGCGCGGCCGAGGTCGGCGAGCGGCGCCGCTTCGAGCGGGACGCCGACGACGAGATCCGGGTGCAGCGCGAGGACCGCCTCGGTGTTCACGTCGCTCATCCCGCCGACGCGAGGGAGCGCGTTTGCGCGCGCCGGGCGGTTCGACGACAGGTCGACGCCGACGACCTGCGGCCCGGCCCCGATCGCGAAGAGGTCCTCGGTCAGCGCCGGGGCGAGCGAGACGATCCGAAGGCCCGCGGAGACGGAGAGCGCGGCGAGGACGAGGGACACGGCACCAACCTTGAAGCGACAGAGGGGCTTCGGAGGGCGGTGCCCTACTCCTCGCCCGTGACGAACGAGTGGCGCAGCGCGATCCGGCCCGTCGACGCAGCCGCCGCCACGGCGGCGCGCGAGCGCATCGACGCGCTCACCAAGCCGGTGCGCAGCCTCGGCCGCATCGAGGACTTGGCCGTGCGGCTGTGCGCGATTGCGGGCGGCTTCCCGGCGCACGCGTACGAGCAGCGAGCGATCCTCGTTGGGGCGGCCGACCACGGCGTCGCCGACGACGGCGTCAGCGCCTATCCTGCCGAGGTCACCGCGCAGATGGTCGGCGCGTTCCTCGCCGACTTCGCCGCGATCAGCGCGTTCGGGCGGACCGCGCGCGCTGCGGTCTACGTCGCCGACTTCGGCGTGCGCGTCGCCTCGGCGCCGCACCCGCGGCTCATCGACGTGCGCTGCGGGCCGGGGACGAAAAATCTCGCGCGCGAACCGGCGATCGGACGCGACTCGGTCGACGCCGTCCTCGAAGCCGGCGCGCGTGCGTTCGACGCTGTGCGCGCGCTGACGCCGGTCGAGATCATCGCGATCGGCGAGATGGGGATCGCAAACACGACCTCGGCGGCGGCGATCGTCGCGGCGCTGACCGGTGCCTCGCCGGGGCAAGTCGTCGGCCGCGGCACCGGGATCGACGACGTACGCCTGGCGCGCAAGATCGAGGTCGTCGAAGGCGCGCTGCAGCGCGTCGACGGCACCGACTGGGAGTCCGTCGCCGCCGAGGTCGGCGGCTTCGAGATCGTCGGCCTCGCCGGCGTGATCCTCTCCGCGGCGCGCGCCGGGATCCCCGTCGTCCTCGACGGCTACATCGTCTCCGCCGCGGCGCTGCTGGCGCGCGCGATCGCGCCGCAGTCGACGGACTACTGCATCGCCGCGCACCGCTCGCGCGAAGCGGGGCACCGCATCGCGCTGCAGGCGCTCGGACTCGATCCGCTCCTCGATCTCGACCTCGCGCTCGGCGAAGCGACCGGGGCGGCGCTCGCGCTCACGCTGGTTGAAGCGGCGGCGCGGATGGTTCGCGAGATGAAGACGTTCGCCGAAGCGGGCGTCGCGACGAAGGACGCGTGAGCTGAACCTGCTCCGCGCGCTGCGCGCCGCGTTCGCCTACTTCACGATCGTGCCGGTCGGCGGCGGGGCGCCGCCGGACGGCGCGGTCTCCGCCTGGCTCCCGCTGGTGGGTGCCGCGATCGGAGCAGCGTCGGGTGCGCTCGCGATGGCCGCTGCGCACATCGCGCCCGCGCTCGGCATCGCGGTCGCGTTCGCGCTCTCGATCGTGCTGACCGGAGCGGTA
>DASYFS010000232.1:0-3098 GCA_036498305.1 Candidatus Elarobacter sp. | reverse complement strand
TGATCCCGTACACGTTCGAGGTGCGGGCCGACGAAGCGGAACGGCTCGAAGCGACGCTGGAGGCGCTCGCCGCCGGCGGGCTCCACGTCGAGCACTTCGGCGAGCGCGCGTTTCGCGTGATCGCGACGCCGGCGCGGTTGGTTCATGCCGGCCGATCGCGTGCCTTCGACGTCGCCGACTTCGTCGAATGCCTCGCCGATGAGGCGCGCGGCCTCGACGCCGATCAGAAAGTGTGGGCGTCGCTGGCCTGTCACTCCGTGACCCGCGCCGGCGAAACGCTGCAGTTCGCCGAGATGACGACGCTCGTCGAGCGGCTGCAGCGGTGCGAAAACCCGATGCACTGCCCCCACGGCCGCCCGACGATCGTGCGCCTCGACCCCGAGCGCATCGCGCGCCTCTTCAAGCGGATTTGATGGCGGCGCCGCCGGGCGTCCTCATCCTCACCGGACAGACGGCGTCGGGAAAATCGGCGCTCGCGCTCGCGCTCGCCGAGCGCTTCGACGCGGAGATCGTCGGCGCCGACTCCCGGCAGATCTATCGCGGGATGCCGATCGGGACGGCGGCGCCCGACGACGCGGCACTCGCGCGGGTCCGTCACCATCTCGTCGCCTTTCTGGAGCCGCACGAGCGCTACTCGGCGGCGCGCTTCGCCGCCGACGCGCTCGCCGCGATCGACGAGATCCATCGGCGCGGCAGGCGCGCGATCGTCGCGGGCGGCACCGGCTTTTACCTGCGTGCGCTCGCCGGCGACGTCGCGCTTTCGGCGGCGCACGACGCCGGGCTGCGCGATCGCCTCGCGCGCGAGGCGACGCTCCATCCGCCCGACGTTCTCCACGACTGGCTCGCTGCGCTCGCGCCCGTCCGCGCCGCCGCGATCGAGCGCAACGACCCGTACCGCATCGCCCGGGCGCTGGAGATTGCGCTCGCCGAACGCGCGGAAAACCGGCGCGACGACGTCTCGCCCGGCGCATCGCTGCGCTCGCGCGGCATCGCGTATCGAAAACTGCAGGTTACCGTCCCCGCCGCCGAACTCAGCGAGCGGATCGCCGCGCGCGTCGACGCGATGCTTACCGCGGGACTGCTCGATGAAGCGCAGCGCATCGGTCCCGACGCCGTCGCCGCCGATGCGGTCGGCTACCGGGAGGCGCTCGCCTACCTCGCGGGCTGGTCCACGCGCGAAGAACTGCGCGCGCACCTCATCCGTAACACGCGCCGCTATGCGAAGCGGCAGGCGACGTGGTTCCGGCGCGAGCCCGATCTGATCGCGATCGGCGGCGACGACGCGCTCGACCGGGCGGCCGCCTTGGCGGGAGCGCTTCCCGGCTGGGCCTAAGCAGCGAGGATGGCCCAGGCTCGTCCCCAGCCGCTCCAAGACGCGTACCTCGCCGAGGTGAAGCGCCAAGCCGTCCCGGTAACGATCTACCTGGTCAACGGGTTTCAGCTCCGTGGAGTGGTCAAAGGATTCGATCCGTTCACGATCGTCCTCGAGTACGAGAAGAAGGCGCACTTGATCTACAAGCACGCCGTCTCGACGATCTCGCCGCAGGGTCCCGTCACCGCACCGCTGATCCCTGACGACGCGGAGGTCGCGCTGTCGTGATCGCCGGCGTCCCGGTCGTGAAGATGAACGGGGCCAAGAACGAGTTCATCGTCGTCGACGAACGGATCGCACCGCTCGCCGATCCCGTCGCGTTCGCGCGCCGCGAGTGCGATCCGAAGACCGGGATCGGTGCCGACGGCGTGCTGCTCGTCGGCCCGTCGGCATCGGCCGACATCCGGATGCGGGTCATCAACGCGGACGGCTCCGAAGCCGAGATGTGCGGGAACGGCGTCCGCTGTGTCGCGCGCTACCTCAGCGAGCACGACGGCGTCAGCTCCTCCACCGTCGAGACCCTGGCCGGTCCGATCCGCACCGAAGTGCTCTCGACCGCGCCGTACCGCATCGCGGTCGAGGTGAACGAGCCGTTGATCGGCGAGCCGCATGAGGTCGCCGGATACCGCGCGACGCCGGTCATCGTCGGCAATCCGCACGTCGTGATTGCGGTCGACGACGTCGACGCCATCGACCTCGCGACGGACGGCCCGCGAATCGAGCGCGACCCACGGTATCCGGAGGGGATCAATGTCCACTTCGTCTCGCGCGATGCCGGCGGGTTCCGCGTTCGGCACTGGGAGCGCGGAGCCGGACCGACGCAGGCCTGCGGCACCGGAACGGTCGCGGTCGCCGCTATGCTGATCGCAAACGGCGAGGCTTCGTCGCCGCTCGCGCTGCAGGTACCGGGCGGCGTGCTCGAGGTCGCGTGGGAGCCGGGCCGCCGCCCGACGCTGATCGGCGACGCCGTGCGGGAGTTCGAGCGCACGCTGCAGTGACCGGCCTCGCCTTCACCGACGCGCGCGGCCGCATCTACTTCGACGAGACGCGCTCGCCGCTCGCCGACGGCGGTATCGAACGCGCGCCGCAGCGCGACGAGCTGATCCCCGCGCCGCCCGGAACCGTCACCTCGATGCTCCCCGGCCGCACGCCGCTGCTCGCGGGCGGTGCCGCGGCGTCGCAGCGCCGCACCGCGCTCGCCGCGCTGCTCCCCGCCGGCTACACGCGGCTGCTCCTCCCGGCATATCGCCGCCGGCCCGATGCTCCCGCGCTCCCGCTGTTCGGCTACACCTTCGCCTGCGTCGTCGACGACGAGCTCTATGTCGCCGCGATGCGCACCGACGAGAGCGAGGACTGGACGCCGCGCTACTTCGCCGACGGCGAGCTCGAGACGATCCTGCGCGAGCGTCAGGCGCAAGACCCGCGCAACCGCACGCTGGCGCAGCTCGCGGTGTGCTCGCGCGACTACGGCTGCTTCACCGCGCAGAACGTCTTCCTCGAACGCGGCGAAGCCGCGCTGCCGGTCTCCCCGAAGTGCAACGCCGCCTGCGTCGGCTGCATCTCGGAGCTCGCGCCCGACGCGGGCCTGCCCTCACCGCAGACGCGCGTCGCGTTCGAAGCCGAGGCCGACGACGTCGCGCGGATCGCCGTCCGGCACCTCGAGCGCGTCCCCGACGGCATCGTCTCGTTTGGGCAAGGCTGCGAAGGAGAGCCGCTGCTGCGCGTG
>DASYFS010000231.1:0-2784 GCA_036498305.1 Candidatus Elarobacter sp. | reverse complement strand
CCACACAGACGCCGAATCGATGCGCACGTCGACCCAGGGATGCGCGACGTCGGGAACGTCCTCGATCATCGGGAAGTTGACGGTCACGTTGTCGAGCGTCTTGGCGCTGAGCTTCGCCTTGTCTTTGCGCGAGATGCCGTGGATCAGCGCGCGCACCGTCGTTCCGACCTTCTGCTCGTGGTAGGCGACGCACGCCGCGTCCTGCGCGTCGGTCATCCGGACGAAGCGTTCCTGCGCGACGTTCGGCGGGACCGGATCCTTCGCGTGCCACACCGCCGCCGGCGTCCCGCGCCGCGGCGAGTAGACGAACATGAACGCCTGCGCGAAGATCCCGGTCGAGACGACGTCGATCGTGCGCGCGAAATCGTCTTCCGTCTCACCGGGGAAGCCGGCGATCAGGTCGGTGGTGATCGCCCAGCCGGGATTGTGGGCTTTGAACGTCCCGACGCGGTCGAGGAACTCCTCGATCGTGTACTTGCGGTTCATCCGGCGCAGCATCGGGTTCGAGCCGGACTGCAGGGCGAGGTGGAAGCGCGGGTTCATCTTCGGCAGCGTCGCGCAGACGCGCGCCAGCTTCTCGTTGAGATCTTTCGGATGCGACGAGATGAACGTCACCCGCTCGACGCTCTCGATCGCGCACACCTCTTCCAGCAGGTCGGCGAAGTCGGCGCCGGTCGCCGGTTCCTTGTACGCGTTGACCGTTTGGCCGACGAGCGTGATCTCGCGCGCGCCGCCGTCGGTCTTCGCCCGCACTTCGGCGAGGATCTCGCCCATGGGGCGATGGTCGAAGCGGCCGCGGACATGCGGCACGATGCAAAACGTGCAGTAGTACGAGCAGCCGCGCTGCACGTTGACATAGCCGCGCAGGAAGTCATACGGCCCCGCGATCCCCGCCCCGGCGTTGCCGATCAGCGTCTCGATCTCGCGGTCGACGGTCAGCTCGTCGTCGGGATACTCCGCTCGCCAGCCGGCGAGCGCATCGCCGAGCGCGCCCAGCTCCCGCGTCCCGAACACGCCGTCGACGTGCGGCACGATCGTCCGCATCCGGTCCTTGTCCTGTTCGGCGAGGCACCCGGTGACGATCACCTTGACGCTCGGATCGGCGTTCTTGACGGCCTTCCAGTGCGCGATGCGGCCGTAGGCGCGGCGCTCGGCGTTGTCGCGAACGGTGCACGTGTTGAGGACGAGCACCGAGGCGTCTTCGGCGCGTTCGGCAAGCGTGAACCCGGCGGCGGTCGCACGGCGGACGATCTCTTGTGAGTCGGCCTCGTTCATCTGGCAGCCGTGCGTCTCGATGTAGATCTGGGCCATCTTCCGTCTCTGTTCGGCTAGCGGTCCGTGGTTCCGCCGACGGCGGTGAGCACGCCGATCGGAAGATACAGCCGGTTGCCGATCAGGGCCGGCGCGGCGTCGTAGTCGCGGACCCGCCCGTCGATGCGGTAGGTCGTCGAGCCGATGTGACCGACCGCTTCGTGACCCACGTAGCGGATCACGATCCGCTCGCCGTCGATCTTCACCGCGCCCGCCGGCAGATAATCGTCGGCCGGCGCGACGATGCTCGGGCGCGCGGGCTCGCTCTCGGCCTGGACCAGCACGTCGGTCCGGGTCCGCGGCCAGACCTGCACCTCGCGGGTCATCCTCCCCCGTGAGGTTCGGACGGCGACCTGATGACTTCCGGCTGAGGCGGGGATCGAGCCGTCCCTGCCGGGCTTCGCCGGCATCCCGTCGACGGACACCGCCTGCAGGTCGCTCCCGTGCAGGACGATCGAGCCGGGGGCGAGCGGCGTGCCGGGCTTCGCGGGCGGGAGCTTCACCGAGCTGAAGGTCGTCTGCGCCGCCGCGATGCTCACGTCGAGCTGCTGGGGCGACCAACCGGCTTTGGCGATTCCGACCGTGTGATGCCCGGCTCCGAGGGCGTCGATCACCAGCGGGCTACGGCCGACGTAGATCCCGTCGACCCAGACGTCGGCACTGCTCGGCAGCGTCGTGACGTACAGCGAACCGGTCGGCACCGCCCCGAGAAAAAACACGCAGGCAGCGATCGCCGCGAGGCGACGGAGCATAACGCTGGGAACCTTGGGCGGTCATGTCCGAAGCCCTCGCTCCTTCCTTACGGGTACGTCCGGCGACCGTCGCGGTCGTCGGCCGCCCCAACGTGGGGAAGAGCGCCCTGTTCAATCGCCTCATCGGGCAACGGCTCGCGATCGTCGAGGACACGCCCGGTGTCACGCGCGACCGTCTGTACGCGATGACGGAGTGGCAAGGACGCACCTTTACGCTGGTCGACACGGGCGGGATCGAGACCGAGATCGATCCCGAGGATGCGATCGCGCAGGGCACGCGCGCGCAAGCCGACGAGGCGGCGCGCGATGCCGACGCGATCGTCTTCGTCGTCGACGCGATCGACGGACTGCTGCCGGTCGATCAGGACGTCGCGGCGATCCTGCGCCGCACGCGCAAGCCGGTGCTGCTGGTCGCGAACAAGGTCGAGTCGCCCAAGGCGCTGGCGTCGGTTCATGCCGAGTTCAGCGGTCTCGGCTTCGGCGAACCGCATGCCGTCTCGGCGATGCACGGCGAGGGGACGGGCGATCTGCTCGACGCGATCGTCGAAAAGCTGCCGCCCGAGGATCCGACGAAGCTCGAGAGCCCCGAGCTGGCGATCGCGCTGATCGGTCAGCCCAACGTCGGGAAGTCGTCGCTGCTCAACGCGCTGCTCAACGAGGAACGCGCGATCGTCTCCGACGTTCCCGGGACGACGCGCGACGCGATCGACACGCTCTTCAC
>DASYFS010000230.1:0-13386 GCA_036498305.1 Candidatus Elarobacter sp. | reverse complement strand
ACACGGCGACGCTCTCAACGGCCGACGCGAGCGGGAACATGCTCTCCACGGCGCAGCAGATCGCGTTCACGATTCTGGCCGGGCAGGCCAACACGATCTCGCTCTCGCTCTCCGGGGTGCCGGCGTCGATCGTCGCGCACCTGTTGAGCGCGACCACGTCGAACGTGCTGGTCGAGGCGCTCGACGTCGACGGCAACATCATCGTCGGCCCGGGCGCGCCGACCTTCACGGTCGGCCAGACCGGCGGCTCGACGACGCTCGCGCTTCTGCAGCCGACGTCGACCCACCCGAATACGTTTTACGCGACGCCGTCGTCGCCGGGCTCAGCAACGCTGCACGTGACCGCGTCGTACAGCGGCACGAACGCGTGCACGCAGCCGGGCGCGGTCTGCACGGCGAACTTCGCGTATACGGCGACACAGGCATCGCAGCAGCTCTTCGTTCCGAACCAGGCCGGCAACGACGTCGCGATCTTGAACCCGCCCTTTACCGGTTCGCCCGCGGCGACGATCCCGGTGAACTCGCCCTACGCGGTGGCGTTCGACAGCCAAGGTGACCTGTTCGTCGCGACCTTCAGCAATCCGGGGTATGTCTATGAGTACGCCCCGCCATACACCGGATCGCCGCTCGTGACGATCAGCGGGCTACTCTTTCCCGACGGACTGGCGGTCGCGCCCGACGGCACGCTGTATATCGCCAACCCGTACTCGGGCATTTCGCGGATCGCACCGCCGTACACCGGCACCCCCGTAATGATCGATACCAACGGCGGAGCCCGTCCCACGGGCATGGTGTTCGACCCGCTCGGCAATCTGTGGGTCGCGGATCTCTACGGTCAAGACGTCCGCGAGTTCCAACCGCCGTTCACGAACGGCTCCACCACCTACCCGATCGGGACGTATGCAGTCGACGTCGGGTTCGACCTGAACCAAAACATGTTCGTGCTCAGCGGCAACAACCAGATTTTCGAGTCCGCGCCGCCGTACACAACGTCGACGCAGACGATCACCGCCGGCCTCAACGGTGCCAACGGCCTCACCCTCGACCCGGCCGGCAACCTCTACGTCGCGAACCAGAGCATCTCCGACGAGGGTATCGCGATCCTCGCACCGCCGTACGCGTCGGCGGTCACGAACAATAACGCAGGTGGGTACGGCGCGGACGCGCTGCGGATGCTGACGCTGTTCAACGTCTCACTCTCGCCGTCGCCGTAGTCGGCCCGTGGCGGTCAGGTCACGACGTCGGCGAGCCGGTTCTGATCCCGGGCCCATACCAGCTCCATTGCGATCCGCTCGCCGACGGAGACGTCGCGGCCCCAGCGGTAGGACGAGTACGGCGTGTAGCGCGTCCCCGGTGAGCCCGGGATGCGCAAGCTGACGTCGTAGACGACGAAGTCTTTCGGCGGCCCGCTGACGATCACACACTGCAGCGCGAACGGCCCGATGACGCCGATCCCGTCGACGGCCTTCGCCGCGCGGACGAACCGTTCACCCAGATCGAACGCCTTCTCCAACATCGACTCCGTGAGCGTAGCGGCGATGTGGCCGGCCTCTTCCATTCGCACCGGCTCGTCGGCGAGCGCGCGTGCCTGCGCGTACGGCAGACCTGAGAACCCGTCGCGGTTCGTCTGCCGGCGCGTGTCCGTCCCCATCAGCTCGAGCTCGCCAAGCAATGGCGACCAGAAGAAGTTCAGGTTGACCGTGGGTCCGAGCGCGAACTCCTCGATCACGGCGCCCCGCAGCCCTGCGTCGTTGAGGATGCCGGCATCGACGAGCCGCGAGGCGGTCTCCTCGTATTCCGCCTTGCTGCGCGCGAGGAAGAACGCCCGCTCGAACGAGATCTTCGCATGCGGCGCCTTCACCATGACGAGCCGATCGATCTCATCGGGCGACGTGAGCTGCTGCGGGAAGCGAATCCCGGCCCGCTCCATCAGCGCGTACTGGTTCTCCGGCTCGTCGCGTTCCTCGGCGCGCAACAGCCGCCGATTGCCGAAGAACGGGACGGCCATCCGTTCCTCGATCTCCGCATACGAATAGCGCTGGTGAAGGTAGACCTCGAACGAGCGGTTCGGGAGAAACACGACGTTCTCGGCGCGCAGCCGCTGCTGCACGTCGTCATCGAGCACGTCGGCGAACTTCTTCAGCTCCAGCGTGGCGTCGACGCAGCCGCGCGGCGGGCCGTCGTAACGGCGCGCGAAGTACCGATCGTAGGTCAGGTTGCGCCCGGTCTCGGTGACGATCAGGTTGCGCAGCCCCTGCGCGCGCGCGCCGGCCGCGACCTCGAGCGCCGAGTGGCTTCCGATCGAGCAGAGCGTCAGCCGGGTCGCGTCGTACGACGCCAGCGTCGCGGCGAGATCGAAGCGCGTGGGCACGGCTAGCCCTACGACGAGAAGAAGCTGCGCGCCTCGGTCGAGCCCGGGTAGGCGACGATCAGCATCCGCCGCACTTCCTGTGAGGCCTTCTGCGCTTCGGGCGTGTCCTCACGCGCGAGCGTGTCGTACACGCGCTTGTAGAGACGCGGCAGCTCATAGTCGCGCGGGTACTGGTGCTGCCAGTCGTTGAGGCTGTCGATCACCCACAGCGTCTCCTTCGTCATCCTGCCGCCCCAACCGGCGTCAAGATACTTCCCGATCCGCGCGAGCTCGTTACGGACGCCGATCGGCGAGAGCTTCGTCTGGCCGAAATACTCGTCGGCGGGGGCCGTGATCTGCAGGTAGGCGTTGTGCGAGGTGACGCGCCCGATCACGGGGAGTCCCTTCGCCGCGGCCGCATGCGAGGCGACGATCCGCGCCGTCGCGCGTTCTTCTTCGGAGTAGCCCGGGGCCGCGTTCCGCGCCGCGTCGACCATCGGGAAGAACGTCTTCTTCGTGTCGAGCGGCAGCATCGCGATCGGAAACGTCGGCTGCGAGGCGCGGTTCAGCGCCAGAAACCGCCACTGCGTGTCGCGGGTCAGCGCGTACGCGCGCAGGTCGGCGTCGAGCTGCCCGATCAGCGCCTGGACGTCGTTCGGATACTTCGCGACCAGCGCGGTCGCGTCGGCGTCGGCGTCGTGCGCGAGCCGGACGGGGTCGGCGTCCTCGGCGTCGATCTTCGCGATTAAGGCTCGCGCGGCCGGACCGCGCTGCGCGTCGTTCTGCCAGGTGACCGCCGCGGCGCGCACGTACCACTCCGCCGCGTCGTTGTTGGTCAGCGGGTCGTAGCTCAGCTGTGACGCCAGGTCGACGGTGACGCCCTGGAGCGCGAGGTTCTGCGGGTCGTCGCGCCGGCGCAGCTCGTAGGCGCGGCCGGCGTCGAGAACCGTCGAGAAGTAGTCGAGCTCGTCGGCGAGATGCCAGCCGGATGCCGCTCCCTTGGCGTACGCGAGCTGCATTTGCCGGTAGAGCTTCGCCGGGTCGACTTCGAGCGCGGCGCGCGCCGGGACGAACGGCGCGAAGGCGACGATGGCGGCGGCGAGCGCCGCCGTAAGCCGGCTACGAATGGGTGATGGTCGAGTCGTCGAGTACCGCGTCGAGCGAGTTCGAGAGCAGAGCATTCTTGATCTCGCGGGCGATGCGGCGACCCGTCGACATGGGTTCGCTGTAGTTGAGATACGAGTACGGAGAGCCATCGATGAACAGGTTCGTACCCGCAACGATGCGAGCCGAGATCTCCATGATGTAGAAGTTCGTATCGGGCGTGATGATCGTCTCGATGCAGAAGGCGCCGAACAGCCCCTTCGGGCCGCAGATCTCCTGGCTGACCCGCACGACGTCCTCGCCCATGCGATAGGCCTCCGCGAGCATCGACTCCCGAAGGCTGATCGGCTGGTTCCCCACCACGACGTACGAGGGGTCGACGTCCATTCCTACCTGCGCTTGCGAGGGGATGCGGCCGAGCGAGTCGACGTTCGTCTCGTAGCGCCGATCCATCGACATGATCTCGAGCTTGCCGGTGAGCGACGAGTAGAAGTAGTGGATGTAGAGCGGGACGCCGATGATGTACTCTTGCAGGATGTAGTTCTGCCGCGCGAGCAGCGAGGCGCGCTCCTCGAAGTCCATCGCGTCGCGCAGGAACATGTAGCCCTTCCCGCCCTGCGCGCCGTACAGCTTCACGATGACGGGGCGGTCGATCTCGGCGCCGGTCTTGAACTGACGCGGCAGCTTGAGGCCCGCGCGCAGCAGCCAATCGCGCTGCAGCTCACGGCTCGCCTCCCAATCGAGGACGGCCTTGTTGCCGAAGTACGGGATCGTCATCTTCTTGTGGTCTTCGAGCGAGAGATACGCCACGAACGACCCGTGCGGGACGATGATGATCTTGCGCTTCTCGAGGTCGGGGACGAGGCCCATGAAGTCGCTGTACTTGTCGATGACGATGACTTCATCGACGAAGGCAAACGACTTGTACAAACGCTCGG
Organism: Candidatus Elarobacter sp.; assembly: GCA_036498305.1. Lineage (GTDB taxonomy): Bacteria > Vulcanimicrobiota > Vulcanimicrobiia > Vulcanimicrobiales > Vulcanimicrobiaceae > Vulcanimicrobium. Next base: position 8,994 of record DASYFS010000230.1, on the reverse strand, counting down.
TCTCGTGACTCGCGATCGCGAGCGTCTTGAACCCCTCGTCGTGCGCGCCCTTAAGAATCTGCAGCGCGGAGTGTGAGCCCAGCGTGGCAATCGTATACATCTCGCCGACGCCGCTCTCACGATGCTGTCCATGGAGCAGCGGTTCAACCATCATCGTCATGCTGTAATTGCCACCTGAAACGCTGGATTGCAGAGAAATGTCTCGACCGCCCGGTCGAGTACGGCCTTGGGTACGTCGCGGCCGTCGTCGTCGATCAGCCGCCACGCGGTGCGGCGGCGGATCGCACGGACGCCGGGGAGCGAACGGCCGGCCACGAGGGTCGCCGGGGCTTCGTCGCGGGCGGCGATCCATACCTCGCCCGGGCCCGGGCGATCGTCCGTCCGCTCGGTCAGCTTGTGCTTGTTCGGGTTGTGGATGGTCTCGATCGAGCCGATCGTGGCCGCGAGCTCGCCGGGCGGCTCGCCTTCGAAGAGCCAAATGTCGGCGCGCTGCACCCGCGCGACGCCCAGGCCGAGCCGGCCGAGGGCCTCGAGTGCCGTGAAGGCCTCGTTGTCCGGGATCGTCAGCGTCACGGCGAACGTGCGCGTGGTCACGCCGCTTCCCTCAGGCGCAACGCGCGCGCGAAGTGCTCGAAGAACCGAATCCCGCCCGAGGGCGCGAGCATCGCGCCGGTGTCGCGGCTGCCGTCGAGGTGCTGGAAGGTCCACGCGTCGCGCTCGGGATGCGGCATGATCGCCAGCACGTTCCCCGCGGTGTTCACCAGCGCCGCGCCGTCGAGCGCGGAGCCGTTCGGCGCCGGTACCCGGTTTCCGTGGCGATCAGCGTACACGAACGCGAGGTGCCCGTCGCGCTCGATCCGCGCCAGCTCCTCACCGGGCGCGGCAAGACGGCCGTCGCCGTGCGATGCCCAGGCCGGGATCACGGCACCGGCCTCGATTCCCGCGAGGATCGGAACGCGCTCCGGCGCGACGTTCAGCTTCACGTGCACGTGCACCGACTGATACCGGCCGCTCGTGTTCGGCGCGAACGCCGCCGTCGGGCGCCGCCGCTCGCCCGTCCCCGGGACGAGCCCGGCCTCGGCGAGGATTTGCGCGCCGTTGCAGATGCCGAGCACGAACTTTCCGGCCTGCGCCGCTTCGATCACCGGATCCATCACGGCGTCGTGTGCGGCGACGGCGCCGGCGCGAACGCGATCCTCGTACGCGAACCCGCCCGGGAGCACGAACGCATCGAAGCGCGCGAGCGCTTCGGGCTGCGACCACAGCACGAGCGAGGCGTCGAGGCCGACGGCCTGGAGCGCACGCACCGTCTCGTCCTCGGAGTTCGTCCCCGGGAAGACGACGACCGCGACGCGAGCGCTCATGCTGCCCCCGCAGCGCCGTAGAAGTCGCGCAGGGGCTCTTCCCACACGCGCCGGAGATCGTCAAGCGCGATCGCGGCGACGCGGTCGCCGTCGGCGTCGACGTGCTCGACGAGCGGTTCCGCGATCGTACGCATGTCCAGCCGAATCGCGAGGCGGTGCTGCGCGGCCAGCTCGATGAACGCGGCGAAGTCCCCGACTTCGACGACGTAGCCCGGCGTCTCATCGTACTGCGATGCACGTCCCTGGGCGCTCGCGACGCCGTCGCCGCCGATGCGCAGCCCAAAGCCTTCGGTCGAGGCCATCGCCATCTCCACCGCCGCCGTCAGCGGGCCGCCGTCGCTGATGTCGCGCGCGGCGAGGATGACGCCGCGCTGCAGTCCGGCACGCACGCAGGCGCTCGCGCGGGTGAACCAATCGAGATCCACGGCCGGAAGCGCTCTCGACGTGACGCCCAGGACGTCGGCGATGACGCTGCCGCCGAACGCGCCGGCAGGCCCGTTCAGCACGACCACGGGCGAGCCCGCGTGCTTGAATCCCATCGTCCGCGCGACCGCGACGTCGGCGAGCGTCCCGATGCAGCTCACGATCGGCGAAGGCGCGACGTGGTTTCCCGACGACGACCGGTTGTAGAGCGAAACGTTGCCTGAGACGAACGGAACGCCGATCCCGCGCGCCGCTTCGCTGAGCCCGTCGACCGCGGCGACGAACGCTCCCATCTGCGACGGGATCGTCGGATCGCCGAAATTGAGACAGTCGGTGAGGCCGGCCGGGGTCGCGCCGACCGCGCTGACCTGCGCAACCGCCTCGACGACGGCGAGCGCGCCGGCGCGGCGCGGGTCGAGCTTTCCATACCGCGGGTTTCCGCCGATCCCGACCGCCACGCCGAGCGGCGCGCCGGGGACGGGGACGAGGACGCCGGCATCGGCGTATCCCGGCGGCAGCGACGTCACACCGCGCACCACGCCGTCGTATCGCTGGTAGATCGAGACGCGCGAGGCGACGTCGCGATGCCCGAGGAGATGCGGGAGCGCCGTGAGCAGCGCGAGCGGACGGTCGAAATTGGCGACCACGGCGCGATCGGCGGCGTCGCTTTCGGGCGCCGTCGGCGGCAGCTCGAACGGCCGCGAGTAGCGGACTCCGCCCGTAAGGAAGTCGAGATCGACGTCCATCACGACGTCGCCGTGATAGCGCGCGACGTAGCGGCCCGTGTCGGCGACCTTTCCGATCACGGCCGCGCAGGCGCCGCGCGCGACGCGCGGCAGCGAGTACAACTCGTTGTAGATCGAGAGCAGCGTCGGCGTGAACGCCGGCGGCACGATCCAGCACAGGCGCTCCTGCGTCTCGCCGATCGCGATCACTTCGGGCGGCAGATCTTTTTGCGCGGTCGAGACGAGCTCGAGCGCGACCTCGGCGCCCATCCCGCCCGCCGCGCAGAGCTCGGCGCTGCACCCGGCGAGTCCGCCGGCGCCCAGGTCCTTGAAGCCGGCCGTGATCCCTTGTTTGCGCAGCTCGGCGAAGACCGCGTACGAGGCGCGCATGATCACGTTCTTCAGGAACGGATCGGGGACTTGGACGGCGCCCTTGTTCTGCTCCGCGTCTTCTTCATCCAGCGAGAGCGACGAGAACGATGCGCCGCCGAAGCCGCTGCGATCGGTGGCCTTTCCAACGAGCACGATGTCCCAGCCGAGGCTGTCCTTCGGCGCCCGCGAGTGGATGATGTCCTTCTCTTTGACCAGACCGAGCGCGACGACGTTGACGAGCACGTTGTCGTTGAACGACTCGTCGAAGAAGACGTCGCCGCCGACGTTCGGGACGCCGATCGCGTTGCCGTAGGCCGCGATCCCGTCGACGACTTGCTGCGCGACGTAGCGGCAATGCTCGTTCTCGAGCCGCCCGAACCGCAGCGGATCGGCGACGCCGATCACCTCGGCACCCATGCACAGCACGTCACGCACGATCCCGCCGATCCCGGTCGCCGCGCCCTCGAACGGCACGACTTGCGAGGGGTGGTTGTGCGACTCGTGCGCGACGACGATCCCGTAGGTCTCGCCCTCCCACTCGCCGAGCCGCACGATCCCGGCATCCTCGCCGACCCCGAGCAGCACCGTCGGTCCCTGGGTCGGAAGCTTCTTCAGATGCTCGCGCGACGACTTATAGGAGCAATGCTCGCTCCACTGCGCATCGAACGCGAACAACTCCGTCGCAGTCGGAATGCGTCCCAGATGATCGGCAATCCGCCCGATCTCCTCATCGCTGAGCGCCACCCCGAGACGGCGGCCGAGCGCGACGGCGTCGTCGTGCGCGGCGGTCGTCATGCGCGCGCGACGCCCGGCGGGGCCGGTTGCGGCTGGTTCAGCTGCGCATCCGCGGCAAGGACGCCGCTGCGCGCGTTCGCCTGCAGCAGCAGCACGCGGCCGAAGACAACCGTGTCTTCGAGCGCGAACGCCTTTGCGGCGCGCAGCGCGAGTTCTTCGGGCCGCGGGTCGGCGACGTCGACGGCGATTACGGGATTCGGCGTGGCGTGGTCGATCATCGCCGCGAGCGCGCTGTCGGACGCGCCGAGCGCGACGACGACCATCCGCGCGAACGTCGCTTCAAGCTGGGTCACCAGCTGCAGCACGTAGCCCGGCGTCCGCGTCACGGAGACGACGTGCCGCACCGTCGGCAGCCCGAACGCCGCAAGCGCGCGGCCGACGACGTCGGCGCTCGCGACGTGCTCCGGGCCGTCGATCATCAGCGCGACCATGCCGGGCCGCATCAGCGGGAACGCGCCCGCGATCTCGGCGACCTGCTCGTAGTTCGCCTTCACGCGATCGAGGTCGGCCGGCGTGACCGTCTCGAGGTTGCGGTACATCTGCTTGTCGAGCATCAGCTCTTCGCGGCCTTGCGGCCACACGCGCCACGAGTCGTTGTCGATCACGTCGGCGATCACGAGCTGGCCTTTCCCTTCGCCGCTCGCGAGCCGGCCGAACTCGATCTTCAGGTCGACGAGCAGCGCGTCGCGCCGGCGCCACGCGTGCGCCAGGATCTCGTACGTGATCCGGGCGAGCTCGGTCATCGTCGCGACTTCCTGCGGCGACGCGAGGCCCTGCGCCACGATCGCATCGGGATCGATCAGCGGGTCGTGGTTGGCGTCGTCCTTCAGGAAGAACTCGATCATCCGCGGGACAAGAAGCGAGCCGCGCTGGAACCCCGGCCGGCGCCGCACCAGCGACCCCGCCGCGACGCCGCGAACGACGACCTCGAGCGGGATCATCTGCGCGCGCCGGACGAGCATCTCGTTGTCGTCGTCGTCCTCGCCGCCCGACAAGTAGTGTGTCGGCAATCCGCAGAGGTTCAGCAGCCGAAAAACGCGCGCCGTCGTCTTCGCGGCGATGCGTCCCTTACCGTCGATGACGTCACGCCGCGCGCCGTCGCCTGCCGTGATGGCATCCTGCTGCTGCACGACAGCAACATCGGGCTGACCTTCCAGCTCGTACAGAACTTTGGTCTTGCCCCGCGTAATCTCTCGGCCTTTTTTCACGATTGCTTCTTCTCGATCGTCTCGCGAATGCGCTGCGCAAGCCGACGCGCGCGTTCGGGCGCATCGCCGACGTGTCCGGTGGGGTCCAGCCGTTCGCGGACCTCGGCAGGGTCGACCCAGCGAGCGATGCGTTCGTCGTCGGCCAGCAGACGGGCGAGCGGGTTCGTCTCGCCGGCGGCGAGCGCGTCGTAGGCGCGCATCGCGCTCTCGCGGATCACCTCGTGCAGTTCCTGGCGGTCACCGCCGCGCTTGGCGGCCTCCATCAGGATCGCTTCGGTCCCCGAGAACGGACCGTAGGTGCGCAAGTTCTCGGCGATCCGGCGCTCGTCGATCCGCAGCCCGTCGACGACCTTCTTCGCGAGTGACAGGATCTCGTCGGTGCACAGGATCGCTTCCGGCAGAACGGTGCGGCGGTTCGCGCTGTCGTCGAGCGTGCGCTCGAGCAGGTTCGTCGCCGCGTTCTGCCACGCGACGTCGGCGTAGGCGGGGAGCAGCCGCGAGAGCGAGTCGATCCGCTCCGACATCACCGGATTGCGCTTGAACGGCATCGCGCTCGACCCGACTTGCTTGGCGCCGAACGGTTCGGCCAGGTCGCCGAAGCCCGGGCTCGCGAGCACGCGGACGTCGAAGGCGAACTTCGCGAGCGAGGCACCGAGCCCGGCGAGCGCCGAGAGCACGACGTAGTCGAGCTTGCGCGGATAGGTCTGCGTCGCGACGTCCCGCGCTTCGAGCCCGAAGCGTGCGAGGACGTCGCGTTCCTGATCGCCCGGCGTGCGGCCCGTGCCGTCGAGCAGATGCGTGTAGGACGCGGACGTCCCGACCGCGCCGCGAATCCCCTTCGCGGTGAGCTGCTCGCGTGCGAACAGCAGCACGTCGCGATCGATCAGCAGGTCTTGGCCGTAGACGGCGAGCCTATAGCCGAGCGTCGTCGGCTCCGCCGGCTGCAGATGCGTGTAGCCCATGCACACCAGGTCGGCGTGCCGTTCGATCCGGTTGGCGAACGCGGCAAGGAGCTCGTCGAGCGCCGTTACGAGCTGCGTGAGCGCGTGGCGCATGCGGAACGTCTCGACGGTATCCTCGACGTCCATCGAGGTCGCGCCGAGGTGGATCTTTCCGCCGCCGACCGTCGCCTGTTTCGCGTAGACGCGGATCTCGGCCATCAGATCGTGGCCGATCTCCCGCTCGATCGCGAGCGCCGCCGGCACGTCGATCTCCTCGCCGTGCGCGCGCAGGTCGTCGACTTCGTCTTGGGTGACGAGGCCGGCGCGCTGCTGCGCTTCGGCGAGCGCGATCCACACCGCGCGCCACAGCTTCCGGCGCTCGCGTTCGGAGAAGAGCTCGCGCAGCGTCTCGCGCCCGTAGCGCCATGAAAACGGAGAAGCATACGTATCGTTCACGGTTCGGCGTCGGGGTTCGCGCCGACGTTCCGTTCGGCCTCGACGAGAAAGGTCGCCCCAGGGCTCGGCAGCCGGCCGCCTAGCGTGCCGGGGCGAGCCGCTGCGCGAGGTCGGCGGTCAGCAGCTCGATCATCGCCCGCGGGTCGTCGATCCGGCCCGTAACGACGGCCTCGAAGCCGCGCACGGCCGCTTCGTAGCCGTAGCGGGCCCGGCGTTCGCCGATGCGGCGCGCAATCGGCCGCAGGGCGCGCTCGCGCCAGCGATGCCGGGCGGGGATCACCCCGCCGCCGGGCCGCGCGAGCTCCCACAACAGCGCGAAGTCGTTGGCGAGCGCGCTGGCCAGGGGTATCGCCGCGCCCCGCGGGTCGTTCGCGAACAGCTCGAACGCGATCGAGAGGGCCTCGGCCGGACGCCCTTCGACGACGGCTTGCGCGTAGTGCCACGCTTTGGCGTCCTCGACGGCGAGGCTCTCCCGCTCGAGGTCGGCGGCGGTGATCGTCGTCCCGGCCAGCGCGAGCTTCTCGAGGTCGTTCTGAATCGAGCCGAGGTCTGCGTCGCCGTCCGAGAGCATCGCGATGACCCGCGGCTGGGCCTTCGCGCCGAGCCGCTCGAGGGTCTCGCGCACGAACCGTTCCCGCACGTCCGCGTTGGGGGTCGTGTCGATGCGCAGCGCCTTGCGGCCGGCGAGCACGCCGAACGGCTCCGGCTTCGTCTTCTTCACGGGCGAGAACAGGTCTTCGAGGACGAGGGTGTTCCCGCTGGGGACGTTCTCGGCGACGGCCCACAGATCGCGGCGCGGCTGCGCGCGCATGCGGTGACAGTTGCGCACGACGACGACCCGCCGTTCCGCGAGAAACGGCATCGCGTTCACGGCGTCGCCGACGACGCGACCCGGCTGATCGATCTCCGGACCCTCGAGCACGTCGCAGTTCAGCGCCCGCATATCCTCGGGCAACGACCGGTCGAGCACGATATCGAGCGCGCGCTGCGAGAGGATCGCATCCTCGCCTTCGATGATGACGAGCCCGTCGATCTTCGGCTGCTTGTCAGTGAAGTCGTAGAATTTCACGATGCCGCCAGCACGTCGAGGTTCGGCCGGTGCTCGAGATCCGCGATGCTGTCGTCGTACGGCGCCGTAACGACGCCGTACTCCGTTATGAAGCCCGCGATCAGGCGCCCGGGCGTCACGTCGAACGCCGGATTGTAGACCGCGTCGTCGGCGGCGATGCGAACCTCGTCGGCGGAGCGCTCCTCGATCGGAATCTCCTCACCCGACGCGATCGTGAAGTCGAACGTCGAACGCGGCGCGGCGACGTAGAACGGGATGCCGTGGTGAGCAGCCGCGATCGCGACGCCATAGGTGCCGATCTTGTTCGCGGTGTCGCCGTTGCGCGCGATCCGATCGGCGCCGACGACGACGGCGCGCACATTCTTGCGCTGCATCGTTATAGCCGCCGCGCTGTCGACGATCAGCGTGCACGGGACGCCGCCTTCGTGCAGCTCGAACATCGTAAGACGCGCACCTTGCAGCAGGGGCCGGGTCTCGTCGACGAAGACGTGGAGCTGCTTTCCGGCGCGATACGCGGCGATGAAACAGCCCAGCGCAGTCCCGTCGCCGCCGGTTGCGATCGGACCGGTGTTGCAGTGCGTCAGCACGTTGCCGCTGTTCGGGAAGAGCGCGACCGACGCTTCGCCGATGCGGCGATCGACGTCGCGCTGCTGCTCGTGGATGCGCTGCGCCTCAGCGAGTTCGGCGCCCGGTGAGGCGAGCACGCGATCGACGGCCCAGGCCAGGTTGACCGCGGTTGGGCGGGCCGCACGAATCTTCGCCGCAGCGGCTTCATAGGCGACGCGGTCGCCGCCGTGCAACCGCGCGGCCATTGCGGTCCCGTACGCGCCGAAGATCCCGATCGCCGGCGCGCCGCGCACGGCAAGCGTCGCGATCGCCGAGACGACGTCGTCGACCGTGCGCGCGCGCTCGCGCAGCACCGCTCCGGGGAGCGCGCGTTGATCGAGATATCCGACGGCCTCGCCGTCGTACCAGACCGAATCCACCCCCGCGGATTCGGCGGAGGCTGGTGCTAGGCCCGCACCGCGTTCATCGACGCGTAACACGACCGGCAGTACACCGGACGGTCGCCACGCGGCTTGAACGGCACGGTCGTCGCCGTGTTGCACTGCGCGCACACGGCTTCGAACATCTCGCGGAGCCCGGCCGTCGAAGACGGTATGCCGGTCCCGCCGTTGCGCTGCGACTTCCGCGCGGTGCGGCAGTCGCGGCAGCGTTGCGGCTCGTTCTCGAACCCCTTCTCCGCGTAGAACATTTGGTCGCGGACCGAGAAGTCGAACGAGTTGCCGCAGTCTTTGCAGATCAATACTTTATTTTCGTACACCGAGCCTCGGCCGGACCCCGCGATCCGGCCCCCCTGGATTTCGGATGCAAAAACGGCACGCGGCTAGCGCCAGCGCCGTACGGGGGAGTATACGGTAGCCGACTCGTCTTGGCAATCCAGGAGCCGGGAAACCGCCGGAGAGCCTGAGCCGGTCGGACGCCGCGTCACGGCGCGACTGCGACCCACTGCGGCGCGCTTAAGCCGTTCACCAGCATCGGGCTCGCCGTGTAGGGCGGCTGATATTCCGCCAGGGTATCGGCGTTAACGATAAACAGGTCGCCGGAAGGTCCGATCGCCAGTCCCGTCTCGGAAAAACT
>DASYFS010000229.1:0-3021 GCA_036498305.1 Candidatus Elarobacter sp. | reverse complement strand
CGCCGTACCGCGGTCGAGAGCGCCGACGACATCGTGACGGACTACCTGCTGCGCATGAAGGCCGCAGGGATCACGATGATCACCTCACCGCGCTTCGCCGCGTACGCGCTCGTCGCGCTCGTCGTCGCGGTCGGCCGCGACTGCGCGCTCGAGAGCGCGTTCGGATCCGAGAAGCTCGACGGAATCATCGCCCTCGCCCACGATCTGACCGGCTTGGCGTAGGACGGCCTTCGGCCGCGCCGAACGCCCGGGCGCCATGAACGCGCTCCGGTTCGTCACGTCCGCCGCCCTGGTGTTCGCATTGCCGCTCGCCGCGCCGGCTGAGGAGACGCACTACCGCGTCCCGCCCCCGGCGATCGACGCGGCGCTGCGCGCGCCGGCGCTCCCCGTCACCATCCTCGCCCCGAGCCGGGACACGATCGCGATCGAGCAGCCGCTGCGGTATCCGCCGGTCGCCGATCTCGCCCGTCCGATGCTGCGGCTCGCCGGGCTGCGGATCGATCCGGCGACGAACGGAATCCACCATGCGCCGGCCGCTACGGCGCTGTCGCTCGAACGCGTCGCCGACGGCCGCGTCACGCCGGTCGCGCTCCCGCCCGACGCACGGATCACGCTCTTCCGCTTCTCCCCGGATGGCAAGCGCTTCGCGTTCACCAACGCGACGGCGCACGGCACCGAGCTGTGGCTCGGCACGACCGCCGGAGCGCACGTTCACCGGATCGCGGGCCTTGCCGTCAACACCGTCTTCCCGAACGCGATCGTGTGGCTTCCCGATGCGAACCGGCTCGTCGTTCGCGCCGTCGATCGCGTTGGCCCCGCCCCACGTCGCGGCGTCGCGCCGGGTCCGGCGACGCAAGAGACGTCCGGCGCCGCGGGCCAGATCGTCACCTACGAAGACATGCTCGCCGACGCGACCGACGAAGCGCAGTTCACGTATTACGCGACGTCGCGGATCGCGATCGTCGACGCGGAACGCGGCGAGGTCAAACGAACGGCGGCGCGCGGGATCTACACCGCCGTCTCGCCGTCGCCGAACGGCGGCGCGCGGCTGCTCGTCGAGCGCGTCCACGCGCCGTACTCGTACCTGTTCCCGTACGGGCGTTTCCCGACGGCGACGGAGACGCTCGACCTGCGCGGCGCGCGCGTGGCGACGCTCGCCGATCGTCCGCTCGCCGACCGCATCCCCGCCGACGGCGTCGCGCCGGGGCCGCGCCAGGCGGAGTGGGCACCCGATACGTGCGCGAGCGAGAGCTGGGTCGAAGCGCTCGACGGCGGCGATCCGCGCACCGCCGTCCCGGACCGTGACCGGCTGATGCTCGACCGCTGCGCGCATGGCGCACGCGAGGTCGTGCGGCTTCCGGCGCGCATCGTCGACGTCACCTGGCTCAGCCGCACGCCGCGCGCGCTCGTCACGACCTACGAACGGACGACACGCGTCCGCACGACCTATCTCGTCGACGCATCGTCAGGCAACGCGAAGAGCCTCTACGCGCGCAAGGACGGCGACGTCTACCACGATCCCGGCTCTCCGGTGACCGTCACCGCACGGTACGGCGACCCGGTCGTCGCCGAGGACGGCGGCGCGATCTGGCTGCGCGGCTCGGGGATCGGCCCCGACGGCCGGCGGCCGTTCCTGAGTCGCCTGAACCTCGCCAGCGGCGAGACGTCAAGCGTTTTCCGTTCCGACCTCACGCCGCTCGAGACCCCGATCGCGCTCCTCGACGACGGCGCGACGGCGCTGCTCACCAGCCGCGAGTCCCCGGCCGATCCGCCGAACCTCTTCGTGCGCACCGTCGCCGGCGGGTCGCTGCGGCAGCTCACGCACGTGGCCGATCCGCAGCCGATGCTGCGCCGACTCGGCCGGCGCCTCGTGACGTACAAGCGCGCCGACGGCGTCGACCTCTCGTTCACGCTCTACACGCCGCCGGGCTGGACGCCGGGGACGCGGCTGCCGGCGCTGGTGTGGGCGTATCCGCTCGAGTTCATCGACCGCGACACCGCCTCGCAGAACACGAACGACACGCAGAGCTTCGTCACCATTACCGCCGGCTCGCCGATCTTCATGGCGCTCGCCGGTTACGCGGTCGCCGACAACGCCTCCATGCCGATCGTCGGCAACCCGGCGACCGTGAACGACACCTTCGTCGACCAGCTCACGGCGAACGCGCAGGCCGTCGTCGATCAGCTGGTGACGATCGGCGTCGCCGATCGCGAGCGCATCGCGGTCGGCGGCCACTCCTACGGTGCGTTCATGACCGCGAACCTGCTGGCGCACACGCGCTTGTTCCGCGCCGGAATCGCGCGCAGCGGCGCCTACAACCGCAGCTTGACGCCGTTCGGTTTTCAGAACGAGCGGCGCAGCTACTGGGAAGCGACGAGCCTGTACACCGCGATGTCGCCGTTCACGTACGCGAACGCGATCAAGGATCCGCTGCTGCTGATCCACGGGATGGCCGACGACAACACCGGCACGTACCCGATTCAGTCCGAGCGCCTCTACGGTGCGATCAAAGGGAACGGCGGGACGGCGCGGCTGGTGATGCTCCCGTACGAAGCGCACGGGTACGTCGGCCGTGAGTCACTCGAGACGATGCTGGCGGAGATGGTCGACTGGCTCAACCGCTGGCTGAAGCCGGCGGCGACGTAGCGCCCTGGCGGCGCGCGCGGGTCCAGCTCGCGCGGGTCACCGAGAAGAGCAGCACGTCGACGTGCCGGCCGCGGATCACGGCACCGCTGCGCAGCAGCCGTTCCTCGCGAAAGCCGGTGCGGTCGAGCACCGAACGTGACGCGGCGTTGGCCGGCACGATGCAGGCTTGCAGCTCGTCGAGCTCGCCGGTGAGAAACGCCTCGTCGATCACCGCGCCCAAACCTTCGCTGGCGTATCCGTGCCCGCGCGCCTCGAGCACCAAACTGTAGCCGACCTCGCCGATGCGCGGCGCGCGATCGTTGATGCGCAGCGAGATCCAACCGACCGGCACGCGCGGGCTGCCGGCCCGCAGCAGCCATTCGAAACGCCCGGTC
>DASYFS010000228.1:0-5929 GCA_036498305.1 Candidatus Elarobacter sp. | reverse complement strand
AGGTCGACGCCGTACTCACTCTGAAGAATCCCGCGCACCCACACGCCGGTCGTGACGGTGTAGCCGCGGTTGACGCCGACCTTCTTCCCCTCGAGGTCCTTCGGCTCGCGGACGATCTTCGTGTTGACGAGGATCGCGCCGTGATGGAAGCCGCGCACCAGAAAGATCGGCAGCGCGGTGATCTTCTTCCCGGCGCTGCGTGCGACCACGTACGTCGTGATCGCCAGCTCGCTGATGTCGTACGCGCGCTCGCGGACCATTCGGCGAAACGCCGCGATCAGCGGGTCGACGTCCTCGAACGCGAAGCGGAACGTTCGCGGCACAACCTCGCCGCGTTTGAGCGCGACGTGACTTCCCGTCGTGCGCGTCACGGTGGTCAAACTCTGCAAGGGCACTCCGTACGTTCGTTCGAACGGTCGAGGGCGTGGACAAGATGACGATCCCCGAACTCCAAAGGATGAAGCGCGAAGGCCGCAAGATCACCGCCGTGGTCGCCTGGGACTATCAGATCGCGCGCATCGCCGATCGCGCCGGCGTCGACATGATCTCGGTCGGCGACACCGTCGGCATCAATTTGTGGGGCCACCCCACGCCGCTCGAGGTGACGATGGACGAGATGGTTCTCGTCTGCAAGGCGGTACGCCGCGGCACGCAGCGCGCGCTGGTGAGCTGCGACTTCCCGTTCGGCCCGCTGCAGGAAGGCGTCGACGCCGCCGTGCGCGCCGCGATTCGCCTCGTCAAAGAAGCCGGCGCCGACATGGTCAAGCTCGACGGCGCGGCCGACTTCCCCGACGCGGTCCGCGCGATCGCCCGCGCCGGAATCCCGGTCTTCGCCCAGTTCGGGATCACGCCGCAGACCGCGCTGCAGTACGGCCTCGACTACGCCTCGATGGCGAAGGCCGGCGCGCAGGTTCCCGCCGAGATGGCCGGCCGTCTCGTCGCCGAGGCGCAGCAGCTCGAAGAGGCCGGCGCGTCGCTGCTCGATTTCACCAACTCCGGTCCGATCGTCGGTCCGAAGGTCGCAGCGGCCGTCTCCCTCCCGGTGATCGGCGGCTTCGGCGGCGGCCCGTGGCTCGACGGACGCGTGCGGATGGCGCACGCCGCGATCGGCTACGCGGCGTCCGCGATCGACTCCGACGCCGAGAACTACGCGAACGTCGCGAAGATCACGCTCGACGCGCTCGGCGCGTTCATCGACGACGTGCGCTCCGCGCGCCAGATCAAAGGCGCTCCGCCGGTCAAGACGCATTAGATCCGGAACGCCTCGAGCGTCTCGGGGGCGAACAGCTCGGCCGGCGAGAGCTGCCGCGGCGAGAGCCCCTGACGGTGGTGGTATCGCGTGAACGTCTCGAGGACGCGGATGTTCGGCGCGAACCCGTAGGGCCACCACGCCTCGCCCATCAGCGCGCGCGTCTTTTCGGCCTCCGCAGCCGACCACGGCAGCATCGACTTCAACGCGGCGGTCTGGCGATAGTCGTCGTACGCATACTGCTGTGCGGCCGCAAACGCTTTCAGCAGCGAGACCGCGATCCAACGGTCGCGCTCGTAGACGTCGCGCCGGATCACGACGACGTGCATGATCGGGAAGATCCCGGTCTTCGTATAGTACGCGCGCTCGGCGGCGACGTAGTCGGGGAAGAGCCGGCGCACAGCTTTGCCGTTTGCGGTCGACGGCGTGCGCGGACCGTGGAACGCGTCGATCTGTCCCGCGGCGAGCATCGACGCGAGCGTCTGCGTGGGCCCGATCGGCTCGATCCGGATCGACGGCGGAAGATCGAGCGCGAGCTTTTCGATCCGCCCGGGCTCCTCTTCACCGCCGGTGACGTAGACGACGTCCTCGGGCGCGACGCCGTACTCGTCATCGAGGATGCCGCGAATCCAGACGTTCGCGGTCAGCTGGTACTCCGGACACGCAAAGCGCTTCCCGCGCAAGTCCGCCGGTTCGTTGATCCCGCTGCGCTCGTGGACCCAGATGTTGCCGTGACGGAACATCCGCGACGGGAAGACGGGGATCGCGATGAACGGATCGCCCTTGGTCTTCGAGACGCAGTACGACGAGAGCGACAGCTCCGCGACGTCGAACTCGCGGTGGCGCGCCTGGCGAAAGAAGGTCTCCTCGACTTCGAGCGGCTGGTAGACGAGGTCGATCCCTTCGGGGGAGACCCGTCCGTCCATGAGCGCCCGCGTGCGGTCGTAATCCCAGCACGCGAGGCTCAGCCGCAGCTTCAACCCGGCAAGCCGAGCAGCGCCCGGAACTTGTGCTCGAGGTCGTTGTACTGCGCCGGCGCCGGCGCCGGGATGATCAGGAACTGCCCTTTGGGGTTCCAGATCGCGGGGTTGTTCTGCACGTCGGTACGCGACGAGATCTCGCCGCCGCCGCGCTGGGCGATGAACTGCTGGCCGTCCTTCGAGAGCAGCCAGTCGATGAAGACTTTCGCCGCTTTCGGGTGCGGCGCGTTCTTCGCCATCCCGATCGGGTTGAGCGTGACGAATATCGGCGACGGGTTGAGGAATTCGACCGGCTTCCCGGCCTTCTTCTCTTGTTGCGCCATGTAGCCGTATGCCGTCGGCGTCGCGTCGAACTCGCCGGCTTCGAGCGACGCGACGGTCTGCGTGTGTCCCGAGGTCTTGATCGGCTGGTTGTCCGCGATCTGCTTCGTGACGTCGCCGTTCTTGTCGACCTGGAGCATCCCCATGTACCAGTTGAGCGCGCCGGTGTCGAAGCCGAACTTGCCCTTCCACTCGGGCTTCGCGAAGTCGGCCATCGAGGCGGGCGCGGTGAGGTGATCGGCGGCGAGACGCTGCGGGTTCCACGCGATCACCGTCGTGTTCTGATAGAGGTTCGCCCAGTAGCCCTTGGGATCGATCGTCCCGGGCAGGAACTTGTTGGCGTCCTGCACCTTGTATTTGTCGAACGCGCCCGCGTCGACGAGCTGGAAGATCTGGAAGCCGTCACCGGAGATGACGTCGGCGTTGTACTTCCCGGCGCGCTGCTCGGTGAAGATACGCGCGGGGAGCTGTGAGCTCCCGAGGCGCAGCGTGGCGACCTTGATCCCCGGATGCCGCTGCGTGAACGCGACGACGGTGCGGTTCATGTCCTTCGAATTCATCGTCGCGTACCACACGACGGTCCCCTCCGTGGCGGCGTCGCCGGAGGGCGCAGCGAATGCCGCGCGACCGAAGGGAAGGGCGACGCACAGCGCCGCGGCGCCGAGGGCAAAACCGAACCGACGAATATTCATGCGAACGAACCCTTTCACGCGGTGACGTGGCCGCGCGCCGGCGCTACTACCGGCGATGAGGTGTACGGCCGAGTGGAGACGGTGCCGTCGCGCATCGGCATCACTACGACCTCTGAGCCGTCGGGGGAAAGGTGCACGACGTCGCCGTGCCCGAGACCGACCTTCTCCCTATGAACGCGAACGCGCACGTCGGCGTTCGCTACGTCGACGGTGTAGTCCCAACAGTCGCCTTGATAGATCCCGTAGCGCACCGTCCCGGTCCAGTCTTCCTCGCTGTGGCGCTTGCGGGTGAGCCCGAAGTTCTCCGGGCGCACGAAGGCACGCACCGTGTCGCCCGCACGCAGCTCCGGCGCGGGCTCGGCGCGGAGGACGCCCTGCGGGGTCGTCAGGACCAGCTCGGTCGCGTTGGAGGAGAGCACGGCCCCGTCGAACGCGTTGGCGACGCCGATGAAGTTGGCGGTGAACTCCGCGCGAGGCCGGCGGTAGATCTGCTCCGGTGCGCCTGTCTCGACGAGGTGGCCGCCGTCCATCACCAGGATCAGATCGCTGATCGCGAGCGCCTCGTTCTGATCGTGCGTGACGTAGACCGCCGTGATCCCGAGCTTCTGCTGCACGGCGCGGATCTCGCCGCGCATCCGCTCGCGCAGCTGGGCGTCGAGGTTGCTGAGCGGCTCGTCGAGGAGCAGCACTTTCGGCTCGCGCACGAGCGCGCGCGCGAGCGCGACGCGCTGCTGCTGCCCGCCCGACAACGTCGTGGCGGGACGATCGGCGGTGTCGGCGAGGCCGACGAGGTCGAGCGTCTCCAGCGCGCGGCGCCGCGCTTGCGCGCGCGGCGGCTTGTCGGCGCCGACGGTTAACGGAAACGCGACGTTCTCGGCAACGCTCATGTGCGGCCAGATCGCGTAGGATTGGAAGACCATCCCGATCGGCCGCTTGTTCGCGGGGAGAAAGATACCCGCCGCTCCGTCGTAGACGGTCTTGCCGCCGATGCGGATCGTCCCTTCGCTCGGGCGTTCGAGGCCGGCGATCATGCGCAGCGTGGTGGTCTTCCCGCAGCCGCTCGGGCCGAGCAGCGTGAAAAGCTTGCCTTCCGGCACGTCGAAGTCGAGGTCGTGGACCGCCGTCTTGCGGAAGTCGCGCCCTTCGAATCGCTTTACCAAACCGCTGACGGAGATCACTGGTGCTCCACCTCCGGGTCCAGGTTGCCCGCCGCACCCCCGGGCAAGGAAGGTTTTGTCGGCGGACGCGCGTAGTCCCTCTTAATTCACTATATCCGTTATAGCGATTTCCGATCCGCGGATCGGAGAATGCTCGGGAGACCCGCCAGATGGCGAACAAGTCCCACTACGACCCGACGCACAAACGCGTCTTCGTCCGCGAGATCAGCGGCGAATACAGCCTCAAGCACGAGCTGAAGCGGCTGCGCGAGCTCCCGCGAGTGCAGAAAGGCGACAAGGTCACCTTCCAATCGGGACCCCAAGCGTTCTCCAAGCATTTCATGGAGCCTGAGGACGGTCTCGGCCAGACGCTGCACATCCACCTCGAGGAGTACGCGCCGGGCGGAAAGTCGCAGATGCACGGCCACGTCAACGAGGCGATCTTCTACATCCTCGACGGCAAGGGGTACGAGATCCACGATGGGATCAAGTACGACTGGAAGGCCGGCGACATTGCGGTCGTCCACAACAACTGCGTCCACCAGCACAACAACGCGAGCGAAGACCAGCCGGCCCGCGCGCTGGTCATCAAGACGAAGCCGATGTACATGTTCATGAACATGCTCTTCCAGCAGCGCGTGACTCAGCGGCCCTCGGAGCCCTCACCGACCCAAGGCGACTTCACGCCGCGCGAAGACGCGCAGGTCAACCGGCCGTGGTACCACGATCACGATCACGATCATGACCACGAGCATGATCACGACCACGCCCACGCGCACGAGCATTAGGACGAACGCACCGATGGGATTCGAAGAGTCGAAGAACTGGCTGGCCGGAAAGCAGCAGGCGGCCTATTACGCCGACGCGCTCAAAGACGCCGCCGAACGTCCGATCCGCGATGCCGGCCGCAAGAAGATCATCACCCCGGAAGAGATGCCGTGGGAGATGGCCCCGCAAGGCCTGATCAAGCACCTCGTCAACGACAAGATGAACGCACGGGTCGAGACCGTCGACATCTACATGCAGATCATCCCGCCCGCAAGCCGCTCCGGCAAGCACCGCCAGCTCGCCGAAGAGTGCCTCTACGTCCTCGAAGGGCGCGGCTACGATCTGCATGTCGACTGCGACGTCGAGATCACCGACACGTACCACTGGAAACCGCAGGACGAAGTGCGCCGCTTCGAATGGGAAGCCGGCGACATGATCTACATCCCGCCGAACACGATCAGCCAACACTTCAACGCCGACCCCGACCGCCCGGCCCGCCTCGTCAGCGCAACGAACCGCATCTACAAGTACTGCGGGCTCAACGATCTCGAGCAGATCGAGAACGCCCCGGAGTACGACCCGAACGTCGTGCTCGACGACGAGACGGTGCTGCGGTACCTCGAGGGACGCCGCTCCGCGGTCTAAGCCGGCTCGTCATCCCGAGCTTGTCGAGGGACCCTCGTCGTTACGCCGCGCGAAGTCGCGGCGTAACCCCTTATCTCCACCGCCAGCCTTGCGGGCTCGCGCTTCGACTTCGCTCAG
>DASYFS010000227.1:0-14278 GCA_036498305.1 Candidatus Elarobacter sp. | reverse complement strand
CCCTTCGACGTGCTCCACGTGGGTGACGCCGCGCATCTCGTCGGCGATCTTCTTGGTGACGAGCTCCTCGACGTCGTGCGTCGTCGCGCCCGGGAAGCTCGTGACGATCGCGGTTTGCCGCTGCGTCGTTCCGGGATCTTCTCTGCGCTGCATCGTCAACGCGGAAGACAGCGACCAGAAGAGGGCTAGTACCAAGCCCGCGATGACGAGACTCTTACGCCGCAGCGCAAACAGCGGCAGGCCGCTCATTCCGGCACCACCGTCAGCGGCGTGCCGGCCTTTACGAGCGCGGCGCCGGCGCGGACAACCGGCGTGCCGGGCGCGAGGCCCGCGACGAGAGCGCGTTCGCCGTCGCCGTCGAGGACGCGCACGGGGCGGATGTGCGCCGTCTTGTGCGCCGCGTCGTAGACGAGGACGTGGGCGCCGCCGTGCGCTTCGGTGACGATCGCGCCGAGCGGGACGGTCGCCTCGCCGCTCGCGCGCGCGGCGCCGAGCGTGACCTCGACGATGCCGCCGTCGTGGGCGCGCAGGCCGGTGACGCGGAGGCGTACTTGCGCCGTGCGCGTCGATGGATCGCTGTCGGGCTCGACGCGCAGGACGCTCGCGCGATACGTGCGGTCCGCCGAATGCACCGTCGCGGGTGCCCCGGGAGCGATCCCGGCGAGACGCGCTTCGGGGACGGCGACGAGGACGTCCGGCGCGCGCGCATCGACGAGGACGAACGCGGTGACGCCCGGCTGCGCCGTGCTGCCGGGTTCGACGAGCCGCTGATCGACGTACGCGTCGGCGGGCGCGATCACGCGCGTCTTGCCGAGCGTCACGCTCGCGAGATCGGCGGAAGCGCGCGCCGCCTGCGCCGACGCGTTCGCCGCTGCGAGGTCCTCGCTGCGTGAACCGTCGTGGACGAGCGTGCGCTGCGCCTGGGCTTGCGCGAGCTGCGCTTGCGCCGCGACGACGGCGGCGTCGGCGTCCCGCCGGCTCGCCGTCATCTGATCGTGTTGTGAAGCGGCGACGTCGCCCGAGACGTACAGCGCGTCGAAGCGCGCGGCATTCGCGGTCGCGAGGCGCTGCGCCGCGGTCGCCCGATCGCGTTGCGCGCGCGCCGCGGCGACGGCATCGTCGGCCGCGAGACGTTCCTGTACCCGTGCGCCGTTGCGCGCCTTGGCGGCGTTCGCCGCCGCGGCGTCGGCTTGCGCGGTGGCGCCGCGCGCCTGGGCAGCGTAGTCGCTCGCGTCGAGCGCGGCGAGCACCGTCCCCGCCGCGACGCGATCGCCGACGTCGGCGGTGACCGCCGCGATGCGGCCCGGAACTTCGAACGCGACGCGATAGACGCGTTGCGGTGCGATCGTTCCGGGGCCGGCGTAGGCGGCCTTGTCCGAGGGAGCGCCCGCGGTCGCGAGCGTGACCGGCGTCGCCGGGGCGGCGGTGACCGTCGCCGCGCGAGCGGCACAGCCGGTCAGCGCGAGCGCGGCGAGGATGACGACGGTGGCGGGACGCGACATCGAACGAGCCTCCGAATATAAACAGTGTTCAGTAGAAGGGCAAAGAAAAGCGCCGCGGCGCTAGGGCGCGAGCCCGCGCAGCAGCGCCGCGTGGAGCGACTCGCTGAGCTCCTCGAGGGGTGACTCGAGGACGTCCTTGCACGTGATGGCGAGCGAGACGACCCCGTGCGTGCTCGTCCAGAGCATCTCGGCGACGAGCGTCGGATCGATGGGGCGGATGTGGCCCGCTGCTTGCGCGGCGCGCACGGCGTCGACCACGACGTCGAAGGCGCGCTGACCCGGGTCGTCGTCGGTCTTCACGGCGAAGACCTGTTCCATGTACGCGGCGTCGGTCATGAAGATGAGCCGGTACTCTTCGGGATTCTCGAGCGCGTACTGCGCGTAGCCGCGGCCGATCGCGAAGAGCCGTTCGAGCGGATCCGCGACCTGCGCCGCGGTGCCCATGTAGCGAAGGAGATGCCCGAAGGCCTCCTCGCAGAGCTGACGCCCGATCGCCTCGCGATTCTCGAAGTAGAGGTAGAGCGTCGCCGGCGAATACTCGATCGCGTCGGCGATCTTGCGCATCGTCAGCCCTTCGAACCCTTCGGAGAGGACGAGCTTGCGGGCCGCGGCGAGGATCTGCTCTCGCAGCTCCGCCCGCTGACGCTCCTTCCGCTGGACGATCCCCATGCGCGCATGCTAGCCCAGCCCTCGCTGAATGTCAATGGTTTTCTGAACGCTGTTCAGAGCGCCCAGGTCATCGGACCTACAGCGGTAAGGAATGAGAAGACGCCGCTCTCCTAAAATATACGGAGCGAGATTCGGTCGTTCGTCTCGGTACGTCTAGGAGGCTCTTTGTGAAACTCCGGCTCTTTGCCGTCCTCGCGTTGTGCTTTGGCGTCACCGCCGCGAGCGCGTCGGCGCAATCGAAAGCACCCGCCTCGCCCGCACCGGGTGCCTCGCCCGCTGCCGCGGCTCCGAAGCCGGGCGACATCCCGCCGTACGACACGTTCGTCAAAGACGCGGTCGTGCAGAACGGGCTCTTCACGCTGGTGCGCAAGGACGGCAAAGTCTATCTCGTCGCCCGTGCCGATCAGCTCGACCGCGACTACCTGCAGACGGCGGTTCCGAAGAACGGACTCGGCGGGTACGGGATCCTCTCGGGCGACGTCTTCCAGCAAGAGGCGCGCATCGTGCGCTTCGTGCGCAACGGCAAGAACGTCGTGATGCTGTGGCCGCATACGCGCTTCTTGGCCGACCCGAACACGCCGCTCGCCGAAGCGGTGCGGCTCTCGACCGCCGACTCGGTGATGGGCGTCGGCCCGATCGTCGCCGAGCGCAAGGACGGCGACAAGGCCGTCGTCGTCGACCTGTCATCGCTGCTCGGCGACGTGATGGACCTGACGACGGCGCTGAACCGCGTCCTCGCGCCGCCGACCAACCCGATGGGCGCGTATCACCTCGATCCGACGCGCTCGTACTTCGGCGTCTCGAAGGCGTTTCCGAAGAACGTTCTGATCGAGGCGGACCAGTCGTTCGTCTCGCTCAAGCCGACCGTGGTCGATACCGTCGTCGATCCGCGCACGTTCGTGATCAAGGTCGCCTACAATTTCACCGAGCTGCCCGACGCCTCGCAGTACATGCCGCGGCTGGTCGACGACCGCGTCGGCTATTGGGACGACCTCCACATCGCCTTCGACCACGTCGAGCGGATGGACAACCGCGTGCACTACGTGCTGCGCTGGAATCTCCAGCCCAGCGATCCGACCAAACCGATCTCGCCGGCGAAACAGCCGATCGTCTACACCCTCGCGAACACGATCCCGCTCGAGTATCGTGAGCCGATCAAGACCGCGATCCTGGCGTGGAACAAGGCCTTCGAGAAGATCGGGATCTCCGACGCCGTCAAGGTGCAGGATCAGCCCAGCGATCCGGACTTCGACCCCGACGACGTCCGCTACAACATGATCCGCTGGCTGACCGAGGCCAACTCGGGCGGATTCGCGGAGGCGCAGATCACCTGGGATCCGCGCGACGGCCAGATCTTCCGCAGCGGCGTGATGATCGACAGCGATCTGGTCCGCTTCGGTTCGGCGTACTACGGCCTGCTCGGCGTGAACGCCGCCGGCGACGAGGATCCCGGCCGTGAGGAGCGCGTCGCCGCGGCGAACCACTTCGCGCATAACGACGGGCCCGGAGCGCACGCGCAGCTCGTCTACGCGGCGATCGCCGAGGGGATGATGGCGGGGGGCGACCCGGCCCAGTTCGCGCAGCGCTTCTCGCAATCGTTCCTCCATGCGATCGTGCTGCACGAGGTCGGTCACGACTTCGGTCTCGCCCACAATTTCATCGGACACATGGCGTACAGCTCCGCGCAGGTTCGCGACCGCCGCTTCACCGAGCAGAACGGGATCGCGTCGTCGGTGATGGAGTACAACCCCGTCAACATCTGGCCCAAAGGCGAGAGTACCGGAACGATCGAGCAGACCGTTCTCGGCCCGTACGACTACTACGTGATCCACTGGGGCTACGCGCCCATCGCGGGAGCGAAGACCCCGTGGGATGAGACCCCGACGCTCGACCGCTGGGCGTCGGCATGGACCGATCCGCGCACGCGCTTCGCCAGCGACGAAGATGTCGCATGGACGACGGGGCACGCGATCGATCCGCGCGTCCACCAGTTCACGCTGACGAACGACCCGCTCGGATGGTGCACGACCCAGATGGACCTGACGCAGAACCTGATCGGAAAGGTCGATGCCAAGTTCCCGCGTGCCGAGCATCCGTACGAAGAGGAGCGCACCGCGTTCGCGACCCTCGTCGGCACGTACGGCCGCTGCGCGACGAACACGGCGCACTGGATCGGCGGCGAGTACCTCTCGCGGGCGCGCCGCGGCGATCCGCACGCGCCGCCGCCGCTCCAGCCCGTCGCGCGGGCCGACGAGCAGCGCGCCTTCGCGATGCTCGACCGCTACGTGTTCTCCAACGCGGCGTGGCATTACGATCCGTCGACGCTCAGCCGCCTGGTCTACAGCCAGTACGAACCGTTCTCAGACTTCGGCTACAAACCGACGTCGCGCCACGACGTCTCGGTCGCCGACATGGCGGCACGTTTCCAGGGCCGGACGCTCTCGTATCTGTTCGCGCCGCTGGTCCTCGCGCGCATCGCCGACCTTCCGACGAAGTCGCGGCCCGGCGTGACGATGACGCTCGCCGATCTGTTCGGCTGGTCGCAGCGGTCGATCTACGGCGACGTCGCGAACGGCAACGTCGCGCAGGCGACGCAAGTGCGCCGAAACCTGCAGCGGCGCTACGCGGTGATCCTCCGCACGCTCGCGCTGACGCCGCCGCCGGGAACGCCGTACGACGCACAGGCACTGGCGCGCTTCGAGCTGACGAGCCTCAACCACGACCTCGCGGTCGGCCTGGGGCGGCCGAACCTCGACGTCCAGACGCGCGCGCATCTCGCCGCGCTGCAGGACGACGTGACGCGCGCGCTCCACGCCCAGCGCGTCGTCACGTCGACGTAAGCCGTGATCGCATGTTCCGGATCGGCCAGTTTGCTCAGATCGCGCAGGTCTCAAGCCGGCAGCTGAGGTTTTACGACCAACTGGGTCTCCTTGCGCCGGCGCGCATCGACGAGCGGACGGGCTACCGGTACTACAGCGTCCGTCAGCTTCCGCGTCTGAACCGCATTCTCGCCCTCCAGGAGCTCGGATTCTCGCTCGAACAGATCGGACCGATGGTCAACGAAGGTGTGACGGCAACGGACCTCTTGTCGATGCTTCAGACCAAACGCGCTCAAGTAGAGCAGTCGATGCGAGAGGAAGCGCAGCGTCTGGCGCACATCGAATCTCGCATCGCGCTGCTCGACGGGGACGAGGGCCTCGAAGGGATCGACGTCGTGACGAAGTCGGTCGATTCGATTCCGTTCGCATCCGTGCGCGACTCGTACGCGACGATGGAACAGGTCCTCGCGATGGTGCGCAGCGTCGCGTTCGATGGCGCGAAGCGGATCGACGACGACCTGCGCGACCGGTTGATCGCCGTGGCGCGAAACGACGGCGACCGCGATGATTTCGATATCGAGATTGGTTACTCGCTGACACGTTTGCCGGCCGAGGCCGTCATCGCGGGCGGCGGCATCGGGCTCCGAGTGAGCCAATTACCGCCGGTCGAGACGATGGCGACGCTCGTTCGTGCCGGAACCGACGCGGCGAGTCACCATGCATTCGGCAGCCTCGGCAGATGGATCGAGGCGAACGGCTACGCGATCACCGGTCCGTGCCGCGAGCTCTTCTTGGAATCGATCCTCGAGCCGCCTGGGCTCGAGGGCGCGCTCGTCGAGATTCAGTTTCCGGTCGCGCGCGCGGCCTGAGACGCCTCGAACATCGGCTCGATCGGCGGATCCGTGAGGTTTCCCGTCGTCGCGGCCATCGTCGACGTCCCGATTCCGGCGATCACGTCGAGGATGTGCGACTGCGTGTACCCTGCGGAGACGCAGCGCGCGATCGCGGTATCGGCCTCGAACCCGCGCCGTTCGATGAACACTTTCGTGAGCGCGGAGAGCGCGGCATGTCGCTCGTCATTCGGAAGACCGCCGGCGCGGATCAACGCGACGTCTTCGGAGGGGACGCCGGCCTTCAACGCGAGCGTCGCGTGAAACGCCGTCGTCCAGCGGCAGCGCAAGGTTACGGCGTTCGTAAGCAAGAGCACTTGCTTCTCCGCGTCGTCAAAGCTGCCGTTTCCCTGAAACGTCCCGAATATCGAGACGAAAGCGGCGGTGAGCGTCGGGCTCTCCGCCATCGTCGCGACGAGGTTCGGGATGAACCCGAACGCGGACACGAGCGCCTCGAGCGACGGCTTGGACTTCTCCGGCGCCGTCTCGAGCGTATGGAGAGGAATGGTCTGCATGCTCGCAGCGTACCGGATTGACGCGGCGTCAAAGTCAAGAAGCCCGCCGGGATAAACCGGCGGGCTTCTTTCCGTCTACGCGAGACCGGGCGTCGACTTAGTAGCTCTGGACGCAGCCGTTATTCGCGTTGCTCCACAGCGGCTGGGTCGGATAGCCGCCGGCGTTCGGGTTGTTCTCGAGGCCGGTCCAGGCGCACTTGTCGCCGTTCTCCGCACCGCTCGAGTCGAGCCAGCCGCTGTTCGGCTGGGGATCGGTCTCCGTCTCGCCCTGCTCGTGGCCGCCGACGATCGTCACGCCGTCGAGCGTGCCGCCGCTGTTGACCGAACCCGAACCGCACGACGCACCGGCGTCGGGCATGTACGGCAGGTTGGTGTATGCGATCGTTCCGCCGCTGGTCGAGGTCGAGCTGTGCCACGCGCAATACTGCGTTCCGAAGCCCGACGGCTTGATGCCGTGCGGCAGCGCGACGACGTAGCTGGCGCTCGCGGTGTGGTCGCCGAAGTGCGTCGCGGCCTTGGTCGCCTCTGCGGCGAGCTGCGACTGCGTCGGGCGGCTCGGCGGGGCCGAGGTCGTGTCGACGTACGAGCCGGCGAAGATGTTGCCGGCGTTACCGACGTGCGCGCCGCCGCTCTGCGTGTACTGCGTGACGCTGTTGAGCCACTTGCTCCCGCCGATCACGCTGTAGAACGCTTTGAGACGCGCGCCGACGCCGTTCGGATCGCCGGTGCTGCCGTTCCACGCCGAGCCCCAGAACACGACGTAGAGCTTGGGCGCGGTCTGCACCGGGCCGTTGTGGTAGACCAGCGGGCTGGTGGCCTGCGCCGTGCGCTCACCGGCCGGAATCGTGCTGAACGCATCGGCGGTCGGATAGATGCGAACCAGTTCGCCCGTCGAGCCGACGGCCGAGAACGAGGAGACGGTGCGGTACTCGTTGTCCGGTGCCAGCGGCGCGTTGTTGCCGGCCGGAATCGACGAGCCGCCGCCTCCGCCGGAGCATGCGGCAAGAAGCGCCGCGGCAGAAAAAAGCCCAAGCAGACGTGCTTTCAGCAAGTTGTGCCTCCACACCCAAGCCCCAAACGGGGCGCAGGATAGCATTATGTTTGCGTTACGGAACCGTTAAGGTTCAGCTGCGCGAGCGGCCCATTGGCTTCGTCCCTGGGCGGCACCTGCGACAAACGTCCGCCTAGATTGTGCACTATCGAACAGGGAGGAGTATCCTTGAAGCGGAGTCCGCGCCGAACGATTCGCGCCTGAATCCGAAAAGTGCCGAGCAGCTGCGGAACCGCACGACGAGTCGTTGAGACCGAAGGCGGTGCAGCGCCCCGTGCGTCGCCGTAGGATCGGACGGTGAGTCACCGGGGACTCGGCGTCGCTGCCGCCCTCTTCTATATCTTCCTGTGGGCGTCGGCGTTCGTCCCCAGCAAGGTCGGGGTCGTCGGAACCTCGCCGCTGTGGTTCCTCGTCGTGCGCTTCGCCGTCTCGGGGATTCTCGCGCTCGCGATCGCGCGGGCGCTGCGCATCCCGTTTCCGCGCGGCCGACGCGCGTGGGCGGCGGTCGTCGCGTACGGCATCCTCGGCAACGCGCTCTACCTCGGCTGCACCTACGAGGCGCTGCGTCACATGGATTCCGGTGTCGGCGCGATCGTCGCGTCGATGAACCCGCTGGTGCTCGCGCTCGTCGCGCCGTGGGTGCTGCGCGAGGCGCTGACGATCGGGAAGATCGCCGGCCTCGCGCTCGGCTTCGGCGGCGTCGTGGCGATCATGATCGCACGGATGGGGACCGGCACCGCCGACCCGATCGACGTCGGGACCGCGCTGTTCGGCGTCGTCGCGAGCGTCGCGTCGACGATCGTCTACAAGCGCTGGTGCGGCGATCTCGATCCGCGCGCCGTCAACGCCGTGCAGCTGCTGGCGGCCGGCGTCGTGCTCATCGTGCCGGCGATCGCGATCGAAGGCGCGCCGCACGTGCACTGGAGCTGGCAGCTCGTCGTCTCGTTCTGGTACGTCGTGCTGGTGATGTCGCTCGGCGCAACGCTGCTGTGGTTCTGGCTGCTGACCCACGGCGAAGCCTCTCGCGTCACGGCGTACTTCTTTTTGACGCCGGTGTTCGGGCTGGTGATCTCCGCGGTGCTGCTGCACGAAGCGATCGGGCCGCGCGATCTCGGCGGGCTGCTCGCGATCGTCGCGGGGATCACGCTGGTGCAGCGGTCGTGATGCGGTGAGCGAGCGCTGGCGCGTCCTGGGGATCATGACGTCGGCGCAAGCCGGCTCGTCGCTGGTACAGCAGGCATTGGGCGCGCTTTCACCCGCGCTGGTCGTCGCGTTCGGGCTCTCGAAGGCGCAGCTCGGCGCGATCTTCACCGGCATCATGCTCGGCGCCGCGGCGTTCACCGCGCTCTCCGGGATCGTCACCGATCGCTGGGGCGAGCGGAAGATGCTGCTGATCTCGGCGATCGTCATGACCATCGCGCTCACCGCCGCGTCGCTCATCCCGGCGTATTGGTGGGTCGTGGTGTGGCTCGCCGTGTACGGCGCGGGTTACGCGTCGGCGACGCCGGCCGGCGGCCGCGCGATCTTGTCGTGGTTCGATCGCGACCGCGGTCTCGCGATGGGGATCCGTCAGACCGGCGTCTCGGTCGGCGCGCTCGCCGGCGCGTTGTGTTTTCCGGTCGTCGCGAGCTGGGGCGGTTATCGCGCCGCGCTGATCTTCGCCGCCGTGCTCGTCGCGTTGACGAGCGGCGCCGCGTTTCTGTTATATCGCGAGAGCGGCGAGGACCGCGGCGCCAAGCAGACGCTCCCGGACATCGCGCGCGCGATGGGGATCCTCGCACGCGATCCGCGCCTGGTCGCGGTGACGCTGACGTGCATGCTGCTCTCCGGCACGCAGTTCGTGATCGCCGGCTTCCTCACGATCACCGCGGTGAACGACATCCGCACGACGCCGCACGTCGCCGGATTCGCGCTGGCCGTCGCCTTCGCGACCGCGATCGTCGGCCGCCTCGGCTGGGGCGTCGTGAGCGACCGCTACCTCCAGGGCGACCGGCTGGTCCCGCTGGCGCTGAACTGCGTCCTCGTCGCGCTCGGCACCACGATGCTCGCCCTTGCCCCGGCCGGCGCGGTCGCGTCGCTCTTCATCGCGAGCGCGATCCTCGGGATCAGCGCGGCCGGCTGGAACGGCCTGATGGCCGCCGCCCTCGCCGAAGTCGGGGGGACCGAGCGCGCGGCGAGCGCGCTCGGCCTCGGGCTCACCGCGATCTTCGGCGCCTCAGCGGTCGCGCCGTCGCTTTTCGGCGCACTCGCCGACCACACGTCGCTCCCGACGGCGTGGACCGTCGACGCCGCGATCGTGCTGCTCGGCGTCGCGCCGATGCTGTGGCTGCGCGCCCACCTCCGCCGCCCGCTGCGCAGGGTACCGTCCGCCGAAAGCTGAACCGAGGTCGGTCCGCGCCCAGGTGGCGGAATTGGTAGACGCGCTAGTTTCAGGTATTAGTGATCGCAAGGTCGTGGAGGTTCGAGTCCTCTCCTGGGCACCAAAATTCATCGCGCGCAAGCGCAAAAAAGAAGAGGCGAACGACGTCTCTTTTTTAATTCGCCGCTGCCGGCCGCCCGAATGTTCACTCCGCGTCCCTCTACAGCGCGCGTGCTCCATTCTCCAACTACGCTCTGCAAGATATTGTACGACTCTGCAAACGCGTGTATTTTGGAATGGAGAGGCAAGAGATGAATCGTCGTACTTTTTCGACCGCGCTCGCCGCCGGAGCCGCGACGTCGGTCATCGGTGTTCACGGCACGGCTCGCGCAGCCGTCACTGCCCGAAACGTCGTGCTGATTCACGGGCTCTACGCCGACGGATCGTCCTGGCTCGACGTCATGAGCCGGCTCACGGCAGCCGGGCTACGAGCTACCGCCGTGCAGAATACGTTACGAACGTTCGACGATGACGTCGCGCTGACGCGGCTCATTCTCGACCGGCAAGACGGCCCGACGGTGCTCGTTGCGCACTCGTTCGGCGGGATGATCCTCACCGAGGCCGGCGTTCATCCCAAGGTGTCGTCGCTCGTCTATGTGGCCGCTCGTGCGCCCGACGCGAACGAAAATTACACGCAACTCGCCGCGAGGTACCCGGCGCCTCCCGCCAGCGCGGGACTCGTCACGGCCAACGGCCTCGCGCAACTCAACGAGACGGCGTTCCTCAACGATTTCGCGAACGGCGTCGACCCGGCCCGGGCGCGTCTCTTGTACGCGGTTCAGGCGTGGAACACGGCGACGCTTCCCGCGACGGCGAAAACGACGGTCGCGGCGTGGCGCTCGAAACCGTCATGGTATGCGGTGTCCAAGCAAGATCGCACGATCAACCCCGACTTGGAGCGCTTCATGGCCGCGCGCATGAAGGCGACGACGATCGAGGTCGACTCCGGCCATCTCTCGCTCATCAGCCATCCCCAAGAGATCGCCGGCCTCATCGTGGCGGCCGCCGGCCGGTAGGACGTCGCTGCGCTACATGCGCATGTTCGGCGAGCTGTTCTGCTGCATGAAGCGGATGTGGTCGACGACGCCGGCCCAGTCTTGCGCCGAGATCCCCAGGCCGCCGCGAAACGGAAATTGCAGCTCGAACAGCAGGGTCAGCGTCGAGGCCACCAGCACCGCCACGATCGCGGTCATGAGCATGTGAACCCGCGGATCGGGGACGCCGAAGACCCAGGACATCACGACGATGCAGGCCGCGCCGGCGATGAGCACAAGCCAATCGAACCAGGGCAGGCCGGCGGCGTTGTACGAAAGCCGGCGCTGGCGCAGGTCGTGCAGCGTGCTGAGCTCGCGTAGCGTCGCAGATTGTGCGTTCGACTGGGCGGCGTTCGCCGGATTGAACGAGGTTGCGGCGTCGATCGCGTCCATGACGATCACGTCGGCCTGATTGTCGAAGGCGCCCGTGCGCATCGCGCTCCACTCGCGATCGATCATCACCGTGGCGTAGCGGGCGACGTCTCGGCGCACGCGGGAACGACGGTCCGGCGGAAGCGCGAGCGCCGCGTGCCAGGCGTCCGCGTCGGCGGCTGCTTCTTGGGTGACGATCTCGCGGGAATCGTAGAAGTGCTGCCATGAGACGACGGTCATGAAGCCGAGCAGCACTGCGTAGAGCGTGCCGGCCATGCCGATCATGGGACTCGGCGTTCCCGCGAGATCGGGCGCCGCGCGGCCGCGGCGCACCAGATATGCTTGGCCTCCGCACGCGAGCGCCAGCGCAACGGCCAGCGCCGCGAGCCAGAGCAGCAGCGGCGGAACGGCGAGGATGCTTGCGATCACGGAGCTACGCGAGCTTCCCGGTCGTCTTTTCCAGCATCTCCCAGCCCTGCGCGCCGAACCGATCGCGCAGCCGCGCGTACAGTCCCGAGGCGCGGATCACTTGGCGGAACGGGTCGAGCTGCGGGTGGTTGAACACCATCCCCTTCGCGACCAGCTCGGCTTCGACGCTCGACTCTTGGCTCGCCATCGACTTCGATGCGGCGTTCGCGGCGGCGTTGAACTCGCGGTCGACGATGTCTTGGAGATTCTTGGGCAGCTTCTGCCAGAAGTCGCCGTTCGCGAACAAGATGTACGAGAGGCCGCTGTGATGCGTCAGCGAGCTGTACTTGAGCTGTTCGTAGAACTTGAAGTTGCGGACGGTGACGAGCGGGACTTCGATGCCGTCGATGAGGTGGGTCTGGAGCGAGGTGTACACTTCGGCGAGCTGGATGACGGTCGGCGAGGCGTCGAACGCCTTGAACGTGTCGACGTCGATGGGGCCGGCCGGAACCCGCAGCTTGATGCCCTTGAGGTCGGCCGGCGCGACGATCGGACGGACGCGGTTGTGGATCTCGAAGAATCCGCCGTAGAACGTCGTCTCGAACTTGCGGATCCCGACGGCCGCGCCGAGGGTGCCGATGTAGTTGCCGAGCGGGCCGTTCGCGGATTGCTGGTACTCCGCGGTGTTGTTGAACGCGAACGGTGCGCCCAGGAGCGCCGCGGGTGGGATGACGGTGCCCAGGATGTTGTTGCCGATCTGAATGAGCTCGGTCGCGCCGGAGCGGAGCTGCGAGATCATGTTCGGGTCCGAGCCGAGGATGCTGTTGGGGAACAGCTTCACCTCGACCGCTCCGTTCGACGCTTCGGCGATGCGCTTGATCGCCTCGACGTTCGCGACGTTCATCGGGTGCGTCGGCGTCTGATCGTTCCCCAGCTTGAGCGTGAACTGCGCCGCCTCACCGGGCCAGCGCAGGATCCCGATCGAGGCGAACGCGCCGGCGCCGGCGCCGAGCGCGAGGAGTCGCTTCCGAGAAAGAGGCATCGAGAACCCTCCGACGTGGTGATGAAGTATGAGCGGCTGCTGCCTACGGTGCCGGCTTCTCGCCGGCGGGCGGCGTGAACAACGTGAGCCACGTCTTCAGCAGGCCGTCCGGCGAGAGCGCCCCGGTGGCGTCGAGCATCCGTTGCTGAAGCTGCGCGAGGACCGCGCCCTGAACGGGCTTGAGGTCCGGGAGGCCGAGAAACTCGCGTGCCTCCTCGGCAGTGCACTCGACGACGACGTTGAACTTCACCGCTGCGCTCCTGATTGGGCGAGAGAGAGGACTGCCTTGGTCGTGCGCGCGATCGTGCCCTCCGACGAGGAGGGATACCGGTCGATCTTGGAGCGGACCAGCCCGGAAGACCGGTACTGCCGTTTCTTGCACCGCGTCGATCACTTCGATCCGGCCGAGGTGCACCGCTTCGTCGAAGAACGCGGCGACATGTTCGGCGTGATCGCCGAGGAGGACGGCGTTGCGCTCGGCGCCGCGCACGCCGCCATGATCGATGCGCAGACCGCGGAGCTCGGGATCGTCGTCGCGCAGGACGCGCGCCGGCGCGGGATCGGCGACCTGCTGCTGGCGGCGCTGATCGAACGGCTGCGCGAGCGCGGTTTCACGACCCTCGTCGCCGTGTCGCTGCGCGAGAACGTCCCGTTCTCCGCGCTCGCCCGCCGTCACGGCCTCGAAGTCGAGCGTGCCGAAGGCGACGCGTTCTTCTGGCAGCTCGCGCTGAGCGCCGCCGCGTGATCGCGCAGACGCCGCCGGCGATCGTTCGCGCGAACGGAATCGAGCTGTGCTACGACACCTTCGGCGACGCGTCGAACCCGCCGCTGATTCTCATCATGGGACTCGCGGCGCAGATGGTCGTGTGGGACGACGAGTTCCTGCGCATGCTCGCCGGCAAAGGCGTCTACGTGATCCGTTTCGACAATCGCGACATCGGGCTGTCGACGAAGTTTTCGCAGGCCCGCATCCCCGGCGTCGCCGAGATCACGCTCGCGGCGGTGACCGGGCTGCGCTTTCGGCTCCCGTACCTGCTGCGCGACATGGCCGCCGACACCGTCGGGCTCATGGACGCGCTCGGCATCCCGGCGGCGCACGTCGCGGGGCTGTCGATGGGCGGTGCGATCGCGCAAGAGATCGCGATCGGTTTCCCGCAGCGCATTCGTTCGCTGATCTCGATCATGTCGACGACCGGCGATCCGCGGCTGCCGCGCGCGACATCCGCGGCGACGGCGATGCTCGTGCGCAAGCCGCAGTTCGAGCGCGAAGCGTATCTCGCGGGATACGTCGAGGCGTGGCACGTTCTCGCCGGCGATGTCTATCCGTTCGACGCCGCGCGGATGCGGCGGCAGGGTGAACGCGGATACGAGCGCGGACTCAACCCGCACGGCGTCTCGCGGCAGCTCGCCGCGATGGTCGGCTCCGGGAACCGCACCGCGAAGCTGCGCCGGCTGCGATTGCCGACGCTCGTCGTGCACGGCTCGATCGACCCGCTGATCCCCGTCGCGCACGGCGTTGCGACCGCGCGCGCGATCCCCGGCGCGGTCTTCTCGCTC
>DASYFS010000226.1:0-2486 GCA_036498305.1 Candidatus Elarobacter sp. | reverse complement strand
GGTGCAGGCGATCGTCGAAGCGGTGAAGGCCGTGCTCGAGAAGACGCCGCCCGAGCTCGCCGCCGACATCATCGACCGCGGCGTCATCCTCACCGGCGGCGGCGCGCTGCTGCGGGGGCTCGACACGCTGCTCGGCGAGGTGACCGGAATCCCCGTGATCGTCGCCGAGGATCCGATGTCGTGCGTCGCCATCGGCACCGGTCAGCGCGTCGGGTACAACGGTCAGCTCAACCTCTGAAGCGCGAGAGCGTTTCGACGTCGGCAACGTTCTGTAGAGGAGCTATGATCCGTACCGCCCGGCTGCTTTCCGTCGCCACCCTGCTCGTCGCGTCCGTCGCGAGCGGGGCAGCGGCGTTCGCGCAGAGCGGCGGCAGCGGGCTGATGACGCGCGACTACAAGATCCAGACCGATCTCACCAACACCAACCTCAACACCGGCACGTTCCAGATGCCGCATACGGTGCGCTTCTACCGGCCGGGGACCGACGCGACCGCGAACAGCGCGAGCGGCAACTACAAGGACGGGACCGCGACGCTCACCGGCAACGTCGTCGTGCACGACAGCGGGAACGCGCCCGAGGTGAACGGGACCGGCGGCGGCTACGGCGGGAACGGGACCGCGACGCTGACATGCGATCAGCTGCTGGTCGACTCGAAGCAGAAGGTCTACACCGCGACCGGTCACGTGCACTTCTCGCAAGGCCCGCGCACGGCGACGGCGGAGCGCGGGATCCTCAACCGCGCGACCGGCACGCTGCATCTCGAAGGCGACGTGCACCTCACCGACAGCGGCTCGACGCTGACGGCGACGACCGTCGACTACAATCTCAACACGAAGGACGCCGAGGTTCACGGCGGACCGGCCGTGCTCACGAAGCCGGACACCGGCGGCCCGCCGCCGCCGGCGCCGAAGCCGCGGAAGACGCCGTGATCCGCACGCTCGCGGTGCTCGCCGCGCTCGCCGCGACGCCCGCGCCGAAGGTTGTCCCGCAGCCCGCGCCCTCACCGTCCGCCGCGCCGGCGTCGTCCGGTACGACGACGCTGCAAGGCGCCGACTACCGCGTCGAGACCGACACCGTCATCTGGAACCGCAACGGTGATTTCGAGACGCCGCATCACGTCGCGTTCTTTCGTCCCGGCAGCGACGGCACCGCCGACAGCGCGACCGGCAACGACAAGCGCGGGACGGTGACGCTGCGCGGCAACGTCATCATCCACGACAACGGCAACGCGCCCGAAGCAACCGGGAGCAGCGATCAGTACGCGAAGGGCGGCCCCGCGACGCTCACCTGCGATCAGCTCGACGTCGACACGAAAAAGAAGATCTACGTCGCGACCGGGCACGTCCACTTCACGCAAGGCCGCCGCGAGGCGACCGCCGAGAAGGGGACCATGAACCGCAGCACCGGCCAGCTGCGGCTCGAAGGCGACGTCAAGACGCGCGACAACGAGCAGACGCTCACGGCGCAGGTGATGGACTACAACACCAACACCAAGCAGATGGACGCGAGCGGCAAGCCGATCATCATCA
This sequence comes from Candidatus Elarobacter sp., assembly GCA_036498305.1. GTDB lineage: Bacteria > Vulcanimicrobiota > Vulcanimicrobiia > Vulcanimicrobiales > Vulcanimicrobiaceae > Vulcanimicrobium. The sequence goes on along the minus strand of DASYFS010000226.1, from coordinate 956 downwards.
AACAGCCCGTTCCGTCTCCGGAGCCGGGCTCGGGCAGCCCCTCGCCAAAGCCGAAGAAGCGAAAGTTGCCGTTCTAGGGGCGACGCCGTGATCAATATGTTCGACACCGGCGAGGGAGGCGGCGTGGCGGCGCGAGAGCCGCTTGCGGCGCGAATGCGCCCGCGCACCCTTGACGAGTTTGTCGGACAGGAGCAGATCGTCGGACCAGGACGTGCGCTGCGCCGCGCGATCGAGTCGGATCAGGTTCCCTCGATGATCTTGTGGGGACCGCCCGGCACCGGGAAGACGACGCTCGCGCGGATCATCGCGCAACAGACCGGTGCGCACTTTGCCGCACTGTCGGCGGTGAGCGCGGGGGTAGCGGATCTGCGGCGCGTCGTTGCGGATGCGCAGAAGCTGCGCGCCGCGGGGCGGCGCACCGTGATGTTCATCGACGAGATCCATCGCTTCAACAAGGCGCAGCAGGACGCGGTGCTGCCGTACGTCGAGGACGGGACCGTCACGCTGATCGGCGCGACGACCGAAAACCCGTCGTTCGAGGTGAACTCGGCGCTGCTCTCGCGCTCGCGCGTTTTCGTGCTGCGCGCGCTCGGCGACGACGACGTCCGCACGCTGATCGAGCGCGCGCTGACCGACGAGGAGCGCGGCCTCGGCGGGCAGCACGTCGAGATGACGCCGGAGGCGCTCGACGCGCTCGTCAACCTCGCCAACGGCGACGCGCGCGTCGCGCTGGGGACGCTGGAGTTCGCCGCGTCCGCGGCGCCCAAGGCGAAGGACGGCGAGCGCACGATCGACGTGCAGACGATCGCCGACGCGCTGCAGCGCCGCGCGACCGGCTACGACAAGGCCGGCGACGCGCACTACGATACGATCAGCGCCTTCATCAAGACGATCCGCGGCAGCGACCCCGACGCCGCGATCTACTGGCTCGCGCGGATGATCGACGCCGGCGAAGA
>DASYFS010000225.1:0-6729 GCA_036498305.1 Candidatus Elarobacter sp. | reverse complement strand
CGAACGCCCGACGGAGATCATCGTCGCGACCAACCCGAACGCGGAAGGCGAAGCGACGGCGCTCTACCTGTCGCGTTTGCTCGCGCCGAGCGGCGTGGACGTTACGCGCCTTGCGTACGGTTTGCCGATCGGCGGCGACCTCGACTACGCCGACGAGAACACGCTGGCTCGCGCGATCGAAGGCCGGAGAACCCTGTAGCGATTGATCGATTAGCGAGCCAGGCCCGCGCCAACGATCCAGAGCCAAATCGCGAGCGGATCCGAGTCTGCATTTCTTTGTTTTTTGGCAGCGCGTAAGCACTGCACGACCAAATCGTTAGATTACGACGGCATGCGAGGGCGTGTCGGGGCCAATCAAGATTGGTCTCAGCGAAATTCGATACTGAGTGCCTCGTCTAAGCGACGTATAGCCTCTCGGTACATCGGGTCGCGTTCCTCCACGTTCTTCAGCGGTCGCATATCCTCAACCAGTCGCTTCACCGCCTTGCGTAAGGCCCTATACGCCTCCGCCGTATTAATCAGCGGCTCTGCTAGTTGCGACGCGAGTTCCTCCAATGTCGTGCCTCCCGCGTCGCGAGCCTCTTGGAGCCGCTTTAGGTCAGAATCACCAACTACTCGCTTCTGTGTCGACATCGACCGTCACGTACCCGTTCTTCACGGTCATCCGTCGCGTCTCCGACACCCGATGCAGAACTTGAGCCAAGCATACGTTCGCCAATCCTTAGCGGCAACTCGGGTAAAGCGGCACGTTACGATGATCGACACCGCCCGTTGAGCGGCCGACGCCATAATTGCTGTCGGAAACCTGCTCCGCTGTGCCTTCAACACCCGCAAAGAATACTGATCACTCTAGCGACACGACGTCGCCAGCGCGAAGCGTCCCAGGGAACGCGACGTCGCAATAGATTCCTACGACGTTTGCGCGCCGTTGCGCGACCTCGGAGAGGACGCGCGGTTCACTTTCGCCCGTCGCGATGTCGTAGGTCGTCGTCACGCAGCGCTTGTTCGTGTCGACGACGGTGAGGACGGTGGTGCCGGCGCGCAGGGTCGCGCCGATCAGGTCGGCTTCGCGTTTCGCGAAGCCCGGCGCCGCGGCGACGTAGAGGTTCGGGCGCCAGCGGAGCGGGTCGAGTCGTTCGCCGACGAGCGCTTCGACGTCGTGAACCCACAGATCCAGCAGCACCGAGACCGGCGCCATGTCGAAGAAGCGCGGCTCGTCGCGGTCGAGGGTTACCAGCACGCCGTCGTCGGCGGCATACGAGGCGGCGGTCTCTGGATCGGCGGTAAGGTGCAGCCGCGAGGACTCCTTGCCGCGGAACGGTTTTCCGGCGCGGGCGTGCGTCGGCGACTCGATGCGCAGCGCGGCGACGCGATCGCCGGCGACGCCGTCGGCGAGAATCTCCGCCTGCTGCAGCGGCTCGGCTCGCAGGCTCTTCACCGGATAGCGCCACAACCCGGCGATCGTCCCGATCTCCATGGGCCGGGATTCGCGACCCGAGCGCGCGAACGCTTCCGCCGCGTGCTGAACAGCGAGCTGCGTCCGTTGGGTGCGGGTGAAGTCCTAGACCGCGCGGTGACGTTGTTCGTGCGGCGCTTCGTTCCGCTCGCGGTCGTGCTGGCGGTCTCGGTCGTGCCGCTGATGATCCTCGAGGCCGTTATCGCGCCCGGAACGGCGAACATCTACTCCGACATGGCCCGCGTCTTCACGGCGAGCGGCCGTGCCGAGTCGAACGCCGCCGCGGCGCAGGTCACCCGCGATCAGGGCAGCATGGCGGCGATGTCGGTCGTCGTCCTACTGACGTATGCGCTGCGCTTCTTGACGTGGAGCGCGATCCTGACCATCGTCGCGGCGCCGGCCGCGATCGGCGTCGGCGCCGCGTATCGAGCCGGGCTGCGGTATTGGTTTGCGCAGGTCGTCGCAGCGATCGCGTTCATGATCCTTGGGATGCTGGCCCTCATCCCCGCCTTCGTCTTGTACGTGTTGGCGATCGTCGTCGTCGCCGCCCTGGCGGCGCTGCACGCTCTCACCGTCGCGGTGATCGTCGGGATCCTCGCCGGTGTGGTCGTTCTCGCGCTGTTTGCCGCAGTCGGATCCTGGGTCTACATGACCTACGCGGTCGCGACGACCGCCATCGCGATCGAGCGCGTCGGGCTCGTCGCCTCGATCACGCTCGCGCTGCGCCGCACGTTGTCGCGCGCGACCTGGTGGCGCGCGATCATCGCCGGGCTCATCATCGGGCTGCTGACCGGCGGCGGTGAGCTGCTTTTCGTCGCCGCCGGAGCCGTCGTCGGCGCGCTTGCGCACGTCCCGGTGCTGATGTTCGCCTTCGCCGGCGTCGGGCAGATTCTCGTTCAGGGTTTGTTGGCGGCGTTCGTCGTCGTCTTCGCGACGGACATGCGCGTGCGCCGCGAAGGCTTCGATCTCTCCAGCCTCGCCGAAGGGGCGACGTGATGCACGACGACATCAGACCGCGGACGATCGGCGAGCTTTTCGATCGGACCGTGCACCTCATCGTCCGCCGCTGGCGCGCGGCGGCGACGATCGGCCTCATCGGCGCGGTCCCATTGACCGCCGGGTTCTTGCTCGACGCCGGCGTGTGGAAATCACCCGATGCGGGAGCGCGTCTGCTGATCTTCGTGATCGGCACCGTGGCGAACGTCCTGGTCGCGACGGCGCTCGCGATGCTCTACGCCGGCGACGAGGAACGTCCGAAGGCGGGGCGGCTCCTTGCCGAAGCGCTGCGCCGCTTCGGCGGGTTGCTGCTCGTCGGATTCGTCTGCGGGTTCACCAGCATGCTCCTTATCGTGCCCATCGGCTTCGCGTTCTTCATCGGCGCGTTGTTCGCAAGCGCCATGGGTACCGTGGGTGCCGCTGTCGTAGGAGGCGTGTGCGCCGTCGCAGCGGCGATCTTTCTTTTCGCGCCGATTTTCGCGTCGCAGATTGCCTTCTACATCGCCATCACTGAACGAGCCGGCGTCGGGGAATCGCTCTCGCTCGCGTTCCGGCGCGTGATGCGCGGACGCGCGCGCTCGTCGCTCCTCGCTGCGGCGATCGGCGCGGCCTATCTCGGTCCGCTCTACGTGATCGGAGCCGTCGGTGTGCTGCTCGGCCAGCTCAAGCTGCCGTGGCTGGCCGTCGCGGTCTCACTGATTGCGACGCTGCTCTCGCTGGTCGTCTTCAACGCGCTGATGACCCTCGCGTCGCTCGACTACCGCATGCGAACCGAAGGGACCGATCTGCTCGCCGCGATCGAGACGCCCGCCGCGGGATGAGCTCCCCCTGGGCGCACGGCGATCCGCGTGCGATCGCGCACGCGATCCTCGCCGACCCGCGCTACCACGCCGCCGACAAGCCCACCGCGAAGTCGCTGTGGGACATCTTCTGGGAGTGGGTCGGTCACTGGTTCGATCGTCTGTTCGGCGGCCTGCACATCTCGGGCGGCGGAAACGCCGGGCTGGCCCTCTTCCTCGGTTATCTCGTGCTGGCGGCGGTGATCGTCGGCGTCGTCGCCGTGGTGCTGCTCGTGCTCCCGCCGGGGACGCGCTTCGCGGCGCGACGCGGCCGGCGCGGCGGTGGTCACGTCTACGCGCTCGCCGATGAAGGCGACGCGATGCGGCTGCGTGGTCGCGCGCGCGAAGCGGCCGCGGCGGGGCGATATCGTGAAGCGGCGGGGTTCTTGTGGGCGTCGGCGCTGCATGCGCTCGACGAGCTCGGGCGCGTGCGCTACGATCCGGCGCGCACGCCCGGCGAGTGGCGGCGCGCGGTGCGCGATCCGGCGTTCGACGGGCTTACGCGCGATGCGGTGGTCGCGCTGTTCGGCGACCACGAGCCGGATGCGACGCTCGTCGCGCGCATGGACGCCGCGTACGACGCGGCGCTCGGCGTGCGATGAAGCGCGACACGCTCGTCGCGGCGGCCGCGGTCGCGCTGATCGCAATCGTCGCGGTGCTGACCGCGAAGCCCGCCGAGGCGCCCAAGTACGCGACGCACGACAGCACCGATTTCTCGTTCGGCGGTTACCGCGCGTGGTACGAGCTGCTGCGCCGCGAGGGCGTCCGCGTCGCGCGCTTCAGCCGCCACCACGATACGCTGCCGGATGCGCGCATCGACACGCTGGTCATGTCGTTTCCCGAGCCGCCCGGGCCGTCGTACTGGGATCAGTCCGAACGCGACGCGGTGCAGCTCTGGATTCGCGGCGGCGGGCGGCTGATCGACGTCGGCCTGACGCCGTCGACCGGCCGGCATGAGGATCTCAGTCACGAGTCGGTGCTGGCGAAGGAAGTGACGCCCAGCAACGGCCCGCTCTCTGGCCCGTGGGTGTCGCTGATTTCCCGGCTCTACCGGCGCGGCCCTTATCGGATCGTTCCGCAGAAGGGACACCGCGTCGACGTATTGCTCCGCGACCGCGCCGGCGTTCTCGTCGCACGATACCGTGTCGGCGCCGGCGACGTTGTCACGATAGCGTCCGGGGCACTATTCGAGAACCGCGCGCTCGAAAGCGGCGATGCCGCACGCCTCGCCGTCCTCGCCGCGCAGCCGCGTCACACCGGCGGCGTCGTCGCGTTCGACGAAGCGATTCGCGGCGATCTCCAGGTGAAGCCGTGGACCAGCGCGCTCGACGTGCCGGAGCGCGTCGGGCTTGCGGTCCTCGCGTTCGCGGGGCTGCTGTGGCTGGCATACGGTGCGTTCGGGCTCGGCCCGCGCGTCCGTCTGCGCGCGCCGCGCGAGCCGACCTCGCGCGAGTTCCTCGACGCGATCGCCGCGCTCTACCGGCGTGCCCGCGCGCGCGAGCACGCACGCGATGCGCTCGTCGCCGAAGCGCGTCGCAATCTGGAACGTCTGCCGCGCACGGCGCCGAACTTGGCGCTGGGCGCACAGGTCACCGCTGCCGCCGAGGAACCCGTCCCCGACGACGCGACGCTCGTATCCGTCGCCCGACTCGCTCGAACCGCTCGTGAGGAGACCATCCGTGCAGGACGCAACCCATCTTCGACCCGGCGAACGGCTGCGCGCGGGATTGGCGCAGGTCGTCGTCGGTGGTGACCGCGTCGCCTTCGCGCTGCTGGTCGCGCTGCTCGCAGGCGGCCATGCGCTGATCGAGGGCGTTCCCGGGACCGCGAAAACGCTGACCGTGCGCGTCCTCGCACGCCTGCTCGGGATTGACTACGCGCGCATCCAGTTCACCCCCGACCTGATGCCCTCCGACGTCGTCGGGACGACCGTCTTCGATCAGCGCAGCGCGACGTTCTCGCTGCGCAAAGGCCCTGTCTTCACCAACGTGCTGCTCGCCGACGAGATCAACCGCACGCCGCCGAAAACGCAAGCCGCGCTGCTCGAGGCGATGGAGGAGCGGCACGTCACGATCGACGGGACGACGCACGAGCTGCCGGCGCCGTTTCTGGTCTGCGCGACGCAGAACCCGATCGAGTTCGAGGGGACGTACCCGCTTCCGGAGGCGCAGCTCGACCGTTTCTTCGTGCGCGTTCGGACCGGGTATCCCAGCGCCGACGAGGAGCGGGCGCTGATCGCGCGTGCGGCGACCGGCTTCGACGCGCGCGATCTCGATGCGGCCGGCGTCGCAACGGTCGTCCGCATCGACGAGCTGCTCGACGCGCAGCGCGGCGTACGCACCGTCCACCTCTCCGAAGCGCTGCAGGGCTACGTCTACGACGTCGTCGCCGCGACGCGCGTCTCGAACGACGTCGCGCTCGGCGCGAGCCCGCGCGCAGCGCTCGCGCTCGTCGCCGCGACGCAAGCCGCGGCGTATCTTGACGGACGCACCTTCGGGACGCCCGACGACGTGAAAGACGTCGCGCCCCTCGTCCTCGGCCACCGCATCATCGTCCGCTCCGAGGCAGAGCTCGACGGGACGACTTCGGACGACGTCGTCGCGCGCGTCCTCGCTGCGGTCCCGGCGCCGGAGCGGTAGCATCCGCTACTGGATCGCGCCGCGCGGGATCGCGGCCGCGGTCGGACTCGCGCTCGCGGTCTACCTGCTCGCCTGGGTCGAGCCGTGGCCGTTGGCACTCGGCATCGGGGCGCTGCTCTTCGCGATCGTCGTCGCGTACGATGCGGTGCAGGTCGGCGCGCCGCTCGAGATCGTGCGGCTCGAGCCGCCGCGGCTCGCGCTCGCGCGCCGTGACGCGTTCGTCTACGAGGTGACCAACCGCGCCGCGGCGCCGCGCGTCGTCGCCCTGGTCGAAGCGCCGGCGGAACGCCTCGCGATCGATCTCGCCGAAGCGCGCGAAGTCGTGCCCGGGCGTGCGCGGGCGACGGTGAGGATCGGCGTCGTTCCGCGGGAACGCGGGCGGACCGCGCTGCGGTCGTTTCACGCGCGGATCCGCACGCAGCTGGGCGTCGTCGAGCTGCGCCGTGCTTTTCGCGTTCCCGTCGAGCTGCGCGTCACGCCCGACCTCTCGGCGCTCGACCGCAGCGGCGATCTCGTCGCGCGCACGAAGCTGATCGAGTCGGGCTTGCGGCGGTTGCGGCGGCGCGGCGCCGGGGGCGAGTTCTCTAGCCTGCGCGAGTACGGACCCGATGACAGCTTTCGCGCGATCGACTGGAAGGCGTCGGCGCGGCGCGGGAAGGCGATGGTCGCGACCTACGAGGTCGAGCGCGCGCAGCAGATCGTCGTTGCGATCGACGGCGGCCGCCTGATGACGCCGCGGCTCGGCGACCGGCGCAAGCTGGACTACGCGGTCTCGGCAGGTCTCGCGATCGCGGCGATC
>DASYFS010000224.1:0-13714 GCA_036498305.1 Candidatus Elarobacter sp. | reverse complement strand
AGCGTCGAAGCCGGAGCCGCCGCTGCTTCCGCAAAACCGCCGGTACGGTCGGGCGCGGCTCAACCGCACAGCATGCAGGTCGAGGAGGTGATCGTCGGATCGCCTCTCGCGGCGGATCGCTATGAGCCCGCGAACGGCTCCCAGGCGCTGGGATTTGCTCTCTATCGGCGCGACGGACGAGTTCGGACCACGATCTAGCGACGCGCGCTCCGTTCGACGCAGGCCTTCAGTACTTGTAGCCGGACCCCGGCGGGAACATCCCCTTGCTCTTCTTCGCGACCTTCTTGTAGCTCGCCGTCGACGCGGCGGCGGTCGCCTGCGTCACGCCGGCGCTCAGCGGGTGCGCGTAGGCGATGCTCGACGGGTAGCGGCCGAAGAGTTGCGGGTCGCTGCGGAACTCGCTTTCGAGCGCCGCGATGCGGTCCTGATCGGTCGGGTGGTCCGACATGAACTCCGGCGGCGAGGAGGTGTTGAGCTTCTCGAAGTGCTGGAAAAGCCAGACCATCCCCCACGGGTTGGAGCCGGCCTCCGCGCACGTCTGCGCGCCTTTGTGATCGGCGGCGGCTTCGACGTCGCGCGAGAAGTGGAGCGTCTGGAAGGTGAAGCCGTACTGCGCGACGGTGTCGATCGCGCCGCTGTACTTGCCCCCGGTCAGCACGTTGGCGAGGACGTCGCCGATCGTGTACGCCGTCGCCGTTTTCTGCTGCTTCTTGTAGAGATTGAGCACGTCGTGGTGGATGTCGTGCGAGGTCTCGTGGCAGAGCACGCCGGCGAGCTCTTCCCGGTTCTCGACGAACTTCATCAGCGAGTCGGTCACGTAGACGTTCCCGCCGGGGACCGCGAAGGCGTTCGGCGACGACTCGTGGACGATGATGAACTGGAACGGATGGTAGTACTGCGGGTCCGCGACGCGCTTGATCTGCTGGGCGATCGGGTTGAGGACGGAATAGTACGGCGAGTTGGCGACGATCTCGCCCTTTTGTTGAAGCTGCTGGTACTCTTGCTGCCCGATCTGCGTCTCCAGCTGCTGGTCGCTGCTGTTCTGCGCAACCGCAGGAGCCGGCCCGGCGAGGGCGAGCGCGAGGGTCAGGAGCACGGCTGCGAGTCTCATCACGTTCACAGAACGTACCCGCGCTCAGGCGGGTTCGAACGGCCGTTCAAGAGGAAGGCTCCGCCTGCCGTGAAACCGCGCACAGCTTGCGAGGAATCGTCATTATCCGCGCGAAGTTCGCCCCTTCGTCCGGCCGCGGGTGTGATGTAATGGTAGCCTGCGACCTTCCCAAGGTTGACGCGCGGGTTCGATTCCCGCCACCCGCTCCAACGCGACCGGCGACGTAGCCAAGTGGTAAGGCAGAGCTCTGCAAAAGCTCCACCCCCAGTTCGATTCTGGGCGTCGCCTCCAATCGTTCTGCTGGTGGCGGCCTTCTTGGCCACCGCGATCGCGGGTCCGCTGATCGGCCTGCGGCAGCTGGATGCCGCTTCCTCGGCGCAGGTCCGGCTCACCGACGCGCGCAGCGAGCTCGACCAGCTCCTGCGCACCCAGCTCGCCGAGGAGACCGGCGTCCGCGGCTACATCGGGACGCGCGATCCTAGCTTCCTCGAGGGCGACACCCCGCCCGACGCGGACTTCGACCGGCTCGCCCTCGACCTCGAAGCCCGGCTGCGCACGCAGGGCGTCGAACGGGGTCCTGAAGCGATCGAGGATATGCGCACGCTCCACCGGACGTGGGAGCAGGACGTCGCTCTCCCGCTGATGCGCGACCCGAGCGGGCCGCAGGCGCTCCCGCTCCAAGCACAGGGGAAGCTGCTGACCGACGCGCTGAGCCGGGACGCCGCCCAGGTGCGGGCCTCGCTGCAGGCGGCCGGCGACGACGTCGAGCAGACGCTGCGCCGGCGGATCAACGCGACCGTCGCCACCAGCGCCGGGACGATCGCGCTGTTCGCGATGCTGGCGCTCTGGTACGCGATCGGACGAGCGACGGCGCTCGCGCGGCTGGTGCGCGAGCAGAGCCTGGTCGACGCGCTGCAGCGGACGCTGCGGGTCAGCGGCCGCCATCCCGGCCGGATGCAGATGGGCTTCGCCTACGCGTCGGCGACGCACGAGGCGCTCGTCGGCGGCGATCTGCTCGACGCCTGGCACGGCAAGGGCGACCTCGGCTGGTTCCTGATCGCCGACGCGAGCGGGAAGGGCGTCGAGGCGGCGCGGCATGCGGCGTTCGCGCAGTACGCGCTGCGCGCGCTCGCCGCCGAAGCGGACGATCCGGCCGACGTCCTCGCTCGCTTCAACCGGCTCTTCCTTGCTACCGTCGAGGACCCGTCCGAGTTCATGGTGGTCTTCCTCGGCGCGTTCGCCGCTCGCAGCCAGACGCTGCGCTATGCCAGCGCCGGCCACGGGACGGCGTACGTCCGCCGCGGGACGGTCGTCGAACGGCTCCTCCCCACCGGACCGATCGTCGGCCTCGACGCGACGCAGACCTACACCGCCGAAAGCGTCGCGCTGGCGCTCGACGACGTCGTGCTGCTCGCGACCGACGGGCTCAGCGAGGCGCGCTCCCGGCGCGGCGAGATGCTCGGTGAGGAACGGATCGTCGCGATCCTGCGCGACGCGCCGGCCGATCCGCAGACGCTATGCGACGTCCTGGTCGCGTCGGCCGAAGACTTCAGCGGCGGCGTCGACGACGACATGGCGATCGTCGCCCTGCGGGTCGTCGCCGACGCCCGCGACGCGGTCGCGGAGCAGTTCGACGCGATGGCGAAGGTCGGCGAGTAGTGTTGGCCCGCCGGATCATCCCCTGTCTCGATATCAAGGACGGCCGCGTCGTCAAAGGCGTCCGGTTCGTCGACCTCAGCGACGCGGGGGACCCGGTGGTGCTCGCCCGCCGCTACGAGGAAGAAGGCGCCGACGAGCTCGTCTTCCTCGACATCACCGCGACGGTCGAAGGCCGCCGCGCGACCCTTGCCGTCGTGCGCGCCGTCGCGCACGAGCTGACGATCCCGTTCGCCGTCGGCGGCGGCGTCCGCAGCGTCGAAGACGTGAACGACCTGCTGCGCGCCGGCTGCGACAAGGTGAGCGTCAACTCGGCGGCGGTCCGCGACCCGCAGCTCGTCCGCGCCGCGGCGCGGCGTTTCGGCGCGCAGTGCATCGTCGTCGCGATCGACGCGCGGCGGTCGGCAGCTGCGCCGTCGGGGTTCGAGGTCGTCGTCGACGGCGGCCGCACGCCGACCGGCAAGGACGCGATCGCGTGGGCGCGCGAGCTCGAAGAGCTCGGCGCCGGCGAGCTGCTCGTCACCTCGATCGACCGCGACGGGACGCGCGACGGCTACGACCTGCCGCTGACGCGCGCGATTCGCGACGCCTGCACTCTGCCGGTGATCGCGTCGGGCGGCGCGGGGAAGATCGCCGATTTCGCCGAGGTGTTCCGCAACGCCGACGCCGACGCGGCGCTGGCGGCGTCGCTCTTCCATTATGCGGAGCTCGCGATCCGCGACCTCAAGGACGCGCTGGCCGCCGAGGGGATCGTCGTGCGCCGCGACCAGGTAGCCGTATGAGCGCGGCGCTGCCGGAGATCCGCTGGGGAAGCGACGGGCTCGTCCCGGTCGTCATCGCGGACGCGGCCGACGGCGCGGTGCTGACGCTCGCGTATGCGAACCGCGAGGCGGTCGAGAAGACGCTGGCGACGGCGTCGACGTGGCTGTGGAGCCGTTCGCGCAACGCGCTGTGGAACAAAGGCGCGACGTCGGGGAACACGCAGCAGGTCGTTTCGGTCTCGGTGGACTGCGACGGCGACGCGCTGCTCTACCGCGTGATTCCGAACGGCCCGGCGTGTCATACCGGCGCGCCGTCGTGCTTCGCGACGACGATCGCGCTCGACGGCGCGGCGAGCGAACCGGCCGACGCCGCCTTCACCCGGGCGGTCGGCGCGCTCGCGCGCACGATCGCGGCGCGCAAAGCGAACCCGGTCGAAGGCTCGTACACCGCGAAGCTGTTCGCCGGCGGCGTCGACCGCATCGGGAAGAAGATTGGCGAGGAGGCGACCGAGGTCGTGATCGCCGCGAAGAACGACGACCGCACCGAGCTCGTGTGGGAGACCGCCGACCTGCTCTATCACACCCTGGTGCTGCTCGCCGAGCGCGGCATCGCGCTCGACGAGGTGGGAGCCGAGCTATCCCGGCGCGCGAAACCGGCGGACTGAGAGCGCTCGCGGGGATCGGTCCCGAGACGGCGGCGAAGTTCGCCGAGCTCGACGTTCGCACGCCGGACGATTTGCTGGCGTACGTCCCGCGCGCGTACCGCGACTGGCGGACGCCGACCCCGATCGCGAGCCTGCGCGAGACCGACGGCGAGACGATCGTCGTCGGCCGCGTCGTCCACGTCAAGGAGCGCAAAGGCCGCCTCGCGCTCATCACGGTTGTGCTCGACGACGGCACCGGCCGCGTCGAGGCGAAGCTGTTCGGCCGCGCGTTTCTGTTCGGCAAGCTTGCGCCGGGAGATCGCCTCTTCGTCGCCGGCCGCGTCACCCGCGGCGGGCTGCTGCCGGAGCTCAACGTCACCGCGCACCGCGTGCTGCGGGGCGCCGAGGAGTACGAAGGCGAGATCGTCCCCGTCTACGCCGCGACCAAAGACTTGCCGTCGAAGACGATCCGCACCGTCATCGCGCGCAACCTCGACCGGCTGATCGCGCAGCGGCACGACGCGATCCCCGCCGGGCTCGTCCGCCGTTTCGGCTTTCCGCCGCTGCGCGAAGCCTGGCGCGAGGTACACGCGCCGCACGATCTCGATCTCGCGGCAAAGGCGCGCGAGCGGATCGTGTTCGACGAGTTCTTCGCGATCGCGCTGGCGGCGGCGGTGAAGCGCGCGCGCCGCGAGGCCGACGGCGGCGCCAGGGCGCTGACGATCCCCGACGGCTTCTGGGATCGCTTCACCGCGCAGCTCCCGTTCGACCCGACCGGCGCGCAGCGGCGCGTCACCGCCGAGATCTGGCGCGACATGAGCCGCACCGCGCCGATGAACCGGCTGCTGCAGGGCGACGTCGGGAGCGGTAAGACGCTCGTCGCGGCGGCCGCGATCGTGCTCGCGCACGCGAACGGGGTGCAGACCGCGCTGATGGCGCCGACGGAGATCCTGGCCGCGCAGCACGCGGCGAAGCTGGCACCGCTGCTGTTGCCGTTCGGCGTCACCGTCGAAGCCGTCTTCGGATCGCTGGGCGCGCGCGAACGCCGCCGCGCCGAGGAGAAGATCGCGAGCGGAGAGGCGGCGCTCGCGGTCGGGACGCACGCGCTGCTGACCGAGAGCGTCGCGTTCCGCGACCTCGGCCTGGTGATCATCGACGAGCAACACCGCTTCGGCGTCGCGCAGCGCGCACGGCTGCGCGCCAAAAGCGGGACGCCGCACACCCTCTCGATGACCGCAACGCCGATCCCGCGCACGCTCGCGCAGACGCGCTTCGCCGACATGGACGAGTCGAAGCTCGACGAGCTGCCGCCGGGCCGCACGCCGATCCGCACCTTCGTGCTGCGCGACGGCTACAAAGAAGACGCGTATCGCTTCGTGCGCGCGAACGTGGCGCGCGGCCGTCAGGTCTACGTCGTCGCGCCGGCGATCGAAGATTCCGAGAGCGCGCTGACCAGCGCCTTGGCCGAAGCCGAACGGCTGCGCGAGACCGTCTTCCCCGACTTGCGGGTCGACGTGCTGCACGGGAAGATGGCGGCCCGGGAGAAGGATGCCGTCATGGGCAGCTTTTCGCGCGGCGAGACCGACGTTCTGGTCGCGACGACGGTCGTCGAAGTCGGCGTCGACGTCCCCAACGCCTCGGTGATGATCGTCCTCGACGCCAACCGGTACGGCCTCGCGCAACTCCATCAGCTGCGCGGGCGCGTCGGACGCGGCGTCGCCGAGTCGTTCTGCATCCTGATCAGCCCCGACGACGTCGAGCAGGTCGAACGCCTCGACGTCCTCGAGCGCACGACCGACGGCTTCGAGATCGCGGAGGCGGATCTGCGGATGCGCAAAGCCGGCTCGCTCGCCGGGACGCAGCAGGCCGGCGACATGGCGCTGGTCGGCGATATCGTCGACGACTTCCGGCTCTACGAGCAGGCGAAGCTGGCGGCCGACGAGGTCGTGCGCGGCGATCCCGAGCTCTCCGCGCCGGAGCACGCGCCGCTGCTCGCGCTGCTCGGCGAGAGCGCGTCGGCGCGCGCGCTGCTGGTGACGGCGTGAGCGAGATCGCGCTCGGCTTCGACTTCGACCACACCCTCGGGCTCGACAACGGCCTCGAGCGCACAGCGCTCTATCGCTACGCCGAGGAGCTCGGGGTCGCGCTGGATCCGAACGATGCGGATCGGCGCGCGTACGTCGACGCGCTGCTCGCGGTCTTTCGCGCCGGGGAGATCAGCCTCGAGGAGATGGTGCGCCGGTTCGGCGCGTGGCTCGGCGTCGCGGCCGACCCCGACCGCTGGCGTGCGATCTGCTATGCGCTGGTGGACGAGCTCGTCGTTCCGGTCGAGGGCGCGCGCGAGACGATCGCCGCGCTGCGCGCGCGCGGCGTCTCGCTTGCCGTGCTGACCAACGGCTGGACGCCGCTGCAGCAGAAGAAGATCGCGCGCGCGCTCGGGCCGGGCGCGTTCGAGACGATCTTGGTGAGCGACGCGATCGGCGCGTACAAGCCCGATCCGAAGGCGTTCGAGCTGCTCGTCGCCGCGCTCGGCGTGCCGCGCGAGCGCTGCTGGTACGTCGGCGACAACCCGCTCGGCGACGTCGCCGGCGCGCTCGCCGCCGGGCTTCGTGCCGTCTGGTTCGACTGGGAAGGAGTGACGTATCCCTCCGAGCTGCCGCCGCCGACGCTGAAAATCCACGCGTTGCGGGAGCTGGAGACGCTGGTCGAGAACGCAGTCGCCCCATAACTCGTATGGGGACGCTCACGATCACCGGGGGGACACTCCGCAGCCGGCGGGTACAGTCACCTTCGGGCCGCGCGGTGCGACCGACGCCTTCCAAAGTCAAGGAAGCGCTGTTTTCGATCCTCGGCCCGCGCCTCGACGACGCCCGCGTCCTCGACCTCTACGCCGGGAGCGGTGCGCTGGGCTTTGAGTCCCTTTCGCGCGGCGCGGCGCACGTGACGTTCGTCGAGAAGCATCGCCCGACCGCGGAGCACCTGCGCGCGGCGGCGCGCGAGCTCGGCGTCGACGAGCGGGTCGCGGTAATCGCCGCGCCCGCCGAGCGTGCCGTCCGCACGCTCGAGCAGCACTACGATCTCGTCTTCGCCGACCCGCCGTACGCACAGCCGTACCCGGCCGAAACCTTCGCGACGCTGCGCTCGCGGCGTGCGATCGACCCGCAAACGACCGTCGTCTACGAACACTCGTCGCGCAGCCCGGCGCCGGCCGACCCGGCGATGCACTTGGAGCGCGCCGAACGCTACGGTGAGGTCGCGCTCGCCTTTTTGCGACCCGCCGAGGAGGCAGCGTGAACGGACGACCGTCCCGGGTGGGACATGCGGCGATCTACCCTGGCTCGTTCGATCCGCTCACCAGCGGCCATCTCGACGTGATCGAGCGTGCCGCCGGGATCTTCGAAAGCGTCCTCGTCGCGGTCGTCGTGAACCCGCAGAAGCGCGAGCCGCTGTTCACGCTCGACGAACGTGAGGCGATGATCCGCGAAGCGGTCGCTCACCTTCCCAACGTGCAGGTCGACCACTTTCGCGGCCTGCTCGCCGATTTCGTGCGCCGCCGCGGTGCCTCGGTGATCGTGAAAGGCCTGCGCGTCGTCGCCGATTTCGAGAGCGAGATGTCGACCGCGCTGATGAACCGCTCGCTCTCGCAGGTCGACACCGTCTTTCTGCCGAGCGATCCGAAGTGGTCGTTCGTGAGCTCGACGCTCGTCAAAGAAGTCTACCACCTGGGCGGGAACGTCGCCGAGTACGTTCCGCCCGCGGTGCTCCGCATGATGCTGGAAAAACATCCCCCGCATCCCGTCCCGCCGAACGCCGGCTCGTAGCCAAGGAGATCCACACCACATGTCCGTGTATCGCGTGATCGACAAGCTCGAAGCGTCCGTCAAACAAGGTACGGTGTTGCCGCTGGGGTACCGCGTCGTCAGCGAGGAGAAGCTGCTCGAGTTGATCGAGAAGCTCCGCGCGTCGCTCCCCGAAGAGGTTGGCCGCGCTCGCACGATCGCCAAGAACGGCGACCGTCTCGTGCGCGAAGCGCAGGAGAAAGCGCAAGCGATCGTCGTCGAGGCGTCGCAGGCGCAGTCGCAGCTGCTCGACGACAACGAGATCGTGCAGCGCGCTCGCGCCACGGCCGAGATCGTGCTGCGCGAGGCCGAGCAGAAGGCGCTGCGGGTGCGCGAAGGCGCCGACGCTTACGCCGCACAGGTCCTGATGGACCTCGACGCGCGGCTCAGCGGCGCGCTCGGCTCGGTGAAGAAGGGGATCGAGGCGCTCGCCGGCGCTCGGGCCGCCGCCGCGACCGCGCCGTCGCAACCGACGTTAGCGGATGCGGCGGCGAAGTCCAAGCGCGCCGCGTTCGATGCCCAGAACGAGCACGCGACCGCGGAACTGGAGTCGGTCTAGCCGCCCGTCGTCGCGAGCTTCGGCGTGAAGTTGAGGGTCTTCACCAGGAACGCGTAGCGGTCGGCGACGTCGTCGATCACCTTCTCGGTCGGGCGGCCGGCGCCGTGGCCGGCTTTCGACTGCACGCGCAGCAGGATCGGTGCGTCACCGGCCTGCGCGTGCTGCAGCGACGCTGCGAACTTGAACGAGTGCGCGGGGTAGACGCGGTCGTCGTGATCCGAGGTCATGACCATCGTCGGCGGATAGTGCGTCCCGTCCTTGACGTTGTGATACGGCGAGTAGGCGTACAGCGTCTTGAACTGGTCGGCCGACGCCTCCGACGATCCGTAGTCGCTAATCCACGCCTTACCGACGGTGAACTTCTGGAAACGGAGCATGTCGAGCACGCCGACTTCCGGGATCGCGGCGCCGTAGAGATCCGGCCGCTGCGTCAGCACCGCGCCGACCAATAGGCCGCCGTTGGAGCCGCCGTTGGCGGCGAGCTTCGGGGTCGAGGTGATCTTCTTGTCGATGAGCAGCTGCGAGGCGGCGATGAAGTCGTCGAAGACGTGCTGCTTGTTCGCGAGTCGCCCCGCGTCGTGCCAGGCGTCGCCGTACTCGCCGCCGCCGCGCAGCGTCACGACCGCGTAGGCGCCGCCCAGTTGCAGCCATTCCGCGACCCCGGTCGAGAAATACGGCGTGATCGAGATGTTGAAGCCGCCGTAGCCGTAGACGATCGTCGGCGTGCTGCCGTCGTAGGGGATGTCCTTGCGCCGGATCACGAACACCGGGATCCGCGTGCCGTCCTTCGAGGTCGCGAAGAGCTGCTCGGTGACGTACGGCGCCGGATCGAACGCGATCTTCGGCCGGATGGCGACCGTGCTGCGCCCCGTCACCGTATCGTACTTGTAGATCGTCGTCGGGTACGTGAACGACGTGAACGAGTAGTATGCGTAGCGATCTTCGCGGTGCGCGTTCGGCAGCCCGCCGCTCCCGATGCCCGGGAGCGCGATCGTCCCGTCGGCACGGCCCTGCAGGTCGACGATCTTCGTGAGCGCGTGCGCGTCGTGCAGGTAGCTAAGGTAGAATTTGTTGCCGATCAGCGAGACGCTGCCCAGCGCGTCGGCGCCCTGCGGCACGATGTCGTGCAGGACGTGCTTCGGATCGCCGAGGTCGAGGTACGCCAGGCGGCTCCGCGGAGCGTTGAGGTTGGTCGCGACGTAGAGGCGGTTGCCGTCGTCGCCGACGACATTGTAGCTGACGTTGGGGTCGAGATCGAAGACTTGGCGGAACGCCGAATCCGGCTCGCCGCTGCGCTTCCACGCCAGGCTGTTGCCGTCGCCCTTGGTGCGGTAGAAGAAGACGTACTTCTCGTCCTCGGTCGCCCCCGCACCGACGAACTGATCGGGATGCGCCGTCGACGAGTAGACCAGCGTGTCGGCCGACTGCGGCGTGCCGAGCTTGTGGAAGTAGAGCTTCTGGACGCCCAGCGCGGACAGCGTCGCGTTGGCCGCGGCCGGCTTGTCGTACGCCGAGTAATAGAACCCGGTATGACCGACCCAGGTCGCGTCGGAGAACTTGCTCCACTCGATCGTGTCCGGAAGATCCTTGCGCGTCGCAACGTCCTTGACGTGCCAGGTCTGCCAATCCGAGCCCGACGACTCGGTGGCATATGCGAGATACCGGCCGTCGCGCGTATACGACTGGCCCGCCAGCGCGACGGTGCCGTCCGCGGCGAGCTTGTTGGGATCGAGCAGCACCTCGGGCGTCCCGCCCTCGCCCGTGCGCACGTAGAGCACGCTCTGGTTCTGCAAGCCGCTATTGCGGCTGAAGAACCAATACTTTCCCTCGCGGAACGGCGCGCCGACCTTCTCGTAATCGAGCAGCGTGCGGTACGAGTCCCGAATCGCGGTGCGCTGCGGGATCGCGTCGAGGTACGAGCGGGTGAGATCGCCTTCGGCCTTCACCCACGCCGTCGTCTGCGGAGAGTCGACTTCTTCGAGCCAGCGGTACGGATCGGCGACGACCGTCCCGAAATACGTGTCGGTGACGGTGCCGCGCGGTGCGGGCGGATATGCGAGCGGAGCCGCGGCGGCCGGCAACGCGAAGAGCCCTGCGACCAGGGCGAACAGGATGCGACGCACGTTGACCTCGTTAGACAGGTGGGGCTTGAACGCCGTGCGCGAACGCCTCTAGGCGCGCGCGGTCGATGGCACGAACGCGGCCGCGGTCGAGTTCCACGGCCTGGGCATTTTTCAAACGGATGAGCGCGCGTGCCGCCATGTCGCGCACGGTCCCCGCGGCGGCGGCGATCTGCGCCTGCGAGAGATTTTCAACGCCGGGAAGGCCGGGCGCCATCCCGACCGTCGCCGGTGCGTACGACATCAGGAACTTCGCGACGCGCTGAAGCACGTGCGCAAAGGCGAGGTCGGCGATCGTGTCGATCGAACGCCGGCGCGCTTGCGAGGCGGCGGCGAGAAACCCGAGCGCGAGCTCGCTGTCGTTGCGGACGGCGTGCAGCACGGCCTCGGTCGGGACCAGCACGAGGACGCAGTCGGTCAGCGCCTCGGCGCGCGTCGTCGCGCCGCCGCCGTCGAACGTCCCCGACTCGTTGATCGGGTCGTGGGTCAGCCGCTCGCCGAGCGCGTGCGTCTTCCCGTCCGGCGAGAGCAGCGTGTAGACGACCTTGCCGGTGCGGACGAAGCCGAGATACGGCCACATCTCGCCCTCGTCGAAGATCGTCTCGCCGGTGCGGTAGGCGCGCTCGGTCGCGACCGCGGCGAGCTCGCTGATCGTCGACTGCTTGGCGTTCGCGAACGGCGCCGTATGTGAAAGGAAGGTCGCCGCGTCGGCGCGCTCGTCGATGCGCTCCAGGCGGATCGTCCAGCGCCCGCTGCCGAGGTTGCGCGCGTCCCACGAGAAGCGGCCGGCGCGGTATTGCTGGAACTCGTTCCGCAACGAGCGCGGGTCGCTCTCCTCGTGCAGCTCGAGCGAGCCGCCGATCGGGAGCTTGTCGAACGCATCGAAGATCCGCGCGCTGCGATTAGCCGCGGGAAGAGTACGGGCGTCGATCGTTACCGACGCCGCGCGGGCACTGGGCATCGACGGATGGGATGCTCCGCAGGGGGCACTTTCCCTGCGACGGAAGCCGGAGGGGTGCCCTCGCAGCGCCGTTTCGCCGCGCGCGCGCTCGACGTGCTGGCGGTGGTGGTCTTGGCCGTCGCGCTCGTGCGGTTCGGCTGGCCGGCCGTGGCGCGCGCGCTGCACGGCGGTACGAGCCCGGCGCCGCCGGTTCGGCTGGCGACGTTGAACGGTCACCGCTTCGACCTCGGGGCGCGGCGCGGGCGATTTGTGCTGCTCGACTTCTACGCGACCTGGTGCGAGCCGTGCCGCGACTCGCTGCCGCTGGTCGAGCGGTTCGCGCGCAGCCACCCGCAAGCCGAGGTCGTGCCGGTCGACGTCGGCGAGCCGCTCGCGCTCGCTCGCCCGTTCGCGGCGCAGTTTCGGCTCGGCGACGTCGCCTTGGATCCCGACGTAACCGCAGCGCACGCGTTCGCAGTCGACGGCTATCCGACGATCGTCGCGATCGACGCCGGCGGGACGATCCGCGCGCGCTGGATCGGCTACGACCCCGGGATCGAGCGCGCGCTGGGCGACGCGCTCGCGCGTTGGGGCTCGCCGCACGGACGTCAGCGTCCGCTGAACGACGCTTTCCGCTTTTCGAGAAAGGCGCTCGAGCCCTCACGGAAGTCCTCGGTCACGATCGCCTCACCGAAGCGCAGCGCTTCGAGCGCGAGACCGTCGGCGAGCGTGAGCGCCGCACCGTCGATGATCGCGCGCTTCGCGTGCGCGACGGCGAGCGGCGCTTTTGCGGCGATGAGCTCGGCGATCCGCTTCGCTTCGGCGAGCAATGCGTCGGCAGGCGTGACCTTCTGCACGAGCCCGATCTGCAGCGCCGTCGCAGCGTCGATCATCTCGCCGGTGACGCAGAGGTACGTCGCCCAGCCTTCGCCGACGAGGCGCGTGAGACGTTGCGTCCCGCCGTACCCAGGCAGGATTCCGAGGTTCACTTCGGGCTGACCGAACTTCGCGTTCTCGCTCGCGATGCGGATGTCGCACGCCATCGCCAGCTCGCAGCCGCCGCCGAGCGCGAAGCCGTTGACCGCTGCGATCACCGGGACGCGCAAACGTTCGAACGCGACGGTGAGGGCTTGACCGCGGCGCGCCTGCGCCTCACCCGCGCGCGCGCCGGGCAGCGCGTTGAGCTCCGAGATGTCGGCTCCCGCCGCGAACGCCTTCGGGCCCGCGCCGGTCAGGATCACCGCGCGCAGCGCGTCGTCGGCGTCCAGCTCCGCGACGACCGCCGACAGCTCGTCAAGGAGCTGAAGGTTAAGGGCATTTAATACGGCCGGGCGGTTGAGGGTGACCGTCGCGATCGGACCGTCGCGTTCGAGCAGCAGCGTTTGCATGGGCGCCGCCTACGCTGGGCTTTCGGGAACGCCCTCCCCTCTGCTATGGTGGGAGTGCCATGCGTACCGCTTACCATCAGGCCCTGGAGAACACGCGTCTGGACGTCGTCCGCCTCGGCGCGCTCGTCTCCGACGCGATCCGCTCGGCGACGCAGGCCTTGGAGAAGCGGGACGTCGTACTGGCCGGCCGAACCGAGACGTCGGCCAGCTTGATCGCGTTCTTGGCGATGTCGACCGCGTAGTCGCCGATACGCTCGAGGTCGGTGACGATCTGCAGCATCCCGGCGATCTGCCGGAGCTCACCGGCGACCGGCTGCTGTTTCCAGATCAGCTCGATGCACGACGTTTCGACGCGCCGGCGCGTGTCGTCGATCTCGTCGTCGCCCGCGACGACGCGACCGGCGAGGACGACGTCGCGCCGCTCGAGCGACTGCGTCGCCGAGCGGATGGCATCGGAGACGAGCGCGCCCAATCGGACGACGTCGAGGCGCGTGTTCTCCAGCGCCTGGTGGTAAGCGGTTCGCATGGCTCCCCCACCATAGCAGAGGGGAGGGCGTTCCGAGAACCCCGTGGTACGGCCGGTCTCGATGGAGACCATCGAGCTCGAGCGCGCCGGACCGGTTGCGACCGTCAGGCTGAACCGCCCCAACGTCTTGAACGCCCTCAACCTGCACATGCTCGACGACCTGCGCGCGA
>DASYFS010000223.1:0-8563 GCA_036498305.1 Candidatus Elarobacter sp. | reverse complement strand
GGGATCGGGCGGCGGCGCCTCGGCGTAGTCGACCACGACCGTCTTGGTCTCCAGATACTCGTTCACGGCGTCGAAGCCGTTCTCGCGCCCGATCCCGCTCATCTTGAAGCCGCCGTATGGGAGCATCCAATGCACGGGACGGTAGGTGTTGACCGAGACGAGGCCCGACTGGAGCTGCGCGGCGACCCGATGCGCGCGGCCGACGTCGCGCGTCCAGAGTCCCGCGACCAGCCCGTACTGCACGTCGTTCGCCATCGCGACGGCGTCGGTCTCGTCGTCGAACGGGATCACGGCGAGGACGGG
This sequence comes from Candidatus Elarobacter sp., assembly GCA_036498305.1. GTDB lineage: Bacteria > Vulcanimicrobiota > Vulcanimicrobiia > Vulcanimicrobiales > Vulcanimicrobiaceae > Vulcanimicrobium. Next base: position 8,260 of record DASYFS010000223.1, on the reverse strand, counting down.
CCCGAAGATCTCTTCCTGCGCGAGCCGCGAGCGGTTGTCGACCTCACCGAAGATCGTCGGCTCGACGAAGTAGCCGCGTTCGAATCCGGCCGGGCGGCCGCCGCCGAGCAGCAGACGGAAACCCTCGTCGCGACCGAGCGCGATGTAGCGTTTGGTCTTCTCGAGCTGCTCGGCCGAGGTCTGCGGGCCGATGTGCGTGCGCGGGTCGAGCGGCATCCCGACCCGGATGCGGCCGGCGCTGCGCACGAGCAGGTCGACGACGTCGTCGTAGACGCCGCGCTGCACGAACAGGCGCGAGCCGATCGAGCACGACTGGCCGGTCGAGCGGAAGGCACCGTGGGTCGCGACCGTGACGGCGCGTTCGAGATCGGCGTCGGCGAAGATGATGTGCGGCGACTTGCCGCCGCATTCGAACCCGATGCGCTTGAGGTTCACGGCCGCGTTCTTCATGATCGCCTGCGCGGTGCGATGCTCGCCGGTGAACGTGATCTTGTCGATCCGCGGGTGCGCTGCGATCGCCGCGCCGGCGACGGCACCGTAGCCGGGGACGACGTTGACGACGCCCGGCGGGAACCCGGCTTCGACGACGAGCATCCCGAGCTCCATCGCGCTGACCGGCGTGAGTTCCGCGGGCTTGAGGACGACGGTGCAGCCTGCCGCGAGCGCCGGTCCGAGCTTCCACGCGTAGAGGCTCATCGGCGAGTTCCACGGCAGGATCGCGCCGACGACCCCGACCGGCTCGCGCCGCGTGTAGGCGTGCGCGTCGGGCTTGTAGGGGATCGTCTCGCCGACGATTTTGTCGGCGGCGCCGGCGTAGAACGTCAGCCAATCGGCGGCGCGCTGCATCTCGCCGAGCGTGTCCCGCAGCGGCTTGCCGTTGTCGCGGGTCTCGGTCTCGGCGAGCCGCCGCGCATCGCGGGCGATCAACGTGCCGAGCCGGTGGATGAGCGCACCCCGCGCCGAGGGCGTGAGCCTCGCCCACGGTCCGTTCAACGCCGCGCGCGCCGCGTCGACGGCCCGGTCGACGTCGGCCTCGTCGGCTTCGGCGACCTCGGCCCACACGTGCTCGGTCGCGGGATCGATCGACGCGATCGTCCGGCCGGAATGCGGTGCGACCCACTCGCCGCCGACGAACAGATCCGCGTAGAGCCGCGGGGAATTCACGGACCGATTGTCTAACAATCTTGTAGGACATGTCAACAGCACTGGTGCGGATCGAAGCAGTGAGCCGCGAGTTCTTGCGGCGTGACACCCGGCAACTCGCGCTCGAGGCCGTTTCGCTCGACATCGAGTCCGGCAGCTTCGTGTGCATCGTCGGCCCGAGCGGCTGCGGCAAGTCGACGCTGCTCAACATGATCGCGGGGTTGATCGCGCCGAGCAGCGGCCGCGTCACCCACGGCGGGACGCCGGTCACCGGCCCGCGCCTCGACGTCGGCTACCTGACGCAGAAGGACACGCTGCTTCCGTGGCGTGACGTCCAGCGCAACATCGAGATGCCGCTGGAGATTCGAGGCTTCGCCCCCGACGAGCGCGCCCGCCGTGCACGATCGCTCATCGAGACGGTCGGGCTGCGCGGCCGCGAACGCGCCTACCCCCGCGAGCTCTCCGGCGGGATGGCGCGCCGCGCGTCGCTCGCGCGCATGCTGATCGCCGATCCCGAGCTGCTACTGCTCGACGAGCCGTTCTCGGCGCTCGACGCGCAGCTGCGTCAGGAGATGCAGAACGAGCTGCTGCGGTTGTGGAGCGGGAGCGGGAAGACCGTCGTGTTCGTCACCCACGATCTCGAGGAGGCGATCGCGCTCGGCGATCGCGTCATCGTGCTCGGCGCGCGCGGCCGCATCGTGCGCGACGAGCAGATCGCCCTCGAGCGGCCGCGCGACGTCGTGGCGATCCGCCGGCGGCCGGAGTTCCATGCGATCGAAGAACGGCTGTGGGAGGCGCTCGCCGCGCACTACCATCCGGAGCCGGCCGCGTAGTGCCGCGCCGCGCGCGGATCAACCTCTGGCGGTTGGTGTTGTTCTCCGCCGCCGTCGCCCTGTGGCAGGCGATCTCGCTGATCCACGGGATGCCGTTCTACATCAGCAGCCCGAGCGCGATCGGCGCGCGCGAGCTGCAATGGCTGGCCGACGGAACGCTGCTGTTCCACACCTCGATCACGCTCGAGGAGACGGTCGCGGGCTTCATCCTGGGCGCGGCGGTCGGGATTGCGGCGGGCTTCGTGATCGGGCCGCAGCGCGAGCTCGGCGAGGTTCTGGATCCGTTCATCGTCGCGCTCTACTCGATCCCGAAGGTCGCGCTCGCGCCGCTGTTCATCGTGTGGTTCGGGATCGGCATCTGGATGAAGATCATCCTCGCGATGGTCACGGTCTTCTTCATCGTCTTCTTCAACACGGTCGCCGGCGTGCGCAACGTCGACCCGGACCTGATCAACGCGGTGTGGCTGATGGGCGGCTCGAAGTGGGTGATCCTGTTCAAAGTGATCGTGCCGCACGCGCTGAGCGCGGCGCTCACCGGCGTCCGCATCGCGATCCCGTACGCGTTGATCGGCGCGATCGTCGGCGAGCTGATCGCCAGCAACCGCGGGATCGGCTATCTCGTCTCCTCCGCTGCGAGTCAGTTCGATACCGCCGGCGTCTTCGCGGCGCTGATCGTGCTGACGATTCTCGCGACGATCCTCAACGCGATCGTCGATCTCGTCGACCGGCAGACGTCGCGCTGGAAGGTCGACGCCGACCTCTCACTCCGCCCGAACTGAGGTGTCCATGTCGCTCTCACGCAGCCTTCTGCTCCGCACCGCGCTCGGCGCGGCCCTCGCTCCGACGCTGGGTTCACGCGCTTCGGCCGCCGGGACGACGCACCTGAACGTCGGCTCGATCGGGCACTCGATCGCGCACTTCCCGCTGTACGTCGGTGCCGAGCTGGGGCACTTCGCGCAGAACGGCGTCGACATCGGCAAAGTCACCGAGTTCTCGACCGGCGCGCTGGTCGGAACGGCGGTGACGTCCGGGAGCATCGACATCGGCTCGTCGGTGATCACCGACGTCTTCTCGCTCGCAAAGGCCGGGCGGTCGGTGAAGATCCTGGCGGTGAGCGCCGGCGCGTACTACATCGACATCGTGGCGTCGAAGGCATTTTTGGAATCCACGAAGCTAACCGAGCAGAGTAGCATCGGCGACCGCATCCGCGCGCTGCGCGGCAAGAACATCGGCGTCACCGGACCCGGGAGCGGGACCGAAGCGCTCGTGCTGTACCTCCTCAAGCTCGGCGGGATCGACCGCACGCGCGACGTGCAGCTCGTCAACGTCGGCGCGAACATCCCCTCGGTGCTGGCGACGCTGCGCACCGGCCGCGTCGACGTCGTGTCGTTCGCGTGGCCGCTCGGGCAGCAGGCGCGCGTCGAAGGCATCGGCGACACGCTGATCAGCCCGGCGCACGGCGACATCCCCGAGATGGCGCACGAGATCCAGGGCGTGGTCTACACGACGCAAGACCAGATCGACAAGAAGCACGCCGCGACCGTGGGCTTCATCCGCGGCTACGCCAAGGCGTGCACCACGATTCTAAAGGATCCGGCGCGCGCCCGCGAGCTGCTCAAAGGCTTCTATCCCAACCTCGACGACAAGGCGCTCGACCTGACGCTCGAGGTGTACCGGGCGACGTCGCTCTCGACGAACCCGATGCCGAGCGAAGTCGGCTTCCTGCGGGCGGTGAAGTTTCATCAGGCGGTCGGACTCATCGGCGAGCCCTATGCCTACAACGACCTCGTCGCGACGAAAGCGATCGCGGATGCCGTCGCCAAGCACTAGCTCCTGGGACGCCATTGTCCTCGAGACCCTCAAGGCCAACGACGTCCGCCTCGCCGTCTACGTCCCCGACAAGATCCTCATCCCGGTGATCGACGGCGTTCGCAACGATCCGTTCTTCACCGCGGTCGTCGCCACGCGCGAAGAAGAGGGCGTCGGGATCTGCGCCGGCGCATGGATGGGCGGGATGCGCAGCGTGCTGCTGATGCAAACCAGCGGGTTCGGCAACACGCCCAACGCGCTGGCGTCGCTCGCCGTCGCGTATCAGATCCCGGTCGTATTCCTGGTCTCCGAACGCGGCGCGCTCGGCGAGTTCAACATCGGCCAGGTGTGGTCGAGCCGCGTCGTCGAGCCGGTCTGCGAGACGCTGGGGATTCCGCACCACGCGATCGAGCGGCTCGAGGACGTCGCGTTCGTCCTGGACCGCACGCTGAAACAGGCTGCGGCGACGCAATCGCCGGCGGTTCTCGTGCTCTCGCCGCTGCTCACCGGCGGGAAAGTGTTCGCCGCGTGAGCGCCGCTTTGCGCCGCATCGAGCTGATGCGGCACCTCGTCCCCGTGCTGCGCGACGAAGCCGTGATCGGCGGAATCGGCAACACCAACTTCGATCTCTACGCCGCGGGGCACCGGCCGCTGAACTTCTACATGCTCGGCAGCATGGGGCTGGCGCTCCCGATCGCGCTCGGCGTCGCGCTGGCGCAGCCCCAGCGGCATGTCATCGGGATCGAGGGCGACGGGTCGCTGCTCATGAACCTCGGCTGCCTGGCGACGATCGCCGCGGTCGCACCGCCGAACCTGACGCTTATCGTGATGGACAACGCCTCGTATCAGATCACCGGTGGGCAACCGACGGCGACGGCGGCGCGGACCGACCTCGTCGCCGTCGCGCGAGCGGCCGGCATCGAGCGGAGCGCCTGGGCGAGCGACGCCGGCGACTTCGTGCGCCTCGTTCGCGCGGGGATCGACGAGGCCGGCCCGGCGTTCGTCGGCGCGCGTATCGACGACGCGCCGGCGGTCGCTCAGCCGCCGCGCGATCCCGCGCAGATTCGTGACCGCTTCATGCAGGCGCTGGGGACCCGCAAGGACTTCGGCGCGGCCTGAAGCGCGCGCTCAGTCGAGCGCGGCGAAGACCTCGAAGACCCGCGCCTCCGACGCCGCGGTGACGGCGGCGTCGTAGCCGTGCTGGTCGGTCTGCGTGAAGCCGTGCCCCACGCCGGGATAGACGACGACGTCGATCTTCCGTTTCCCCGCGAGCGCCGCTTCGACGGCCCGCACCTCGTCCATCGTCGCGATCGTGTCCTCTTCCCCGAAGTGCAGGCTCAGCGGGACGCGCAGCGCGGGCGCTTCCTCGAGCACCGTGCCGATGCGCGTGCCGTGGAACGCCGCCGCCGCATCGACGATCCCGCGCGCCGCCGCGAGAAACGCGTACTTGCCGCCGAAGCAGTAGCCGGCGAGCGCGACCGTCCCGTTGCACTCCGGCATCTCGCGCAGCGCATCGACGCAGCGCTCGATGTCGTGCATCACGTCTTCCTGGGTGACGGCCTGTCCGCGCGCGAGCGCCGCCGGGCGCTCCTGCTGCGCTAGCGGCCCCGGATGCACGCGCCAAAACGGATCGGGGACGAGCGCGATGAAGCCCCGCGCGGCGAACCGCTGCGCGATCTGCTGCATCGACTCGGTGACGCCGAAGATCGGCGCGATCAGGATTACCGCGGCGGCCGGCGTCGTCGCGGGCAGCACGCGATACGCGTCAAACGCGCCGTCGCGCGCGGAGATCGAGACCGTGTCGCTGGTCGTGGTCGCCATCGTCCGCGGATTGTAGGGCAATCACGCGGCGCCGGTCAAGTGCCCTTCTCCGCACCGAAATAGTGGATCAGCTTGACGACGAGCTGCGGCAGCGTCGAGAGTTGGCTTGCGTCACCGTACGCGACGTAGAGCTCGTCGTGCGAGAGCCGGCGATGGTATGCGAACGAGACGTTCCACGCGCGCGTGAAGCCGGGAAGCTGGGTGAGGTCGACGATCGGCGGCGTCCCGACGATCCGGCGCACGCCCAGCGCGAACGACGAGTTGCGGCCGGCGGCGTACGTGTAGCCGGCGCGCTCAAGCCACTGCACGTTGCGCATCCCGGCGTCTTCGTACGCCAGCGTGTCGTCGGCTTCGAGCGTCAAGGTGCCGCGCGGACCGGCGCGCATCGTCGAGCTGCGCACCCACGAGTCGACGCGGCCCGGCCCGAAGCGCCCGGTGTTGTAGGAGACGATCGTCGGCGTCGCCGACGAGCCGTGATAGGCGTTGTTGCCGGGATCGTTCGCCGTCCCGCTGTGCCAGACGAGCTTGACGCCGTTCTGCGAGATCGGCGTGAAGATGCCCGTCGGCAGGCGCAGGTACGCCGATCCCACCGTCCCGACGACGTCGATGCGGTTGCGGGTCAGGACGTCGAGCTGGAGCATGTTGTCGGTTTGGTCGAGCGCGCCGGTGCGGTCATGGTAGCGATCGAGGAAGGTCGCGAACTGGATGCTGTTCAGCCACGACTTGGCGTCGAAGACGAAGATCTTGTTCTCGTAGAGCGCATAGCCGGCGATGTCGGCGTGCTGGACGTAGCCGTCGACGGGCTCGTAATACGCGCCGAGCTTCCGCGCCGATGCCGCGAAGCCGAACGTCGGCGTGTAGACGTACGTCCCGATGTCGTAGCGCTGGGCTTGGCTTTCGTCGAGGACGTTGGTGCCGTGGTCGCGGCCGTAATCGAAGTAGGCGCTGACGTGCTTACTGTCGTTGTAGGCGATACCGCCGGTGTCGACGTGATCGGTGATCCCCGGCAGGTTCGCTGCGACGCTCTGCAGGTTGAACCGCCAGTGGTTGTCCGAGGTGCGGTACTGCAGCATCCCGGCGCCGTCCTGACGGCCCGCGCCTACCGCGTCGAAGCCTGCGAAGGTGAGGTTCCCCTGCTTCCCCTCGAACGCATAACCGTCGCGCGGCGTCGGGATCGACGGCGTGTAGAGCTGGTTGACGCCGGGGCACGCGTCGCAGTCGAAGTTGTCGTAGAAGTTCGCGCCCTGCGTGAAGAACGGCCGCACCTCGGTGTAGGCGCGCTGGTAGGCCGTCGGAGCGATCGTCTGCTGATCGACTTCGACGTTCGAGAAGTCGGGGTGGATCGTGCCGTAGATCGACGACGTCGCCGTCACCGGGAGCGAAAAGTCACCGCCCATCCGCGACGTCGTGAGCCCGGAGTTGGCCGAGCCCAGGCCGCCGAGGCCGTAGAGCGCGAGCCGCGGCTGCGGGCGACGCGCCGCCGCACGCGCCATCCCGTTCAGCGCGCCGGCGTAGGTCACGTCGTCGCCGTTCGTCTGCGCGTTTCCGTAGCTCCAGATCTGCCGCTCCCCGGTCGAGCGCACGATGCGCACGAACTGCACCTTCCAGCCCGCTCCGGCGCCGTTGCCGCGCATCACTGCGACCGGGATCTTCATCGTGATCGTGAAGCCGCCCGAGTGCGCTTCGCCGAACGACGTCCACGTCGGCGCGTACGCGGTGTTCTCCGACGAATATTGGAAGTGCGTGCCGTTCGACGTCGCGGCGAACTGATAGTAAAATCCCGAGTTGCCGTTCGGCCACAGATCGATCCAGACTTCGTCGTCGGTGCCGTCGCCGACGTCGTTGGTATGCTGCTGCGCGAGCAGCGCCTCGCGCTGCTCGACCTCGAAGCGAACGTAGATGTTCGGGCCGTCGGTCGCGACGCGAGCGCGAGAGAGCTCGGTCGCGGCGCGCGCGTGCTGCACGTCCCAGGGGAGCGTGACGGTCGCCGCACCGCTCCAGGCGGTGGGTTCCGCGTGCGGGTCGAGCGGCGGCGCCGCGGTGACGGTGGGGATCGTCAGCACCCCGGCGACGTCGGCGACGGCGGCGGCCGGCGCGGGGCCGAGCGTCACGAATGCCGCGGCGCCGACACAGGCCCAAAAACACGCTGCCACTCGCTCCTTGCGGATCACCACTACCTCCCGTCCGGGCCCTGCTCTTAAATATATAAGAGCCCACCCGGAGCCTACTATTTTCCTAGGAGGTCGTCAAGCGGAAGCGATTCACGATGCGCCCGTCGAGCAGCGCGACGCCGGCAAAGATGACCGCCATCCCGGCGATCGTCGTCGGCGCGATGCGCTCGCCGAGCGCGAAGGCGCCCAAGAGCAGGGCGCTGACCGGGATCAGGAAGGTGACGGAGGCGGCGTTGGTCGCGCCGGCGACCGCGATGATTCGATAGTACAAAATGTAGGCGAGCGCCGTGCTGGGGATCGCGAGGCCGAGCCATGCCAGCCACACGCCGGCCGACGGCACGGGCAGCGTCCAGGGGTGCTCGAGCGCGAGCGCGAGCGGCGCCGCGACCATCGTCGAGGCGCAAAACTGGCCGGTCGAGAGCACGAGCGGGTCGAGGCCGAGCCTGCGGACGGCGCGCGCCGCCACGGCGCCGAAGCCGTAGA
>DASYFS010000222.1:0-5506 GCA_036498305.1 Candidatus Elarobacter sp. | reverse complement strand
ACGGTGTGGCCGTGGGCGTCGCGGACGGTGTGGGCGTGGGCGTCGGGGACGGTGTGGCGGTGGGCGTCGGGCTCGCCGGCGATCCCAATTGATACGCGGCGGTCAACCAGTACAGCGTGTTCGGCTCGAGCCTCGCCCCGGTGAGGTTGTAGAGCTGGAAGTACGTCACGACATTGGCCTTAGCGACTCCGTCCCCGTTGGCGAGGAGCTGGATCTGCGAGTCACATGTCGGCCCGACGCTGCCCTGACTGATCGTGATAGAAAAGTCGCCCTCGACCCCTGGCGGTGCCACCGCCGCGATCGGCGTAAAGTCGTAGCCCGCCAGCGCCGTCACGTCCATCTCTCCGGCGACTTGAAATGATAGCTCAACGACCGGGCATCCGGAAAGGAACACGACGCCCTTCGGTGCTCGAAGGATTCCGGACGGCTTCGCCGTGCTCACACTCTCAGGACGGATGTACAGGAAGTTGCCCGGCGCAACGCCGGACGCGAAGGTCAAGCCTTCGGGCATCGAGTTGAATGCCGGCAGGGGGACGCGACCGCCGCCGACGGGGATCGGAATCTTTGTGTATCCCTGGAGCTCGAGGGAAACGGGTGGAACCGGTCCCGTGCGGCTGGCAGACGTACAGGCCGCGACAAGCGAGGCGAGCGCGACGACCAGGGCCGCGCTCAAGCCCAACTTCCCGAAGCTGTACATGCCACGACCTTCCTCCTAGACTACCAAGCACCCCCACGCTCGTATGGGGCCTCCAGGGTCCGCTGGATCGGCGGAGTACGTTGCGCGCTGTGAGCACCACGCTGGCAGCAGACGCCGCCGAACGCGCGACCGCGGTTCGACGCGAGATCCACCGTCATCCCGAGCTCGGGTTCGAAGAGCACAACACGCAGTCGATCGTCGAGCGCGAGCTCGACGCGATCGGCGTCGAGCATCGGCGCATCGCCGGCACCGGCGTCGTCGGAATCGTGCGCGGCGCGCTGCCGGGCCACGTCAGCGGCTTGCGTGCCGATATGGACGCGCTGCCGATCCTCGAAGATTCCGGCGAGGAATGCGCGTCGGAGATCGCGGGGAAGATGCACGCCTGCGGGCACGACGCGCACACCGCGATGCTGATCGGCGCCGCGCGCGTGCTGCAGCAGTCGAAGGAGACGCTGCACGGCACCGCGGTGCTGCTGTTTCAGCCGGCGGAAGAAGGGCCGGGCGGTGCGCTGCCGATGATCGAGCAAGGCGCGATGGACGATCCGAAGATCGAAGCCGTCACGATGCTGCACGTCGATCCGCGGCTCGCGACGGGAACGATCGGCATCACGCCGGGGCCGGTAAACGCGGCCGCCGACGAGTTCCGCGTGACGATTCGCGGCAAAGGCGGACACGGCGCGTATCCGCACAAGGCGGTCGACGTGATCCCCGTCGCCGCGGCGACGATCCTCGCGCTGCAGAACGTCGTCGCGCGCGAGACGGATCCGCTCGCGTCCATGGTCGTCACGATCGGCACGATCGAAGGCGGCTATCGCAACAACGTAATCGCCGACCGCGTGTTCATGACCGGGACGGTGCGCACGCACGATCCGGCGATCCGCGCGACGGCGGAGGAGAAGCTGCGCCGCATCATCGACAACGTCGCCGCAGCGTACGGCGCGCGCGCCGAGATCGAGATGCTGTTCGGCTATCCGCCGGTCGTCAACAACGCCGAGCTCGCGGAGTCGTTCGCGGCATACGTGCGCGGTCTCGGCGAGATCCCCGTCGAGCGTCCGGCGCCGACGATGGGCGGCGAAGACTTCGCGTATTTCGCCCAGCGCGTCCCCGGCGTGATGGTGCGCCTCGGAATCTACAACGAAGGCGTCGGCTCGGTGCACTCCGGGCACAGCCCGCAATTCCGGATGGACGAAGGTGCGATCCCGACCGGGATCGCGACGCTGGTCGCGTTCGCCCGCGGGATCGGCGACGGGAGCGTCGCGATCGCGTAACTGTCCCCGCTATCCCCCGCCCCATCCACAACTCATAGTGGCACGTGTGGAGCGGGTGCACAATATGTTGTGGTTGACGACAGGACAGCCCCCTTCCGGTCCGGAAGGGACGGAGTCATGGCTTTGTCGTCCGTGTCCTTGGACCGGCCGTCACCGCGGGCGCTTCACCGCAGCCAAGACATCGCGTCGCCCGCGCGGACTGCCTTCGATCTCGCCTGCGAGGTCGAGAAGTGGCCGGTCTGGCTCTCCTTCGTTCGCAGCGCCCGCCGGCTTGACGCCGGGCCGCTCGACCTCGGCTCGGAGGTCGCGATCCGCTCCAACGTTCCCGGCGAGGACGAGGAGCTGTTTGAAGTCGACCGCTTCATCCCGGGCCATCAGCTCTCGCTGGTGGGGGCGTTCTCCGTCCGCCGGCGCATCGACATTCGCGTCGAGCAGAAGTCCGAACGGTCGAAGCTCGTCGTCCGCGTCGACTACCCGACGTATGGCGGGATTCTCGGAATGGTAATCGACCGCCTGACCCGTCGCCGGAAGCTCGACGCGGCGCTCAGCGACGCGCTGGTGCACTTCAAGGGGCTGTGCGAATTCGACCGCGAGGCCGACGCGCTGCTGGCCGACTTCTGACGGTTGGCACTCCTTGCCCCGGTCTGCTAAAATAGGGCGAAATGCCGCTCTACGATTATCAGTGCCGCAGCTGTAAGACGGTCACCGAGGTCCGCCACGGCGCCCGGGAAGACTTCGGGGGGACGTGCCCGCAGTGCGGGGGCGAGCTGGCGCGCGTCTTCAATCCGGCCGGCATCGCGTTCAAGGGGTCCGGGTTCTACGTCACCGACTCGCGCAAATCGTCGGGCGCGTCCGAGGGCGGCTCGTCGAGCCCGCCGAGCACGCCGAGCCCGCCGAGCGACGGCGGCGCCCCGGCGAAGAAGAGCGAAACCGCGGCCTAGGCCGTGACGCCGCAGGCTGCCGTCCTCTGGACCGCGCTGGTCGCGGTCATCGTGGTGCTCGTGCTCTCTGTGCTCGCGCTCGTTCGCGCGATGCGCGAGATCGTGCGCATCAAGCGACGGGTCGATGCCTTCGCTGAACTTCCGGTCGTCGCGTCGCTCGCGAAGGCCGGCGATGATGCAGAGCGGATTGCGGCCGCCGTCGAGCGGATCGAGCCGCTGGTCGCGCGCGCCAAGGATGCGGTCGCGGTGATTCGCGAGGGGCCGATCCCGGCGGACGTCCGCAACGCCGTCGTACGGATCGGCATCGAGGTGCAGAACCTCCGCGAGTTCGTCCCCTAGGGCTTTTCTTCGGGTCCCTCGGGCGGTTCCCACGACCAGCCGAAACCGCTGGCGGGCTGCTCGGCCGGGTTCCCGCCGCCGAACGGCGGCTCTTCGTTGGGGAGCGCGAACGGCGCGCCGAACGGTGCGGCCGGCGACGCCTGGGGCGGCGGCGTTGGTGCGACCCTCGGCTGCGGCGGCGGGGCAGCGGCCGGTAGCGGCGGCGGCGGGGGAAGCTCGGGCTCGTCGAGACCCGGGCCGAAACCGAACCCGCTCGGCGTCCAATGGGGCGCGGGCTCAGGCGACGGCTGCGGCTGAGGCTGCGGTTGCGGGTGTACCGGCGGCGGCGCCGGCGCGATCGCGGGCGCCGACGGCGCGGGCGCGGCCTGTACGGGCTGCCGCGAGGGCGCTTTCGGGATGGAACGCGGCGGCGCCAGCGTGACGTCGGGCCGGAACGCCTCGGCGCTCTTGGCGGGGAGCGGCTCGCCGGCGGCGGTTCCGACCAGGACGATGCGCGAGAGCGGAAGCAGCTGCGCGTCGGGCCGCGCAGCCAGCGCGCGCAGCTCGTCGAGGTATCGTTCGGGAAGCGCTTCGATCGCGAGCGCTTCGAGGATCAGCGAGATCGTCTCGTTGACGGCGGCGCGCGGCGGGACCCGCGTGAACGTGATGAGCTGCTGATAGACTTCCGCCTTCACGATGGCGAGCAGCTTACGCCAATAATCGAGCGGCTGATACGCCTCGAACTGGCCTTCCTCGCGCTTCGCGCGCCCGTACAGCGAGGCGATGCGCTTTCCCAACGCGTCCGCGGGCGGTGACGGCTCGACGATAACGACGCGCTTGCCGACGCGCGCCATCTCGGAGACGACCTGCGCGTGGAAGCCGGGATCGATCTCGTGCAGATAATGCATCGCGACCGCGACGTCGTAGGAGCTCTCGGTCGCGGGGATCATCGTCGCGCTGCCGCGGGTCGCGGTCGCGCCGAGGCCTTCGATGCGGGCGATCGTCGCGTCGTCTCCGCCGATCGCGGTGACGTCGACGCCGATCTCGACGGCGCGTTTGATCCACGCGCCCTCGTTCGCCAGCCCGAGGAAGAGCGCTCGCTCGCCGGGGCCGAGTGCGATCGCATCCCAGATCTGCTGATCGATGCGGTACGACTCGGTCTGAAAATCGGAAACGTCGCTCATTGCGTCATTCTTTGGTAGGGAAGGTGGGACTCGAACCCACATGAGCTCTCACTCGGTCGCTTTTGAGGCGACTGCGTATACCATTTCGCCACTTCCCCGCTCACGGGCCAGCCCCCGGGTTCGCGGCAACCCAGGCGCGCTCCGCTTCGGCGAACCGTCGCGCGGCGGCGATGTCCGGCTCTTCGGCGGCAGCATAGACGGTGCGTCGCCATCCCGGCGCGAGCGTCAACGACAGCGTGCCGGTGCTCCGATACGGCGTCCACGTCGCACGCTCGACCGCGCCGGGCGGCCAGCAGACGACGAACGCGATCCCGTCGAGATACCCACCCATCGCGGTCTGGGACGATGGTAGCGTCGCGACGCGGTCGCGCGGGACCGAGTCGAGCGGGATCGCCGCGCTCTTCGACCACTGGTTGACGGCCGCCGAGAGGAACGGCAGCGACGAGTGGATGACTGCGCGCTTGAAATCGCCGCTCCCCGGCGCTACCGGCTCGGAGACGACGGCACCATTTCTGAGGCCGAACCGCAGCACGGTCAGCGACTCGTCGACGACGACGCGCGCCGAGGCGGGCTCGAGCGAGACTACGCGCTGGAATCCGTAGACGAAGCCGGTCTCGTCGGTCATGGAGTAGGTGAGCTTCACGGCCGCACGCTTCCCCGACGAGAGCACATTGACCAAATACGGACGATTGAACGTCCCGGCCGGATAGTCGTGCGTAAACTTGGCGATGAAGTCGCGCGGTGACGCCGGAATCGGGGGATCGACGTCGTCGCGCAGCGCGCCGGTCGCATCGAACACGCCGGGTCCCCGCTCCTCGATGCTGAACTGTCGCACGGAAGCGCCGTAAGTTGCCTCCTGCTGCGACGAGGGCGCCTCGTGCGTGAGCAGCGAGAATGCCCGACCTCCCGCGTTCGCGTCGATGGTGATGTGGGTTCGATCGTTTCGCAGCGTGACGATCGAACCGAGATCGTCGCGCGTGGTCAATTCGACGACGGCCTGGTCGTGGGGAACGTCGTGTATCGAGAAGTACGGCTCCACGATCTCGCGCGGGACCACCAACGGTCCTGCTGACCGCTGCAAATTGGGCAGGCTCAGCC
>DASYFS010000221.1:0-3874 GCA_036498305.1 Candidatus Elarobacter sp. | reverse complement strand
GCGTTCAGCGAGGAGAACTGGAGCCGCGAACAGGCCGAGGTGATGGGGTTGTTCGGCCTTGCCGAGCAGTTCGCGCGCGAGAAAGCCGCGTCGCTGGCGGCGCGCGGCGTGCGGGTGCGCGTCATCGGCCGCCGCGATCGGCTGCCGGCCGCGCTGCGCACCGCGTTCGAGACGCTCGAGGCGCGCACCGCGCACTGCGAAGCGCTCGTGCTGACGCTCGCGATCGACTACGGCGCGCGCACCGAGATGCGCGACGCCTGCCGTGCGCTCGCCCGCGAGGTCGCGGCCGGCCGGCTCGCGCCGAACGAGATCGACGAGGACGCGATCGCGGCGCGGCTCTGGACCGCAGGCTTCCCCGACCCTGACCTGGTCGTCCGCACCGGAGGCGAGCTGCGGCTCTCCAACTTCCTGCTTTACCAGAGCGCCTACGCGGAGCTATGGTCGACCCCCGCGCCGTGGCCGGAGTTCGACGCCGCCGTCCTCGACCGGGCGATCGCCGACTTCGGCGGCCGCGAGCGCCGGTTCGGCCGCTAGGGCCGATTAAGAGCCCTTAAGGGACGCCTAAAGGCGGAGACCAGGCGTCCTCGCTGTGGTACAATAGCCGCTTGTGAGAACCCGGCCCGATATCCGTAACGTCGCCATCATCGCCCACGTCGACCACGGCAAGACGACGCTGGTCGATGCCATGTTCCGCCAGAGCGGGATCTACCGCGAAGGCCAGCAGGGCGAGACGCGCGCGATGGACTCGAACCCGCTCGAGAAGGAACGCGGGATCACGATCCTCGCCAAAAACACCGCGATCGAGCACGACGGGGTCAAGTTCAACATCGTCGACACGCCGGGCCACGCCGATTTCGGCGGCGAGGTCGAGCGCGTGCTCCAGATGGTGCAGGGCGTTGTGCTGCTGGTCGACGCCGCCGAAGGCGTGATGCCGCAGACGCGCTTCGTGCTGCGCAAGGCGCTCGAGCTCGACCTGCGCGCGATCGTCGTCATCAACAAGATCGACCGCAAGGACGCCCGCCCGCAAGAAGTCGTCAACGAGGTCTTCGACCTGTTCATCGAGCTCGGCGCGAGCGACGAGCAGGCCGACTTCGCCGTGGTCTACGCCAACGGCAAAGCCGGGATCGCGAAGTACGCGCTCGAGGACGAGAGCGCGAACCTCAACCCGCTGTTCGACACGATCGCCAAACGCGTCCCCGAGGCGCCCGCCGAGGACGGCGGATTCCAGATGCTCGTCTCGGCGATCGATCACAACCGCTACGTCGGACGCATCGGCATCGGCCGCGTCTTCCGCGGCAGCGCGAAGGTCAACGCTCCGATCGCCAAGGTCGCCCGCGACGGCACCGTGCAGGCCGGGCTGCGCCTTACCAAGATTCTCTCGTTCCACGGGCTCGAACGCATCGAGGTCGAGGAGGCGACGGCCGGCGACATCATCTGCGTCTCCGGGATCGAGGGCCTCAACATCGGCGACACGATCGCCGACGCGGCGCAGCCCGAAGGCTTGGCGGCAACAGCGGTCGACGAGCCGACCGTCTCGATGTACTTCATGGTCAACGCCTCGCCGTTCGCCGGCCGCGAAGGGAAGTATCTGACCTCGCGCCAGATCCGCGACCGCCTGATGCGCGAGCTCGAGTCCAACGTCGCGCTGCGCGTCGAGGACACGGAGTCCGCCGACACCTTCGAAGTCCGCGGCCGCGGCGAGCTGCATCTCTCGATCCTCATCGAGACGATGCGCCGCGAAGGCTACGAGCTCGCGGTGAGCAAGCCGCAGGTCATCGTGACCGAGCGCGACGGCGTGAAGATGGAGCCGGTGGAGTACGTCGTGATCGACGTGCGCGAGGAGCACTCGGGCGCGGTGATCGAGTCGGTCGGTAAGCGGCGCGCGCAGATGTCGAACATGATCACGGTCGGCGAGAGCGTGCGCCTCGAGTACACGATGCCGACGCGTGCGATCTTCGGACTGCGCGGCGAGCTGCTGACGCTCTCGCGAGGCACCGCGGTGATGTCGCACGTGTATTACACGCACCAGCCGCTGGCCGGCGAGATCCCGGGCCGCTCCAACGGCGCGCTGGTGACCAGCGACACCGGTACCGTCACGGCGTACGCGCTGATGGGCCTCGAACAGCGCGGCCGGTTCTTCGTCGATCCCAGCGTCGAGGTCTACGAAGGGATGATCGTCGGCCGTGCCAACGACGACAAGGACGTCGCGATCAACGTCGTGCGCGCGAAGAAGCTCACCAACATGCGCGCGGCGGGAACCGACGAGAACTTCCGGATGCCGCCGGCCGAGGAGATGTCGCTCGAGCGCGCGATCGAGTTCATCGAGGACGACGAGCTCGTCGAGGTCACGCCGGCTTCGATCCGGTTGCGCAAGCGATTGCTCAACGAAACCGACCGGCTGCGGGCGCGCAAGCGGGACAAGGCGTTCGCCGGATAGGCTAGGAACGTCCCCGTGGCGTGCTCCGAACGCTGTTTTCGTTCCGGGGCCTGATCCTCGCGTTCGCTCTCGTTGCGATCGGGCTCCCGGTCGTCTTAGTGGGCGAAGTCTGGGTCGTCCGGACGCTCCTGGTTCTGAACGACGACATCGCCCGGATCCGTGAGGGTCAGTTCTCGGCCGCCGCAGCGCTGCAGGCGCAGTCGGACGAGGACGCCGGGCTGATCGCGTTCGTCGCGACCGGTTCGCGCGCGTTTCTGAGCCCGTACGAGAGCGGGCGCCGGCAGCTTCCGATCGCGCTCGATACGCTCGATGCGCGGCTGCGCGACGTGCACGACGAGGGGCCGGATCTGCGCGCCGCCGGCGACCTGCGCCGGATCGCCGCCGACTGGCAGCGCGAGGTGGCAGCGCCGGTCCTCGCCGGACGGCCCTACGACCGCGCGCTGGCGCTGCGGGACCGCGCGCTCCTCGACCGCTTCCGCGCGCTCGGCAAGCCGATCGAAACGTCGCTCGGCAGCCGCTACCGCGACGCCACGAAGCTGCGCCGCCGGCTGCTGTTCTGGGGCGGCTACAGCGCCGCCGCGGCGCTCGTGATGATCCTGATCCTCGGCGCGGTTTCGGCGATCGCGCTGATGCGGCTCCGCCGTGAGCTCGACGAGGACCGCGCCGTCGTGGACGCGCTGCAGAACGCGCTCTCGCGCCGGCTCGTGCCGCCGCCGCACTTGCGGACCGGAACGGCGTATCGCTCCGCGACGCGCGATGCGCGCGCGGGCGGCGACGTCTACGACGTCTACCGGCTCGACGACGACTGCACGCTGCTCGTCGTCGCCGACGTCAGCGGAAAAGGGCTCACCGCGGCGGTCGACGCGATGTTCGTCCGCTTCGCGGTCCGCGCGCTCGCCAGCGAGGTGCCGCGGCCGGACGAGATCGCCGAACGCTTCGATCGCCTCTACTGCGACGCGGGCCCCGCGCCGGAGTCGTTCGTCACGCTGTTCGTGGGGATCCACGACCGGCGCAGCGCGACGCTGCGCTACGCGAACGCCGGGCACGAAGCGTCGTGGATCCGCCGCCCCACCGGCCTCGTGCAGCTCGCGCCGACCGGAACGCTGATCGGCATCGGGCCCTCGCAGTTCGGCGCCGAGACGCAACCCTTCGGCCCCGGCGACGTCCTCGTGCTCGCCACCGACGGGCTGACCGAAGCGCGCGATCCGCGCGGCGGCTTTATCGACGCCGCACGGGTTAGGGAATGGCTGCTCGAAGCCGACGCGGACGATCCGCAGCGCTTCGTCGACGCGCTGCTCGCCCGCGTCGCGGCATATACGCACAGTGCGATTACCGACGAACTCGCCGTCCTCGCCGTCACCCCGGCATCGGAGACGCCATGACGAAACTCGCGACGCTCCTTTCCATCGCGATCGCGCTGCTGACGAGCTGCGCCCC
>DASYFS010000220.1:0-4613 GCA_036498305.1 Candidatus Elarobacter sp. | reverse complement strand
CTACGCGATGAGCCGCGGCCTCAGCGAAGCCGACGCGACGGCGATGATCGTCAACGGCTTCTTCGACTTCTTCGTCAAGGAGCTCCCGATGGAATACGCCGTCGAGCTCAACCGCCTGATCAAGCTCGAGATGGAAGGCTCCGTCGGCTAACCGCTCGTCATCCCGAGCTTGTCGAGGGATGACGGGGGGCCGGTACAAAGCAATCTCGAACCGCGCGGCTCTGTGACGTTGCGATTCTGCGCCGCCCTTGCACTCGTAGTGAGCGCCGGGGCGGCGTTTTCGCGTCCGGCGTCCGCGGCGAAGATCTGCGCCTACGCGATTCCGTCGACGATGGTCGATAAAGTCGAGTCGCGGAATGCCCGCATCGGCGGCACCTTCCGCTTCAAGACGACCGATGCGGTGACGCTCGACGACAAGACCGCCGTCCCCGCGGGGACGATGGGCTACGGCGTGATCCGCAGCGCCTCCGCCGCCGGCCGCCGCAACCACGACGGCTTTCTCTCGCTCGAGCCGCGCTATCTCGTCGTGAAATCCGGCAAGGGCGAAAAACGCGTCCCCGTCACGATGACGCCGACGCTCCCCGTCACCTGGGGACCGTCGGAACCGCTGCTCAACAAAGCCGCATCGCACATCCCGCTCCCGATCCCGGGGCTGGTGATGACCGGCGTCAATCAGGTGCGCTGGGGACGCAACATCACGCTCGGCCCCGGCTTCAGTTTCGCAGTGATCCCGATCGGCGATCTCTCAAAAGCCCCGATCTGCTGACCCCGCTGCGTCGGCTATTTGACGCCGAGCAGCTCCACGTCGAAGTTGAGCGTCGCGTTCGGCGGGATGACGCCGCCTGCACCGCGTTCACCGTAGGCGAGCTTCGGCGGACACACCAGCTTACGCCGGCCGCCGACCTTCATCGAGGCGACGCCTTCGTCCCAGCACGAGATCACCTGATGTTGACCGACGGCGAACTCGAACGGCGTCCCGCGATCGCGCGAGCTGTCGAACTTCTTGCCGTCGGGGAACGTCCCGACGTAGTGCACGACGGCGGTCTGGCCGGGCTTCGGCTGCGCGCCGGTGCCGACTTTGAGGTCGGTGTATTGCAGGCCGTCGGGCAGCGTCACGGGCTTTGCGGCAGCCTTGGGCTTGGCGCCTTTCGCGGCGCTGTGCGCGGCAGGATGCGAGGCGCTCGTCGTCGCCGCGACCGCCGGAACTGCGGCGGCCAGCGCGACCGCGAGAACGAATGAAAGCTGACGGGTCATGCGCCGCCCTTCGCGAACGGACCGGCGTGCCCCACCCGGTAGCAAAACGCGGCGAGATCCCGCCCGGCACGACGAAGCGCGTCGACGTCGACGGCGTTGGCGTCCTGCTCTGCAACGTCGACGGCGAGATTTACGCGATCGAGGACGTCTGCACGCACGACGGCGGCCCGCTCGATCAGGGCGAGCTCGAGGACTGCCGCATCATGTGCCCCCGCCACGGCGCGATGTTCGATGTGAAGACCGGCGCGGCGCTGACGCCGCCCGCGGTCGTCCCCGTCGAGACCTATCCCGTCACGATCGACGGCGATCAAATCAGCGTCGAGGTCTCCTAACCGCTACAGGTGCTCGTCGGGGCCGGCCTGGTTCGCGTCCCGCTGGTCGTCGCGGTTCTCGTCCTCGTCGCTCTCGCCGTAGACGACCTCGGGCGTCGGTGAGATCCCGGCGACGTCGGCCTCGCGGCGGCTGAGCGGGTCTTCGTTGTCGGCCTGAGTGCGGAGCTGGCGGGGCATCCCCGAATCGGGATGGTCATCGACCTCCCGGGGCAACGCGTTCTTGAAGCCGCCGTTGTCGTCGGTCGTTGTCTTCATGCCGAGGGCGTACCCACGCATGCGGCACGCCCCCTCCCGAACGTGCGTCATTTGTCGCATGACGGGCCACCCTGCCGCCCGGTAGACTCGAACAGAAATGACCACGCGGTTCTTGGTCTGCCCCCCGGGACACTACGACGTGCGCTACGCGATCAATCCGTGGATGACGCGCAACGTCGGCGACGCCGTTCCTGACGCGCGCCGCCAATGGGATCGCTTCATCGAGCTTGCCGGCTGCGTCGCGGACGTCGAGTTCATCGAGGTCGCGCAGGGCGAGCAGACACCGGACCTCGTGTTCACCGCGAACGCGGCGCTGATCTGCGGTAACCTCGCGATCGTCTCGAGCTTTCGCCATGCCGAACGGCGCCGCGAACAACCGGTGTTCCGCGCCGCGCTCGCGCGCGCCGGCTTCGCCACGACGTTTCTGCAGCAGACATACTTCGAAGGCGCGGGCGACGCGCTGTTCGACCGCGTGCGCCCGATCCTCTACGCCGGGTACGGCTGGCGCACCGAGCGCGGCGCGACGCTGCAGCTGCAAGAGATCGTCGGCTGCCGCGTGCTGCCGCTGCTGCTCGCCGACGAGCGTTTCTATCACCTCGACACGGCGCTGTGCCCGCTCTCAAGCGGTCACGTGCTCGCCTACATGGACGCTTTCTCGCCGCACGCGCAGACGCTGCTGCGCCGCGCGATCGAGCCCGGTTATCTGATCGAGGTCTCCGTCGACGACGCGTTGCGCTTCGCGTGCAACGCCGTCGAGATCGGCGACGCCGTCATCATGGACGACTGCTCGCGGCGGTTGCGCGAGCGGCTGCACGATGCGGGCTATCGCGTCTTCCGCACCGACCTCTCGGAGTTCCACAAGGCCGGCGGCTCGGCGAAGTGCCTGACCTTGCGGCTCGAGGACGGACCGGCGATCGGGATCGCCGCGGCGACCGCCTAGTCCAGCTTCGGCACGATCGCGTGGCCGTCGGTGCACGGCCCGCCTTCGTGCTCGCAGTCCAGGCAGCGCGAGACGTCGCGCCACTCGCCCTCGTGCATCACGCGATCGTGCACGTGGGACGACATCGGGTGGCCGCAGCCTTCGCTCTCGCACAGGTCGGGCTTCGCGGACGGTAACAAGCTCATCGGACCTCCCTCCCTTCGCACTCAGCCGCGCGCCGCTCGGCCGCGGCCCATGCATCCGATGTGTCAACGTCGATGACATACCGCTCGTCACGGAGAGCTATGCCTAGGACGCGGAGCGCCCGGTCGCGACGAACGACCGCGGGCGGCTCGTCGGGACGCAGGCCGGGGATCCGGCGACGGGCGGCCGGCGACCACACGACGGGGTGGCCCGGCGTCCCATCGACCTCCGGGAACGCCAGGTCGGCCTCCTCGGGGACGGCCGCGAGAAACGCCGTGACCGCCCCGGCGTCGATGAACGGCAGATCGCAGGCAAGGACCGCAAGGTGCAGTTCCGGCGGGACGGCGGCGTCGGCGAGCGCGAGGGTCAGGCCGGGTCCGTCGGTCGGCGGCGTGAGGAGGAAGCGGACGCCCGGAATCTCGCCGACGGCCTCCGCGACCGCCGGGGTGGTGACCACGAGCGGCCCCAGCGGGGCCAGCGCGCCGACCACGCGGCGGGCCAGGGGGACCCCGGCGAAGGGGGCAACCAGCTTGTCCCGGCCCATCCGGACCGAGCTGCCTGCCGCCAGCACAACCGTCTGGACGCTCGCCGGATCCACGCCCCCGACTTCGACCGGCGGCGTTGACGATGCTCCCGGCCGCGTGATAAAGTTCCCAGGTTATGTACGCGATCATCGAGACCGGCGGCAAGCAGCTGCGCGTCTCCGAAGGCGACGTGATTCGCACGGACCTCATCGAAGCCGAAGCCGGCTCGTCGGTCACCTTCGATCGCGTCGTCCTGGCCGCCAACGGCGGCGACGTCACCATCGGGACGCCGGCCGTCGCAGGCGCCTCTGTCACCGGCACGGTTCTGCGCCAGGCGAAAGACAAGAAGATCCTCGTCTTCAAGTACAAGCCGAAGAAGCGCGTCCGCAAGCTGAACGGCCATCGTCAGCTGTTCGCCGAGGTCCGGATCGACAGCATCACGCTCCCGTAAGGGATCGTGCTCGAAGTTCGTTTTCGCAGAGACAGCCGGCAGCGGCTGTCTTCTGTTTCTGCCTCCGGCCACGCGCTGCAGGGTGAGCCCGGCGAGGACATCGCCTGCGCCGCCGTCTCCGCGCTGCTCCAGGCGGCGTGGGTCGGCCTGAGCGACGTCGCACACGTGACGGTCAGTGGGCGGCGCCAGAGCGGCGACTTCGAGATGACGTGGCCGGCCGAGAGCCGCGACCGCGACGACGTCCGCGCGATCGTCGCGACGGCCGAGCTCGCCATCGGGCAGATCGCGAAGCAGTACCGCGGGGCGATCCGTTGCGTCAGCGAGGCCGAAGCGGAGACGGCGTAACCGGCCGGGGAGAGGTGGGTACACGCGCGTCGAAAGGAACCCCACGATGACCGACGCGACCAGAACCCCCGGGGGCGGCGAGCTGCCGTCCCACAACTCCAACACCCCTGCGCCGGACGCGGGCCGGACGGTCCTCGTCGGCGTGCTCGGCGGGATCATCTCGGCAGCCGGCTACCTCGTCTACCAGCGGCTCCCCGACGAGCAGCGCGAACGCCTCCACCGCCAGGTGCGCGGCGTCCTCGAATCGCGCATCAACGAACTCCGCCAGAACTTTAATATTTAGCACCGAACGGCACGGGCACCACGCGCGAGGTGAAAGCCTTGGCGAT
>DASYFS010000219.1:0-21566 GCA_036498305.1 Candidatus Elarobacter sp. | reverse complement strand
CGTGCTCGCTCAGCCGTTCATCCGAACCGCCCGCAGCAAAGGCGTACCGGAGCGCGAAATCCTCTACCGGCACGCGTTGCGCAACGCGCTGATCCCGATCATCACGCTGCTGGGCCTCAGCCTCCCGGCACTCGTCGGCGGCGCGTATTTCGTCGAGTACGTGTTCTCGGTTCCAGGGATGGGCTATCTCGGGCTCAACGCTGTGTTCCAGCGCGACTACCCGACCGTAATGGGCATCACGATCATTTCGGCGGTCTTCGTGATCGCTGGGAATCTGTTGGCCGACATCGGTTACGCCCTCGTCGACCCGCGAGTGCACTACGAATGACGGAGTTCTGGCGGCGCTTCGGCCGCGAGAAGCCCGGGGTCGCGGGCGCGATTGTGCTAACCCTGATCGTTCTGGCGGCCGCGCTGGGCCCACTCGTGTGGCGAGACTCGCCGAGCACCGTCGTTCACGCGACGATGGGGACACCGCTGTCGCCATCTGCGGCACACCCGCTCGGTACCGACTTGCTCGGGCGCGACCAGTTGGCGCGAGCGCTGCAAGGCGCCCGCGTCTCGCTGACGGTGGGGATCACCGCGATGCTGATCTCAGTCGTCCTCGGCGCGCTATACGGGGCGATCGCTGGTCTTGCCGGCGGACGGGTCGACGCGATCATGATGCGCTTCGTCGACGCGATGCTCTCGTTTCCGACCTTCTTCCTCGTGATCACGGTCGAAGCCCTGACGAACAACTTCTCGCTCGTCGTCATCGTGCTGGTCATCGGCCTCCTCTCATGGATGGGCGTCGCCCGTCTCGTGCGCGGCGAGGTCTTGACGCTGCGCGAGCGCGACTTCGTCGAAGCGGCGCGGGCGCTCGGCGCCGGTCCGGTGCGGCTCATCACCCTTCACTTATTGCCGAACGCGCTTGCGCCGGTCGTCGTCGCGGGGACGCTCGCGGTCGGCGACAACATCCTGATCGAAGCCGGCCTCTCCTATCTCGGACTCGGGGTCCAAATCCCGACCGCCTCGTGGGGCAACATGCTCCAGGATGCCCTCGGCACGACTGCCGTCAGCGCTCCTTGGATGGTGCTAGAGCCCGGTGCGCTCATCATCATCACCCTGCTCGGCTTCAACCTCATGGGCGAAGGCCTGCGCGTCGCCTTCGACCGGTCGATCACGCAATAGCGCCGCGAATTGTCAGCGTGGCGTAAAGCCACTTATCGCGCTCTTTACCGGCCACGGGCCTTTGGTCCCTTGATCGAATCGCCTGCATGCCCGAAACTTGAAGAATGAAGCACGAGTTCGCCGGAGAGCAGCAGCTTCGTGCGACCGTCGCGTTGCTCGGAGTTCACGATGTCCGAGTCCACGCGGAGCTCCCCGGATTCTTCCGCTATAGCTGGCCCTGCGGCTGCGAAGTCGTCAGCGACGCCGCTCGCCGCGGCTGGGATCCGTGCCCCCGGCACGACGCGGTAGAGTTTCGCCCCCGCCGCACCGCCTGATCCGTCTCAGCCGAGGCGTTCCCGCAAGTAGCCCGACAGCGCGTCGGCCGCGACGCGGTCCTGTTTCATCGAGTCGCGATCGCGCACGGTGACGGTGCCGTCGTCGAGCGTCTGATAATCGATCATGATGCAGAACGGCGTCCCGATCTCGTCCTGGCGGCGGTAGAGCTGCCCGACGTTCCCCTCGTCGTACTGCGTGCGGAAAGCCGGCCGCAGCCCGCGTTCGATCGACTGGGCGCGCTCGACCAAGTCGTCTTTGTTGCGCGCCAGCGGAAACACGCCGACCTGCACCGGCGCGATCTTGGGGTGGAACCGCAGGACCGTGCGTTCCGACTGCTTATCGCCCTCGACGATCGTCTCGCGGTCGTAGGCGTCGATCAGCATCGTCAGCGTCGTACGGTCCATCCCGGCCGAGCTCTCGATGAGGATCGGCGTGTACTTCGACTTCGTCGCCTCGTCGAAGAACTGCAAGTCTTTGCCGGAGAACTCGATGTGCCGGTCGAGGTCGTAGGTGCCGCGGTGCGCGATCGATTCGAGCTCGCCCCAACCCCACGGGAATAGGTACTCGACGTCGATGCCCGCTTTAGCGTAGAACGGACGCTCTTCGGGAGTCAGCTCGTAGAACCGCAGGCGATCGGCGCGGACGCCGTAGTCGCTGTACCACTTCTTGCGCGCGCTGACCCATTGCTGGAACCATTCGAGATCGCGGCCGTCCTGCGGGACGAAGAACTCGAGCTCCGCCTGCTCGAACTCGCGGACGCGAAAGGTGAAGTTCCCCGGCGTGATCTCGTTGCGGAACGACTTCCCGATCTGCGCGATCCCGAACGGCGGCTTCTTGCGCGCGCTCTGGTAGATGTTCTTGAAGTTGACGAAGATGCCCTGAGCGGTCTCGGGACGCAAATACGTTTGCGCCGACGTGTCTTCCATCGGCCCGATCGCCGTGCGCATCATCAGGTTGAAGTTGCGCGGCTCTGTCAGCGTTCCGGTCATCCCGCAGTCGGGGCACTTGTCGAGCGAGGGGATATGATCGGCGCGAAAGCGGTGCTTACAGTTGCGGCAGTCGACCAGCTTGTCGTGGAACGCAGCGACGTGGCCGGAAGCTTCCCAGGTCCGCGGGTGCATCACGATCGACGAGTCGAAGGCGACGACATCGTCGCGCAGCTCGACGTTCTCGCGCCACCAGGCGTCCTTGACGTTGCGCTTGAGGACCGCGCCGAGAGGACCGTAGTCGAAGAAGCCCCCGATTCCGCCGTAGATCTCGCTCGACTGGAAGATAAAGCCGCGGCGCTTCGCCAGCGCCGTGATCTCCTCCATCGTCACGCGGGGTTTCTCCAATGCCGCCTCCGTCATCGAACCGCCCGCGTTCGTGATTGGCCGCCTCCCAGCCTGTCAAACGAGTGACGGTGGCCCTTGTGCCGTTGCGGCGTCATTGCTACGCTCGACAGCGATGAAAGTCGCAATCGTCGTCGCCCGCATCCTCCTCGGTCTCATCTTCGTGGTGCTCGGCGCGTTCGGCGCCTCGACCGCTTTGGGGATCGGCCCCCCGCTGCCGGCGCTGCCCGGCTTCGCCGGTCAGTTCAACGACGTGATCTTCAAGTCGCACTTCGTGCTGTTCGTTCAGGTGATCCAAATCTTCAGCGGCATTCTGCTGCTGGTCAACCGCTACGTCGTGCTCGCGCTCGTGCTGCTCGGTGCGGTGCTCTACAACATCTTCGCGTTCCATCTTACGATGAACATCCAGATGATCGTCCTTCCGATTGTCACCTTCGCGCTGTGGCTGTTCCTCGCGTTCCGCTACCGGGCGTATCTCATGGTGATCTTCACGCCGAAGGCAGTCCCCGACGTCCCGCAGGCCGCCGCCGGACCGCGCGTCGGTTAGACGAGCAACGCGAAGAGCCGCCTCGCGCGATCCCACTGGGTCTGCTGCGGATTCTTGACGTTCGGGTCGAGGATGGGGAACGAACGCGCCAGCGCCACGGAGAGCCCGCCCGCGATGCTGGGGAGACGCCGCTCGGTTTCGTCGGTGTAGTCGATGTTCGGCGGCTTCACGAGCAGGTCGGCGAGCAGCGCCCGCATCCCGATCTCCCTGTCGATGTGGTCGAACTCGTGCTCGCAGATCGCGATCCCCTTCGTCACCGGAAGGTCCTGCGGTTCGATGAGATCGCGCACGTTCGCCCGCGCGATCGCCTGCGCGCGGATCAAAAAGTCGGCGATCTTCTCGTTCACGAACTCCTCGTAGCGCCGCACGTCCTCGCGGTCGACGTCGAGCGACGCGGCAACGCGAAAGAAGTGCTCGAACTTCGCGACGTCGATCACGGCCATGGTACATCCTCCGCGGGCTGACGTACCCGTCCCGCGAAACGCCGCCGCAACCGGCCGCTCAGCCGACGCGCCGCCAGCCTTCCGGCTCGCCTCGGAGGAACGCAGCGCGAACCTCGTCAAGCAGTCGCCGCTGCGCGGAGAACGTCAACAGCGGCGCCGCATCGTCGAGCGTCACCCACCGGTGCTCGTCGTGCGCCTCGTCGATACACACCTCGCCGTCCTCGACGCGCGCCACGAAGAACGGGACGTTGACGATCCGATCCTTCACCGGATCGTAGAACGCGTCCAGCACGCCCGCTGTGTAGAGGGTCGTCACCGCGAGCCCCGTCTCTTCGAGCACCTCGCGCCGCGCGGTCTCGGTCGCGCGCTCGCCGGGCTCGACGACGCCCATCACGATCGTCCACGCTCCGGCGAACACGCCGCGCCCGCGTCGAATGACGAGCATCCGCGCCGACTCGCCGTCGCCGCGCAGCACCACGACGCCGACGGCGTTCGGCCGAAGCTCACTCACTATGCGTGGGCGAGCTTGGCTTTCGGCTGGGTCTCCGCGCGGAGCTGACCACAGGCCGCGGCAATGTCGCGGCCCATCGGCGTGCGCACCGTGCACGCGACGCCCTGTTGTTCAAGGATCTTCGCGAAGGCCCAGATGCGCTGCTCGTCGCTGCCGGTGATCGCGGCGTCGGGCGTGCTGTTGTACGGGATCAGGTTGACGTGGTAGAGCGGGCCCTTCATCCGCTTCGCCAGGTCGACGGCGTGCTGGTCGCTGTCGTTGATTCCGGCGAGCATCACGTACTCGAAGAACACCTTGCGGTTCGTCTTCGCGATGTAGCGGGCGACCGCCGCGAGCAGGTCGTCGCTGGAGAACTTCCGGTTCACCGGCATGATCTTCGAGCGGGTTGCGTCGGTCGGCGCGTGGAGTGAGATCGCGAGGTTGACCTGCGTGTGCTCTTCGGCGAAGCGGTCGATCTTGTCGACGAGGCCGACCGTCGAGATCGTGATGTGGCGGTGGCCGAGGCCGAACCCCTTCGGGTCGTGCAGCAGCGCGACGGCGCCCATCACGTTCTCGTAGTTGGCGAACGGCTCGCCCATCCCCATGAACACCACGTTGGTGATGCGGCGGTTCTGGCGCGCGAGCTGCTTGGCGAAGTAGCGCGCCTGGTCGAAGATCTCCGTCGCGGTGAGGTTGCGGGTGAAGCCGGCTTGGCCCGTCGCGCAGAAGGCGCACGCGTAGGCGCAGCCGGCCTGCGACGAGATGCAGATCGTGTTGCGCTCGCCGTGGTGCTCCATCAGCACGGCTTCGACTTCATTGCCGTCGTGGAGGCGGAACAGCCCCTTCGTCGTCTGCCCGTCGTTCGAGCGCTGAACGACGACCGGCGTCACGCCGTCGAGCGCGAAGCCCCCGGCGGTCAGCGCGGCACGCAGTTCCTTCGACAGCGGCGTGATCGCCTCGACGTCCTCGGCGAGCTCCTTCGTCGCGGCGCGGTAGAGCTGGTCGAGCCGGTAGCTCTTCAAGGCATGTGCAGCCGCGAACGCTGCACCGTCCGTAAAGCCGGCACGGCGCGCCTTCTCGTCGATCCACAAGTCCCGGGCGCTGAGCATGACGCGCTATTGTACCATGCCGGCCGCGGGGCGGCTGCTACCGAGCGCGGGGAAAGTCGGCGGCCGACTCGATGTCGGCAACCGTCAGGGGCTTGTCGCTGCTGTGCTGCGGGGAAGCCCCGACTTGGACCACGACGGCCCGCCAATCGGACCCGGTCTTGAATCGGCGGATGGCCTGGAGCGGCACGCCGCCGGCCATCAACGCCTTTGCGATCAACTTCACGTCGCGGATGGGGACGCGATCTCCGAACCAGAGAGCATTCGTCGGCTCCGTCACCGAGCCGGTCGCCTTGTAGTACGGCAAGCGCACCGAGGCGAGCGCCGCATCGACCTTCGGACCGTCGCTGGGGCGCACGTAGTACACCACGTCGACGTCATCGAAAACGATCGGCGCCAGTTCCGTCGGGAGTTGCACGACTTGCTGCCAAAGCCGGTACGGCCCGGAAAACACCCGCACCACGTAGTTGCCGCCTGGGACGTTCAAGAACGAGAACCGACCCTGATTGTCCGTAATCACCGGTCCGATCCATTCGTGCTCGTTGGACGAAGCGCTGGGATGCAGGTACACTTCCGCCCCCGGGACCGGGACCGGCACCCTCGCCCCGAACGGCGTCTTTGCGACGGCGCCGGAGAGCGCGACTTGAATCTTTACCGCTTGCTGGGTTTGCGCCAGGGCCGGAGCCGAGGCCAACGCGACAACGAGCAGCAATGCCGCGCGCTTCACGGGTTCTCCGGCTTGACGATAGGCTGCGCCGCCTGCACGGTGCGCACGATCCCTGGATCCGGCAGGTCCCGCAGCTGCGCTGAAACGGACGCGGAGGCCGTCGAGGCCGACGTCTTGTTCGGCGGGGGCGTCAGGGTCACCGACGGGAGCACGATCGTCCCGGAGTCGCCGCGGAAGTCCTTCACCGGCTGGGTGACGCCGTACTGATACGTGTAGAACGGGACGCCCTTGTCGACGTCGTAGCGGACGCGAAGCGGAAGCGGAAGCGCGCCGCGCTGCGGTGCCACCGAGAACGACTGCCAATCGCCCGATCGATAGACGCGCAGGACGGAGTTGCTCAACACCCATTGACTCGGGTCGCTGATAACCTGGATGTCGCTGTTCGGCGGGGGGTCGAACTGCACGACCAACTGCATCGCGTGATCGTCGATTTGGTGGCTGAGATAGAGATAGTACGTCGGCACGCCGACCATCGCCGCGAATGAGACGATCGCGAGCCCGACGAGGATGCTGCTCGTCCCGATCTTCACGTTGCCGAACGCGACGTCCAGCACCTGACCGGTCGTCTTGCCGAGCTCGCTGACGCGCGAGGCCGTCAGGAACATCAGCACCGCGAGCACCAGCCCGCCTGTCACGTAGATGCCCGTGATCAGAATCAACTGCGACATCCGCACATCCCACCCGAAGAAAGAGGGTCCGAGTTTTCGCTGCCGTGCGCTCGTCCCCTTTGCTCTACTCGAAGAGCGAGTGCTGCTCCGGTACGGCGGCGGGCTCGTCGGCGGCCTGCAGGCGATCGCGAACCTGCTTGAGATCGTTCCAGACCAGCCGCTTGACCTCGGTCATCGCGCCGCCGGTCTGCCGCAGGATGTAGGCGGGATGGAAGCTGGCGATCACCGGGATCCCAAGCGGCCCTTCGAACCACTGGCCGCGCTGCTTGCTGATCGAGAAGCGCTCGCCCATGAACGACTTCGCCGCCGGCGCGCCGAGCGCCAGGATCACCTTCGGCCGGATGATCTCGATCTGCCGGTCGAGGTACGGGCGGCAATTCTTCATCTCGTCCGGCGTCGGCGGCCGGTTTCCGAGGCGGTGACCGAGGTCGATCGTCGGCCTGCATTTCACGGTGTTGCAGATGAAGACGTCCGCGCGTTCGAGATCGATCGCGAGCAGCATCCGATCCAGCAGCTCGCCGGCGCGCCCGACAAACGGCCGGCCGAGCTTGTCTTCCGTCTCGCCCGGGCCCTCACCGACCACCATCAGCTGCGAGCACGGATCGCCTTCGCCGAAGACCGCGTTGCGGCGCGTTTGGCCGATCCCGCACGAGCGGCACGCGTCGACGGCGGCCGTCAGCGTCCCGAGCGCGACCTCACGGTTCGCGCGTTCCACCAGGCTCACGGAATCGCCGGCGCGGGATCGAGAAGAACCGCTTCGCCGAACGCGAGGACACGCGTCGCGCCGTCGGGACCTTCGCTCGCTTGGAACTGCACGTTGATGACGCCGTTCGCGCCCATCGTCTCGGCCTTCGCGAGCATGATCTCGAGCGAGTCCGCACGCGCGCGTTCGGCGTCGGTGAGATACTCGATCGGCGCGAGCCCGATAAGCACGCCGATGCTCCGAAACGTCTGCTTGAGCATGTTGCGCGGACGCGACGCCTGGCCGTACGCGTAGCCGAAGGAACGGACGATGCGATAGCCTTCGACCCGCTCGAACGTCGTCACGGCACCGGGCGCGAGCGCCATCCTACCGAAGGAGTCTCCGCCCCGCGAGCACCGCCCCGGCGAGGACGCCGGCGTAGAGCGCGTAGCGGCCGGCGAGCGCGCCGACGAGGCTCCAGTACCACATCCGGCCGTGATGCTTGATCCAATACTTGCGCCGCGACGTCTGCTTGCGCTTCTCGACGCTGTACTGCCCGCGCGCGCTGCCCATCCCCTCATGGACGGCCTCACTGGCGGGGACGAACCACGTCTCCCATCCGGCCTCGGTCGCGCGCTTCGCATAGTCGACCTCTTCGTGGTAGAGGAAAAAGCGCTCGTCGAACAATCCGATCTGCTCGAGCATCGTGCGCCTGATCATCAGCGCCGCGCCGATCAGCAGATCGACCTTCCGCGGGCTCTCGTACGTTGCGTAGTCGCGCAGCGATGCGCCGTTCGCGAACCGCCGCAGCCCCGGCCATTCGCCCCACGCGCTCGAACGCAAGAACGCGCCGGCCCACGTGTCGAACTCGCCGATCGACTGCTGCACCGTGCCGTCGTAGTTGTAGATGCGCGAACCGGCGATCCCGCAGCGCGGGTGCTCGTCCATGAACGCGACGAGCTCGACCAGCGCACGATCCCTCAGCTCCGCGTCGGGGTTCAGCAGAAAGACGTACTCCGACGATGTGGCCGCGAACGCGCGGTTGCACGCGGCGGCGAAGCCGAGGTTGGCACCGTTCTCGACGATCTGCACCCGCCCGCCGTAGCGCTCGGCAATGTACTCGCGCGAGCCGTCGCCGGAACCGTTGTCGGAGACGACGACGTTCGCGAAACCCGGATCGTGGCGCACTTCGGTCAGCGCGTAGACCGAGTCGAGGGCGGTCGCGATCTTCTCCCTGTCGTTCCAGCAAACGACGACGACGTCGACGCGGCTCACTACGATGCCACCGGGGCGAACTTCGCGCGGTTCTGGAGATACGGCCAGATGAAGCCGTCGAGATCGCCTTCCAGAACCGCCTGCGCGCTCCCGGTCTCGACGTTTGTCCGCACGTCCTTCACCATCTGATACGGGTGGAGCACGTAGTTGCGGATCTGCGAGCCCCACTCGTTCGCCATCCGCTCGCCGCGGATCTCGGCAAGCTTCTGCTCCTGCTCCTCGCGGGCGCGCTGCACGAGCTTCGCGCGCAGGATGTTCAGCGCGACCTCGCGGTTCTGCGTCTGCGAACGCTCTTGCTGCGAGGCGACGGTGAGCCCGGTCGGGAGATGGTACACGCGCACCGCCGACTCGGTCTTGTTGACGTACTGACCGCCCGCGCCGCTGGCCTTGAACGTCTCGAACTTGAGGTCGTCGGGCTTCAGCTCGAGGTCGCCTGCGTCGCCTTCCTCCATCTCCGGCACGACGTCGACCTCGGCGAACGACGTCTGCCGCCGGCCCTGGTTGTCGAACGGCGAGATGCGGACGAGCCGGTGGACGCCTCGCTCGCTCTCCAGCATCCCGTACGCGTTCTTGCCGCGCACGATGAAGGTGATCGAGCGCAGTCCGGCCTCATCGCCCGGCGACTCCTCGACGACCTGCGTCTCGAAGCCGTGGTTCTCGGCCCAGCGCAGATACATCCGGCCGAGCATCTGCGTCCAGTCGGCGGCGTCGGTCCCGCCGGCGCCGGCACGGATCGTCACGATCCCGCCATGCGAGTCGTACGGGCGGTCAAAGTTCGCCGCCATCTCCAGCTCGCCGAGCGCCGAAACGGCGCGCGCGATCATCGCGTCGGCTTCGGCCTCCGCGCCCTCCTCGTCGCCGAGGACCTCGAGGATCTCGCCCGCGTCGTTCAGCGCCGCATCGACGGCGTCGACGGCGTCGAGGTCGGAGCGCAGCTCTGCGATCCGCTTCATCACGACGCGCGCGTTCTCGGGGTCGCCCCAAAAATCGTCGGCGCGTGAGCGCGCCTCGAGCTCGGCTACGCTGCGGCGCTTCCCGGCATCGTCAAAGACGCACCTTGAGCGAGTCGAGGCGCTCGCGGGCTCGGTCGATGGCGGTGGTTTGGGCGTCGGACACGGGACCCTCGGTTTCTGCGGTGAGGCGCCGGAGCCTGGTCGGCCGATTGACTCCCGCTTGACCAGGGGGCCTTACTGTAAAGCCCGGGGTCGCTGCCGCTTGCCCGAGAGGGCAACCGCCGGCCCGCTGACAAAGCTCGGCCCACGGGCCAGCTACTTCACGTGAGGGCTTCCTTTGTGATTTCCGTCGCCGTCCGCCGCGCGCTCGCGGCCGCCACCGGGATCGCCATCCTCGTCGCCGTCGTTCCCGCCCCCGCGGCGCACGCCGCGGCGCAAAAGGAGCTGCAGGCGGTTCGCGGCGAGGTAGGCACGCAGGCCGCAAAAGATGCGCCGTTCGCGCGCGTCTTCAAGAAGAGCATCGTCCCCGACGACGCCTACGCGGTGACGCACGCCGCGTCGAACGGCCTGGTCGTCCTTGAAGATTCTTCGCAGGTCGCGCTGGGGCCGAACACGAGCGTCCAGCTCGGCAAGTTCAACGGCGCCAGCACGACCGCGACGACGATCACGCTGAGCGGCGGGACGATGCGCTTCGACGTGACGCATCCCGCCGGAGCGCAGTCGAACTACGTCTTCCGCACCGCGACCTCGCAGATCGCCGTGCGCGGCACGAAGGGCCTGTACAGCAGCGATCCGGCGAGCGGCGACACGATCGTGTGCCTCGATTGCTCGCCCGGCGACGTCCAAGTGACGGTCGGCACCGGTCAGCCCTTCCCGCTGCTCACCGGGCAGCGCGTCTTCATCTCCCTCGCGGGGCTCATCACCGTCGGCGCGATCGGCGCCGCGGCGTTGCAGGCGTTCAGCGCCGCCGGCCTCTCGACCAGCGCTTCTTCGACGACGGCGTTCGGCGCCGGACTCGGCACGGCCAGCACGGCCGCCGGCGCGGCGGGTGCCGCCGCCGGCGTCTCGGCGGGAGCGATCGCCGGCGTCGCCGCCGCGGCGGCCGCGGTCGGTGTCGTCGCCTCGAGCAACAACCGTTCGAGCACGCCGACGCCGGCGGCGACCGCCACGGCCATTCCGACGCCTACGCCCACACCGGTGCCCGGGGTCGTGACCGTCACCGGTGCGCACGGAACCACGGGCGTCCCGACGCCCAGCCCCGCCCCCACCCCTGCGCCGCCCGCGAAGAAGCACTGAGGTGCCGACCATGACGAACAAACGGATCGCCGGCTTTTTCCTCGGTGCGATGCTCGCCGTGCTCGCCGCGTGCGGCGGAGGCGGCGGCGGCTCCGCGAGCGCACCGGCCCCGACCGGCCCCAACAAGGTTGCGGGTTCGGCGACGCTGGTGATCCCGAACCCGACGACGACGGCAACGACGCAGAGCGCGAAGCGCAAGCCGTCATTCGTATCGTCCGCCGTGGTGTCGGCCGCGATTGCCGTAAACGGCACCATCACCGTGACCGCCGACGTCTCGTCGACCTCGACGCTGTGCACGGTCGTCAACACGACGTCACGCGCCTGCAACATCGCAATAAGCGCTCCGGCCGGAAACGACTTTTTCACCGTCTACCTGTTCGATGGGGCGAACGGCACCGGCCACACGCTCGGCGTCGGGAACGCGACGCAGACGATCGGCGGGACCAGTTTCAAGCTTCCCATCGTCGTCGGCGGCGTCGTCTCGAAGTTCGTGCTGAGCGCGCCGGGCCAGATGCTGACGATCGGGACGCCGGCGACAATCCCGATCACCGTCGTGCCTCAAGACGCCGCGGGCCAGACGATTCTCACCGACGATTATGCGAGCCCGCTGACGGTGAACGAGAACGACACTTCAGGGCACACGCATCTCAGCACGAATACGCTGGTCAACCCGCAGACTGCGCTCAGCCTGGGCTATGACGGCGGCGCGCTGAACGCCAGCAGCATCGTGATCAACGGCTCCGGCGCCAACGCGGCGCTGGTGACCGTCACGCCGGTGACGATCCAGGTCGCCGCCGCGCCGACGCCGTCGCCGATCTCGTCAGTGCCGGGTTTCAGCTTTACCGGCCTCAACTACTCGTGCACCGGCCCGGCGCAGGTCAACACGCCGGGAACGACGTTGATCTTCATCTCCGCAGGCCGCACCGACAGTACGGGCAACTATGCGCAGGACTTCGGCGAATGGGCACCGTTTACGGTCGCCACCCCGAGCTTCACGCCGAGCCCGACGCCGACTCCGACCGTCACGCCGACGCCGACCCCGACGCCGACGAGCAGCCCGACGCTCATCGCCTACATTTTCCTCGGCGAGTTCACGCTGAACCAGGCGTACAATGGGATGACCAACGGCTGCATGCTCGTGATCTACGAGCCGTCGCTCGGGACGACCGCACCCTCGGCGTACTCTCGCCGGCCGCAGGGCGCCGTCGTCGCCTCACCGACCCCCGCGCCGAACTCGACCCCCGTCAACTCCGAGTACATCGGGTTCCCGAATCTCGGCCCGAACGTCGTATTCAGCGGAGTCGGGACCGTCGGCTACATCACCACGACCTCGCTCACGCTCAACCCGACGGCCGGCACCGGCTCGGGAACCTTCACCCTCGACAATGGGACGTCGGGGACGATCAGCCTAACGGCAGTCGACGCCTACACG
Source organism: Candidatus Elarobacter sp. (assembly GCA_036498305.1). Lineage (GTDB taxonomy): Bacteria > Vulcanimicrobiota > Vulcanimicrobiia > Vulcanimicrobiales > Vulcanimicrobiaceae > Vulcanimicrobium. The sequence continues at coordinate 9,134 of DASYFS010000219.1, read as the reverse complement.
AACTCGGCAAAGCGGCAGCAGCAGGCGCAGCAGATACGCGCGATGTTCGACGCCGCGCGGCACCGAACGCACTAGCGCAGAGCGCCCAGACGGAGCGGCGGCTTAGGCCGCCGCTCCGTGGCAGCGCTTGTACTTCTTCCCGCTGCCGCAGGGGCAGAGCTCGTTGCGGCCTACCTTGTCGGCCGCTGCGTTTTGTTTCGGCCTCGACGCTTCGTCGCCGAGGTTGGTACGAATGTTCGTCGCCTCGTTCTTCGGCGCCGGACCGAGGAGGCGTTCCGCGGTGGCCGCGTCCATACGCGACTGCGGCGGCGCGCCGTTCGCCTGCGGGGCGATTTCGCCGGTCGGGAGCGGCTCGAACTGCGGCATCGCGTAGCCGTCGCCGCCGTCGGGCGGAGGCTGCTCCCCCTCCGGCGCGATCTCGATGCGCATCAAGAAGACGGCCTTGATCGCCTCGTCGGCGATGTTGTTCTTGAGATCCTCGAAGATCTCGTAGGCCTCTTTTTCGTACTCGACGCGCGGGTCTTTCTGCCCGTAGCCGCGCAGACCGATCCCGCTCTTGAGCGCGTCCATGATGTAGAGATGGTCGACCCAGAGACGGTCGATGATCGGCAGCATGATGTACTGCGCCTCGACCATCCGCATCAGGTCGGCGCCGACCTCGGCTTCCTTCGCCTCGTAGGCCTCGAGCGCGAGCGCGAACAGCCGCGCCTTCATCCCCTCACGGTCGAGCCGCTCGAGCTCTTCGACGCCGAGCTTGTCCTTGATCGACGTGACCTGATCCATCTCGTCGATGATCGCTTGCAGGTCCCACTCCGAGGGATGCTCTTCTTCGGGCGCGCCGGTGTCGACGGCGTAGCCGGCCTTGCGGCGCAGCGTGTCGACGAAGAAGTCGCGCAGGTTCTCTCCCGCGAGCACGCGCCGGCGTTCAGCGTAGATGATCTCACGCTGCTTGTTCATGACGTCGTCGTACTCGAGGACCGACTTGCGGATCTCGTAGTTGTGGTTCTCGACCTTGGACTGCGCGTTCTCGATCGAGCGCGAAAGGATCCCGGCTTCGATCGGCGTCTCGTCGGTGAACTTGACGAAGTCCATCATCTTCTGCAGCCGCTCTTGACCGAAGAGCCGCATGAGCTCGTCTTCGAGCGCAATGTAGAAGCGCGTCGACCCCGGGTCGCCCTGACGGCCCGATCGGCCGCGAAGCTGGTTGTCGATCCGGCGCGACTCGTGACGCTCGGTGCCGATGATGTGGAGTCCGCCGAGCTCGGGGACGCCCTCGCCGAGCTTGATGTCGACGCCGCGGCCGGCCATGTTGGTCGCGATCGTCACCGCGCCGTACTGCCCGGCATCCTTGATGATCTGCGCTTCCTGCTCGTGGTATTTCGCGTTGAGGACGTTGCACTCGACCCCGCGGCGGCGCAGCAGCAGGGCGAGCCGCTCGGACTTCTCGATCGACCGCGTGCCGACCAGGACCGGACGGCCCTTCTCGTGCTCCGCGATGATGTCGTCGATGACGGCGTTGAACTTCGCCGCCTCGGTGCGGTAGACGATGTCGGCGGAATCTTTGCGCCGGACCGGCTGGTTCGTCGGCAGCACGACGACCGCGAGACCGTAGATCTCGCGGAACTCGCGCTCCTCGGTCTTCGCGGTACCCGTCATCCCGGCGAGCTTGTCGTAGAGGCGGAAGTAGTTCTGGAAGGTGATCGTCGCGAGCGTCTGGTCCTCGCTGCGAACCGCGATCGCTTCCTTCGCCTCGATCGCCTGGTGGATGCCGTCCGAGTAGCGGCGCCCGTGCATGAGGCGGCCGGTGAACTCGTCGACGATGATCACCTCGCCGTCCTTGACGATGTACTGCTGATCCTTGTGGAACAGGTGCCACGCCTTGAGCGCCGCGTTGAGCTGGTGGGTCAGCTCGAGGTTGCGCTGGTCGTAGAGGTTGCTGATGCCCAGCATCTTCTCGACCTTCGCGACGCCTTTTTCCGTGATCGGGACGGCGTGCGACTTCTGGTCGACGGTAAAGTCTTCGTCTTTTACCAGCCGCGGAATGATCTTGGCGAACTGGCCGTACAGCTCGGTCGCGTCGTGGCCTTGGCCGCTGATGATCAGCGGCGTACGCGCTTCGTCGATGAGGATCGAGTCGACTTCGTCGACGATCGCGAAGTGCAGGTGGCGCTGCACCATCTGGTCGAGCGACCACGCCATGTTGTCGCGGAGGTAATCGAAACCGACCTCGTTGTTGGTGACGTAGGTGATGTCGGAGTCGTAGGCCGCCTTGCGCGCGTTGTGATCGAGGTCGTGCTGAATGACGCCGACCGTCATCCCGAGCGCTTCGTAGATCGGTCCCATCCACTCGGCGTCGCGCTTGGCGAGGTAATCATTGACGGTGACGACGTGGACGCCGTTGCCGGTCAGCGCGTTGAGGTAGACCGGGAGCGTCGCGACGAGCGTCTTGCCTTCACCGGTCCGCATCTCGGCGACGTTGCCTTCGTGCAGCGCCTGCCCGCCCATGATCTGGACGTCGAAGTGCCGCATCCCCAGGACTCGCTTCCCGGTTTCGCGGACGACCGCGAACGCTTCGGGGAGCAGCTCATCGAGGGGCACACCCTCTTCGAGGCGCGCTCGGAACTCGTCGGTCTTACCGCGGAGCTGGTCGTCGGAGAGCGACGCGACCGTGGGTTCGAGCGCGTTTACGCGTTCGACGGTGCGGCGCAAGCGGACGAGCTCGCGTTCGTTGCCGTCGAACAGGGTCTTGAGGAAGGCCATACAGGGTCACAACCATTCGTCGCCCGGGACGGTTCCTCCCGAGGCGTGAGAATCCAGAGAAAAGGGCCGGTCCTGCTTCGTCCCGATGCCGTCTTCGACGGCCGGGAAGTGCGCCACGGCGAGGCCGTCCTGGTGCGCGGCGACCGGGTCGCGGCGGTCGGCCCCGGCATCGCCGCGGACGGCGCGGAGGTTCACGAGCTGCCTGGCTGCACGCTCCTCCCGGGCCTGATCGACCTGCACAGCCACGTCTTGCTCCACCCCTACGACGAGCGGCCGTGGATCGATCAGGTCCTGCGCGACCCGCTCGCGCTCCGGGTCGCGCGGGCCGTCGTCGCGCTGCGCGCCACCTTGGCGGCCGGCTTCACCACCCTGCGGGACCTGGGGACCGAGGGCGCCGACGAGGCGGACGTCGGCTTGCGCGAGGCGGTCGCGCAAGGGATTGTCCCCGGACCGCGGCTGCTCTGCGTGACGCGGGCGATTGTCGCCCGCGGGAGCTACGGACCGACGGGGTTCGCACCGCACGTCTGCGTCCCGCAGGGCGCGCAAGAAGTCGACGGGCCCGAGTCGATCGCCGCGGCGACTCGCGCGCAGATCCGCGCGGGCGCCGATTGGGTGAAGGTCTACGCCGACTACCGCTACGGCCCCGCGGGAACCGCGCGCCCGGCGTTCTCGGTCGATGAGCTCGCGCTGATCGTCCGCATCGCCACCGACGCCGGTTGTCCGGTCGCGGCGCATGCGACGACGGCCGAAGCGATGCGGCGCGCCGCGCTCGCCGGCGTCGCGACGATCGAGCACGGCAACGCAGGCGACGACGCCGCGTTCACGCTGATGGCCGAGCGCGGCGTCGCCTACGTTCCGACGCTGGCCGCGTACGAAGCGCTGGAACGGATCCGCGGCCTGGGGCCCGACGATCCGATCGTCGTCGGGAAACGCGAGGCGTTCGCCGCCGCGCTGCGCAGCGGCGTCACGATCGCGAACGGGAGCGACATCGGCGTCTTTCCGCACGGCGAAAATGCGCGCGAGCTCGAGCTGCTCGTCGCGCACGGGATGACGTCGGAGGCCGCGCTCGTCGCGGCGACCGCAACCGCGGCGAACGTGCTGCGTCGCGACGACCTCGGCATGATCCGCGCCGGCGCGAGCGCCGACCTCATCGCGGTCGAAGGCGATCCGACGCACGAAATCGCTGCGCTGCGCGCGGTCCGGCTCGTGATGCTCGGGGGCGCGATCGCTTAAGGGCGAATCCCGAGACGCTGCGCGATCGATCCGGCGCGGTTGCGCAGCACGGAGAAGCCGGGCTGCGGGAGAGCGCCGCCACCGAGCGACCAACGCGCGTACGGCGGCAGCGCCGCGGCGGGCCGGATCGAACGCAGGTGCGGCTCGTCTTTCACCCGCGGGAAGAGCACCCGCGCGCCGTCCAACGTCGGCGGCGGCAACAGCTTCCCGTCGCGGACGCTACGCAGCGCACGGACGAAGAACGCATCGTCGCTCCGCCGGGAGAACATCGGCGTGTACGGGATCGCGTTCTCGAAGTAGTAGTGCGTCACCTGACTGCGGCGCGTCAGCGTCCGATCGTCGCGCGGCGTCCCACCGTGCAACAAGTTCGCGGACCAGATCAGCCATGAACCGCGGCGGATCGCAACGTCCTCGCGCGCGAACCCGCTCTCGGCGGCCAGGGCCGCGATCTTCTCTTCGTAGGCCTGGTACGCCGCAAGCGTGTTGGGGTTCGACCACATCGGGACGCCGCGGACGGGGGCGATCCCCAGATCCTCGTAGTCGAGCTCCGGCAAGCGCTGCGATCCGCGAAAGTAGTGCAGCGGTCCCTGTCGCAACGTGATGTCTTCGAGCGCGACCCACACACCGCACATGAAGCCCGCGGGGAGCGACGAGAAGTGGATGACGTCGCTGTGCGTGCGCTGTTCGGTGCCGGTCAGGAAGTTCAAGGTTTGGAACGGGATCGGCTCGCGACCGTAGAGCATCCGCAGCGTCGCGATGATCTGCGGCTGCAGCGCGATCGCGCGAACCGATTCTTCGGTTTCCCAGGCGTCCTGCACGCGCACGCCGTCGCCGCCGGCGAATCGCGGCCGCAGCCGCTCCCAGATCCCGTCGGCGTCGATCCCGTCGAGGATGCGGTCGTCCTCGAACAGCAAGAAGCCGTCGCGGCGGTACGCGTCGACGCGGGCGCGCTCGCGCCGGTCGAGTCCCTTCTCATCGGCGAGCGCTTCCCAGTCGTCACGCTCGAACCAGGGCCGCATCCTTGCTACTAAGCCCCGCTCGGCAGCGCTTCCTTCGCGGCACGGTTCAGATCGGCGGGCGGAACCCGCCGCAATAGCTCGCCGACCGTGACGAACGTGTATCCGGCATTGCGGTAGGACGTGACGAGCGCCGGCAGCATCGCGATCGTCGCCGGACGTCCGCTGTGCAGCAGCAGCACCTCGGGCGCCGTTGCACGGCTGCGAACGTGGGCCAGCAGCGTTTCGGCGCCGACCGAGCGCCAATCGCCGGGATCGTCGGTCCACAGGATCGTGTCGTAACCGGCCGCCTGCGCCGCGTCGATCGTTGCAAGCGTGTAGCGCCCGTGCGGCGGGCGGAACATCGTGCGTTCCGCCGGATCCGGCGCGAGTTGCTGCAACGTCTGCGCGCCGGCGCGGATCTCCGTCGTGACGGCGGCCGTCCCGAGCTGATCGAGGTTCGGATGGGTCAGCGTGTGATCGGCGATCTCATGGCCGCGCGCGGCGATCTCCGCCGCAAGCGTTGGAAACTGCTCGGCGTCGCGGCCGATGAGGAAGAACGTCGCCGGAACCTTCAGGTCAGCGAGCGTCTGGAGCAGCAGCGGCGTCGTCACCGGATACGGACCGTCGTCGAAGGTGAGCGCGATCAGCTTCGGCGCCTGGCGCGACGCGCCGGTTCCGTGAAGCAGCACGCCGATTCGCCGCGCCAAGCTCGGGCGGACGAGCCCGGCGGCGTTCGCATCGTGCATCACGACGACCGGCCGCAGCAGGTCGTCGGATTTCAGCCACAACCGGCGCGCGCCGTAGCCGGCGAGCGCGACGACCACCACGACCGCCGCCAGCGCCACGGCGGCGCGGCGGGTCACCGCGGCGCGGTCGACGGCGTCGCGACCGCGGTCGCCTGCGACTCGGCGAAATCCTTGCCGACGATCACCGTCACGAGCGTCTTCGGACCGGGCGTCGCATCGGTCGCCGGCGTCACCGACGCACCGGGGAGGCCGAGGTCCTGGCGAACGCGTTCGCCGATGTTCGGCACCTTCGCCGCCGGACGCACTTCGGTGACGTCGTAGTTGAACGCATCCGCGTTCGCGACGGAGTCGACCTTATAGCCGAGCTTCTGCAGCTTCGCGGCGGCGGCGCCGGCGAGGCCCGAGATCCCGCTGCCGTTCTGCACGACGACGTGGACCGTCGACGGCTTCACCGCGGCGAGCGCCCCGGCCGGCGGCGGGGTGACGTTCCCGTAGGGGCCGAGCAGCTCGCCGACGAGCTTCGCCTTCATCCGCTCGTCGGGGACGAGCACCTCACCGGCGTATGCCGTCTGCTTCGTGTCGACGTAGGGAATCGTGTCGGCGTGACCGAGGTCCGCGAGGTTCGCGTCTTTGAACGACCACGCGAGCGACTTTTCTTCGTCGAACGTCAGGTTCGTCATGATGTTCTTGTTGAGGGCGCCGATCAGCGATCCGATGTGCGTGAGGTCGTTGAACCGGTCGGCCTTGAGCTTGGCCATCGTGATGTGGATGATCTGCTGCTGGCGTTTGGTCCGGCACGGGTCGCTGCACGCGTCGTGGCGGAAGCGCGAGTACGCCATCGCCTGATAGCCGTTCATGTGGACGAGGCCGGGCTTGAAGTGAATGTGCAGGTGGCCCCAGCTGTCGTCGTAGTCCATGGTCTCGGTGACGGGGACGTCGATCCCGCCGATCGCGTCGACGAAGTCCTTGAGCCCGTTCGAGTTGACGACGATGTAGCGGTCGAAGTACCCGCCGGCGGCCTTCGGCATCCCCATGAAGTCGCCGATGACGGTATCGGCGAGCTTGACGCCGCCGTCCGAGTACGCCTCGTTGATCTTCGTGTCGTGGCCGTTGACGATCGCTTCGCTGTCGCGCAGGACCGAGACGAGCTTGAGCGACTTCGTCGGGAAGTCGAGCCCGGCGACCATGATCGTGTCGCTGCGCGCGCCCTTCGAGTACGGCATCCCCTTCTCGTCGTAGTTGAAGTCGATCCCGAGCAGCATCACGTAGATGCGGTCTTTGCCGAACACCGCTTGGGGGCTCGGGACGTAGATCTGGATCGTCTTGCTGAGCCCGACCTCGAAGCTGTCGTGGTCGTGGATCATGCGGTACGCGACGACGCCGAAGATGATCCCGATCAGGATCAGTCCGCCGCCGAGGATGTAGGGCATGAGGTGCAGCCACCGCTGCCGTCCGGTCGGTCCCGGATCGGGAGTGCGCCGCGGCCGTCCGCCCGGAGGCGGCGCGGGCGGCGGCGGGGGATCGGTGATCAGCGAGCGGCTCACGCGAGCACCGGCGCGGTGACGAGCGTGCCGAAGAAGTCGAACGCGGTGTTGCCGTCCAGCCGGACGTCGACGAAGCTGCCGGGTTCGGCGTCGCCGGCGAACGCGACGATCCCGTCGACGCCGGGCGCCTCGCCTTGCGAGCGGCCGACGGTCACGCTCTGCGCGCGCAGGCCGACCGCGAGCGGATCGGTGCGGCGCAGGCGGCGGCGCTCTTCGACGAGGACGCGCACCGTCTCGCCGACGCGCTTGGCGCGCGCTGCCTCGGAGGCGCGCCGCTGCGCTTCGCGCAGCCGCAACAGCCGCCGACGTTTCTCGCGTTCGGGGACCTGTCGGTCGAGCTCCGCGCCGGGGGTGCCGTCCTCGCGCGAATACGTGAAGAAGCCGACGCGATCGAGCTCGGCGCGCGCGATCCAGCGTTCCAGCTCGGCGACGTCCTCGTCGGTCTCACCGGGAAAGCCGACGATGAACGTCGAGCGCATCGTGATCCCCGGGACGCGGCGGCGGAAGTCGTCGATGATCTCGAGATAGCGCTCGCCGTTCGAGGGCCGCAGCATCCGGCGCAGCACCGGCGCGCTGACGTGCTGCAGCGGCATGTCCATGTACGCGCAGACCTTCGGCAGCGCCGCCATCGCGTCGATCAGCTCACCGTCGACCGTCGCGGGATAGAGGTAGAGCAGGCGGATCCATTCCACGCCGTCGATCTCGTGGAGCCGCGCGAGCAGGTGCGCGAGGCCGCCGCGTTTGTGACCGCGGTCGCGGCCCCACATCGAGGTGTCCTGCGCGATCAGGATCAGCTCTTTCGTCCCGGACGCCGCGAGCGCGCGCGCCTCGGCGAGGATCGACTCCTCGCTCCGCGAGCGGAACTTCCCGCGCAGCTGGGGGATGATGCAGAACGTGCACGGATGATCGCAGCCCTCGGCGATCTTCAGATATGCCGTCGCCGAGGGCGTCGTGATGAGCCGCGGCAGAAAGTCGTGCTCGGGTTCGGCTTCGAAATCGAGGCGCACCGGCTTCTTCCCGGCCTCGGCGTCCTCGAGCAGCTCGACGATCGAACCGTACGCGCCGGTCCCGATCACGCCGTCGACTTCCGGGATCAGCGCATGCAGCTCGTCACCGAAGCGCTGCGACAGACAGCCCGCGACGATCAACTGCTGACCCGGCTGCTTGCGCGCGGCGTGCTCGAGGATCGTCTCGGTCGACTCGGCCTTCGCCGGATCGATGAAGGCGCACGTGTTGATCACGACGGCGTCGGCAGTATCGGCATCGGGCACCAGCGCCCAGCCCGCCTCGCCCAGCCGCGCGATCATCACCTCGCTGTCGACGAGGTTCTTCGCACAGCCTAGCGAGACGAACGATACGGTCTTGGTCGGTCGATCAACAGTCGCGGTCAAAACAATCCATGCTAACGGCGGTAAGCGGCCAACCGTCTCACCTATAGTTGGTGAACTGGAGCGGCAACTCGTACTCCAAACCCTTTAGGAGCTGAATCACCTTTTGCAGATCGTCCTTGGATTTGGCTGAGACGCGGATCTGCTCGTCTTGATATTGGGCCTGGACTTTGAGCTTGCTGCCCTTGATCGCCTCGATGATCGTCTTGGACTTGTCCTTGGGGATCCCGGCGCGGATCGCGATCTTCTGCCGAACGGCGTTGCCCGAGGCGGCCTCCGCCGGGGTCGACGTATCGAGGGCTTTGAGGTCGATCCCGCGCTTGACGGCCTTCGACTGGATGATGTCGATCACGTTGCGGAGCTTGAGCTCGTCGTCGGCGAGGACGGTGATCGTCTTGTCGTCGTTCTCGATCGACGCGATCGAGTTCTTGAAGTCGAAGCGGCCGGCGATCTCTTTTCGCGCCT
>DASYFS010000218.1:0-3058 GCA_036498305.1 Candidatus Elarobacter sp. | reverse complement strand
AGCGCGGTTGCCGCAGCGGCCCCGAGCAGCTGCGCGATGATGAAGCCGGGTGCGTCGGCCGGACGGATCCCAGCGAAGGTGTCGGTCAGCGATCGCGCGATCGTGACGGCAGGGTTCGCGAACGACGTCGAGGGCGTGAACCAGTAGGCGCCGACGATGTACGCCGCGACGGCGTAGGGCGTCGCCTCGGCGCGCGAGCGGACGCAGCCCCAGATCGTCGCCAGCAGCCCGAACGTCGCGAGGAGCTCGCTCCCCGCCAGCAGGATGCCGCCGCGCGCGTGGTGCGACGCGAAGAAGGGCGGCAGGCCGAAGAGCACGTCGGCGAGCGCCGTTCCGCCGAGCGCGCCGGCGACCTGCGCTCCGCAGTACGCCGGGACCGCGCGCCAGGCGACCCCACCGCGCCACGCGTCGCACAACGTCACCGCAGGATTGAAGTGCGCGCCGGAAATCGGACCGAACGCCAGGATGAGCGCGACGAGCGCGCCGCCGGTGGCGAGCGCGTTCGCCAGCAGCGCGAGGCCAACGTTTCCGCCGCACAGCCGCTCCGCCATGATTCCGGATCCGACCACTGCAGCGAGCAGCAGCGCGGTACCGACGAACTCGGCCGCCGCCGGTTTGATCACGCGCGAACGGTGTCCGTCCCGGTCACCTCGCGCTTCTTCTCCTCCGCCCACGACCGCACGCGTTCCAGCATCCCGTCGCGGATCGACCGGACCGAATGCATCACGACGTCCGGATCCTTCGACGTTATCGCCGACGGATCGTCGAAGTACCAGTGTTCGCGGCGGCCCTCGGTCGGGAAGATCGGACACTGCTCGGCTTCCGACTCGGCGCACACCGTGACGACGTAGCGGTATTCGTGGCGCGTGATCTCCGCGTCGGAGATCCCCTTCGTCCGCGCGTGCGAGATATCGTAACCGATCTCGCGCATCGCCGCGACGACGTTCGGGTTCAGCGAGCCGGGCGTGATGCCGGCGCTGTAGACGTCAAAGACGTCGCCCGCGAAGCGCCGCATGAACGCGTCGGCCATCTGGCTGCGTCCGCTGTTGTGGACGCAGACGAACAACACCGCCGGCTTCACGGACAACACGTTGGGGAGGCCGCGTCGCGCGCTTCGGTGTCTTCATGAACGACGTAGGTCTCCCAGCGGCGGCCGTCGGGATCGCTCGCCCAGACCTTCGTCTGATTCGCGTAGCAGCACGTCTCCTCGCGTTCGACGTCGATCGCGTAACCGGCGCCTTGCAGACGCGCCGCTTGCGCGTCAACGGCGTCGGCGCTGTCGACGACGATCCCGAAGTGCTGTCCGTGACCGGCTTGCGCGGTGCCGTCGAGGTCGAGCGCGAGCTCCAACCCGGGCTGCTCGGTGACGAACAAGGCGTAGTCGCCGAGCCGTTTCGCCGGCTGCGCGCCGAGCAGCGTCGCGTAGAACGCGACGCTGGCGTCGAGGTCGCGGGTCGCGAGGTTGAGGTGCATCTTCATGCGAGGATCCTCTCGGGCAGAACCGAGTGCAAGGCGGCGTCGATGCGCTCGCGCGCATCGGCGGCGAGGCGATAGTAGACCCAGGTCCCGCGGCGCTCGCAGGTCACGAGCGCGGCGTCGCGCAGGATGCGGAGGTGGTGCGAGACGGTCGGCTGCTCGAGCGGGAGACCGGCGGTGAAGTCGCAGACGCACACCTCGTCGTCGGCCCGGCTGAGCGTCTCCAGCATCGTGAGACGGTGAGGATCGGCGAGGGCTTTGAAGATCGCCGCGTCGGCCGTCCGGTCGCCTTCGGCGATCCGGGCCGGGGGACAGCAACGCTGCATCGACATATTTCGATACTAGGCGCTATATCGGCGATTGTCAATATAGCCGCCTGCGATCAGCGGCGGATGAGGGTTACCCCGGCGACCAGCAAGGCCGCGCCCGCGATACGTGCCGCGTCGACGGGGTGGCGCGGGACGCCGAAGAGCCCGAAGTGGTCGACGACCAGCGACGTCACCATCTGGCCAAGCACGAACGACGCGATGACGACCGCCGCGCCGACGCGGTGCAGCAAGAGGATGATGATGACGACGTAGACGGCGCCCCACAGACCGCCCGTCCAGACCCACCACGGCGCGTGGCCGAAGGCGTCGCCGAGCCGCACCCGTTCGCGCAGAAACAGCACGCAGAGGGCCATGACGACCGTCCCTCCGGCGTAGCTGATCAGCGCCGCCGCGTACGGCGCGTCGAGCACTGCGCGCAGCTTCGCGTTGACGCTCGACTGCACGACGAAGCTCGCGCCGGCGACCACCGCCGCCAGCGCGAACGCGGCTGCCGCGAGCGCGTGGCGCATGGGCAAGGGTTGTCCGTTGCACGCCGGAAACCCCGCGGCGAATGATCTTTCAGCCGGAGTACGAGACGCTCGAACGGCACGCGCTCGAGGCGCTTCAGCTCGAGCGGCTGCAATCGCTGGTCGAGCGTCTCCGCGACGCCAACGACATCTATCGCGCGCGCCTGCGCGGCGTCGCGACGCCCGACACGCTGGAAGCACTCGGCGGCCTTCCCTTCAGCACCAAGGCCGACATGCGCGACGCGTACCCCCTCGGATTGCTCGCCGTGCCGGAACGCAATCTCGCGCGCATCCACGCGTCGTCCGGGACGACGGGGAACCCGACGGTCGGCGCGTATACGCGCCGCGATCTCGACATCTTCGGCGAAGTGATGGCGCGCAGTCTCGCCGGCGGCGGAATCGCGCCGGGCGACATGTTTCAGGTCGCGTGGGGCTACGGGTTGTTCACCGGCGGCCTCGGCGCGCACGGCGGTTGCGAGACGCTGGGCGCCTGCGCGATCCCCGCGTCGTCGGGCAACACGGCGCGGCAGCTGCAGCTCCTCGCCGACTTGCCGGTGGTCGGAATCGGCGCGACGCCCAGCTACGCGCTCGTCCTCGCTGAACGCTTTCGCGCCGAAAAGCGCAGGCCCAAGGCCCTGCGCTACGCGATCTGCGGAGCGGAGGCGTGGACGCGCGAGATGCGCGCCTCGCTCGAAGAGCTGTTCGACGTGACGGCGACCAACATCTACGGCCTCACCGAGATCATCG
>DASYFS010000217.1:0-15012 GCA_036498305.1 Candidatus Elarobacter sp. | reverse complement strand
GCGGTGATGGTGGAGCAGGACTGGTTCCAACCCGGCATGCTCTACAACGCCTGGACACAAAACCTGTATCAGCCGACCGAGCTGTGGTCGGGCGCAGCGTCCGACGACGGGACGGGCACCGATTGGTACGCCGTCCGTTTCGGCGGCAACGCCAACGTCGCGAACACGCAGGCCAACGGCTACACCTTCGGCATCTACGACGACGAGTTCAGCGCCTTCACCGGGTGGTGGAACGCCGTGCAGATCCGGCCGTACGCCGGCGCCGTCACCACGGATACGCAACTCGGATGCGCTTCGTGAACCGTCGCCGTCACGGGGAGCGCGGCGCGGCGCTTATCGAGAGCGCGTTTGCGCTTCCGGTCGCGCTGATGGCGCTCTACGGCGTGCTGTACGGGACGGAGCTCGGAACGATCGACGAGCGCGTCCAGATCGCGGTGCGCTATACCGGCGTCCTCGCGACCGAAAGCCAGCCGTTCCACGACTACTCGCTGTACATGCTCTATAACGGAACGGGCCCGAACAAGACGATGGGCCCGGCGCCGTGCCCGCAGCCGCCGAAAGACTTTCTCTCGGGCGGCACCAACGTGGGCGGGGCGCAGATCTCCGTCGCGCAGTTCTGGACGCCGCAGTCCGTCACCGCGGTGTGCCCCAACGTCTCGGAGACGGTCGTCGCCGGTAACGGGCTCTCGCGTCCCTACTTGGTGCTCGAAAGCGATCCGTCGGTGACGGCTGTGGTCCCGCAGACGGCAATGTTCGGCGGCGACATCACCGCGACGCAACACTTCTATCGGTCGCCCGACCTCTCGACCGTCGGCAACTGCCTGCCCGTCGAATACGGGAACGCGATCGCCGACGCACTCAACCCCGCGCTCGACACCAGCGCCGATCCCGGCAGCGTGAACCCGCTCGTCCCCCCGGCGCAGACGCTCGATGCGGCCAACTGCGGGACGCAGGTCAACGCGAACGGCGGTCCGCCGTCGCCGCCCCCGCCGCCGCCGACCACGTCGCCGACGCCGGGCCCGACGCCGACGCCGAGCCCGAGCCCCACGCCGACCCCGCCGCCGACGCCGACGCCGAGCCCCACGCCGACGCCGACGCCGAAGCCGACGCCCACGCCGAGCCCGACCCCGAAGCCGACGCCGACGCCAGTCCCGACGCCCACACCGTCACCGACGCCGAAGCCGACCGCGACGCCGAAGCCGACCGCGACCCCGGTGCCGACCGCGACGCCGAAGCCGACCGCGACGCCCTCGCCGTCGCCCGTGCCGACGCCGTCGCCGACGCCGAAGCCGACCGCCACGCCGTCGCCGACCCCGGCGCCGACGACCACGGCGACGCCTGCACCGACGCCGACGCCGAAAAAGACGCCGCCCGGTAAGCCGACGCCGACTCCCACGCCCACCGCAACCCCCGGAGGCGGAACCTCATGAGGCCGATCGTGCTCACCCTGGTGCTGCTCGCCGCGCTGGTCCCCGGCACGGCGAGCGCGGCGCCGCGCGACCCGTCGGTGAGCGGGATCCGCGATCTCCTAGCGGTCGCGGACGCCTACCGCGATCGGAGCGGCGCGATGACGTTTGCGGACGTGCGGCGCAAGCGCTTCTTGCCGTACCGCAAGCTGTCGTCCGATCTGCGCACGAGCGTCTTCTTTCCGCGCGCGCTCTGGCTGCGGTTCAGCGGCCGCGCCGACGGCGACGCGTATCTCATCGCGCCGGAGACCGTGCGGCACGGCGAGATCGACGTCGTCCGGCGCGACGGATCGATCGGGCGATCGGTGTTCGGCACCTCGATTCCGATCGCTCTGCGGCCGTTCGGGAGCGACGAGAACGTCGTCCCGCTGCCGCCGGCGCCGCACGGCGGCGTCTACTACGTTCGCATCTCACCCGATGCCGGTGCGGACCGGCAGCTCTCGGTCGTCAGCGAGACCGACGCGCTGACCCGTCAACGCGAGCGTGTCGGCCTCGTCGTCGTGCCCAGCGCCGTCGCGCTCGGTGCGATCCTTGCGCTCGCGTCGGCGAGCCTGCTGCTGGGCCTCGTCCTCGGCGAGCTGTCGTACATGTTCTACGGGATCACGCTGATCGCGTTCGCGCTCGCCGAGCTCGTCGAGGTCGGCAACGGCGCCCGCGTGCTGCTCCCGTTCGTCTCGGTGCCGAAGGAGCTCGTCGGCTTCGTCGCCCGCATCGTCTACGATGCGCTGCTGCTGGTCTTCTGCTGGTCGGTCGGGAAGCGCTGCGGCGCGTCACGCTTCGCGCAGCGGCTCGCGCTGGCGTCGTTCGGCGCGCTGGTCGTCGGCGAAGCGCTGCAGCTCATCTGGCCGTCGCTCGTCGTCGGCAGCGGCCTCTCGGCGGCGCTCGACCCGTTCCTGACCGCGATCTTCCTGCTCTCCGCGTTCGTCTCGGTGCTGCCGGCGCTGCGCGGCGAGCGCAACGGGTACTTCTACATCGTCGCGATCGGCGCGACGCTCGTCGGGCTCACGCTGGGACGCGCCGGCGCGACCGGCTTGCTCCCGCCCTCGGCGCTGACCGCCGACGGCCCCGTCGTCGGGATCGTCTTCCAGGCGATCCTGTTGTCGGTCGCGTTCGCCGAACGCATCCGCCTCATGGAAGGGATCGCAAAGGCGCTGATCACCGAACGCGGCGCGCTCGAAGACGCGGCATACCGCGACGGGCTCACCGGGATCCCGAACCGGCGCGCGTTCGACGTCCGGCTCACCGACGAGTGGCGGCGCGCGGCGCGCACCAACGCGAACCTCGCGCTGATCGTGATCGACGTCGACCACTTCAAGTCGTTCAACGACACGATGGGTCACCCGTGCGGTGACGAGGTGCTCGGAGAGATCGCGCGCTGCGCGGCGCTGAGCCTGCGCGGCAAGGACGACTTCGTAGCGCGCTACGGCGGCGAAGAGTTCGTCGTCGTGCTTCCCAACTGCGACGCGGAGGCGGCCGGCCAGATCGCCGAGCGTCTCCTCGACGAGGTGCGCGCGCTGGCGATTCCGCACCCGGCCTCGCCGCGCGGGATCGTCACGATCAGCGCCGGTGCGGCCAGCGCGTCACCGCGCCGCAATCGCCGCGCGCGTTCGCTCGTCGAGCGCGCCGACGCGGCGCTCTACGTCGCCAAGCGCAGCGGCCGCGACCGCGTCTCGGTCAGCGGCGCGATGAACATCAACGGGATGCCGCTCGCGGAGGCCGTCTCGACCTAACGCTGCCGCAGCGCGGCGACGATTTGGCGCGGCGTCGGGACGCGGCCGTAGAGGAGCATCCCGAGCCGGTAGACGCGGCCCGCCGCCCAGGCCAGCGCCACGGCGGTGACGACGTTGAGCGCGATCGACGTCACGAGCTGCCATACGGGGACGGTCGAGACGACGACGCGGGTGAACATCACGAACGGCGAGAGCAGCGGGACGAAGCTGAGCACGACCGCGTTGGGCGCGTTCGGGTACTGCAGCGCGAACTGCGCGATCACGATCGCGCCGACGATCGGGATGTAGAGCGGCCCGGAGATGCTGCTGGTGTCCTCGGAGCGGTTCACCAGCGATCCCGCCGCCGCAAACAGCACCGCGTATTGGATGAAGCCGAGGACGAAGAACAGGACGAACCACAGCACCTCGGTCGGGGTCACGCCGAGCCCGACTCCGGCGCTCGCGGACGCCGCCGGTGCGTTGTCGTTGAAGAAGTCGCCGACGGCGCGCGCCGCCAGTGCCGCCGTCCCGATCCAGAGCGCGAGCTGGATGAAGCCGCTTGCGGTCGCGGCCAGCACCTTCGCCAGCAGCAGCTGCGCGGTGTCGATGCTCGCGACCAGCAGCTCGGCGATGCGGCTCGTCTTCTCTTCGGCGACCGCGCCGACGATCGACTGCGCGTTGAGCAGGATCGCGAGGTACAGCAGCATCACGAAGACGTAGGCGATCCCTTTGGCCTCGATCGCCTGCGTGGCGTTGCTGAAGCGTCCGCTGACGTCGTGCTCGTCGATCGTAACGCGCGTGTGCGCCGCGATCGTCTCGGGCTGGACCCCGGTCGTGAGCCCGACCTGCAGCGGTACCAGATCGGTCGCCAGCGTTCCGCGCAGCTCGCCGGGGTTGCGGGTGTAGGTCTCGACGCGCAGCCCGTCGCGAGCGCGCGCCAGCACGGCGACGGCGGTGACTTTTTTGTGCGCGTCGAGATAGTCTTTCGGCGACTGCGGCAAACGCGGCACGCTCGCGGCGATGGTGAAATCGCGCGCGAGCAGCTGGGCTGCGGTCGAGGTGAGGCGCGGCTCGCCGACCAGCACCAGCGTCTTCGACGCGCCGGCGAAGTTCCCGACCATCGCGGGGAGAAACGCGATCAGCGCGATCGAGACCGCGCCGATGACCGTCCCGAAGACGAAGGCGCGCGAACGGACGCGGCGCTCGAACTCGGCGGCGAAGACGATGGCGACGGTGTTCATTCCGCGTTCTCCGTCGCACGCACGTAGATGTCGGCGAGCCGCGGCTCGACGCGCTCGAAGCGCGTCACCGCATCGGCGGCGACGAGCGCGCGCAACAGCGAGGCCGAGTCGGTGGACACGGGCACCTCGTAGACGAGCAGCCGTTCGGGGCTCGGGAGCTCGCGAGCGCCCGGCACGGCGTCGATCACGGCGCGCAGCGCCGGCGAGGGCGGCTCGACCTTCACCACGCGCGTCGGCCAGCCGGAACGCAGCTCCGTAAGCGTTCCCGACGCGCGGACCGTCCCGTGCGCGATGATGCAGAAGCGTTCGCAGAGATCTTCGATCTGCCACATCTGGTGCGACGAGAGGATCAGCGTCGTGCCGGCCTCCCGCAGCGCGCGCAGCGCGTCGAGCAGCGTCTCGGCGTTGACGGGGTCGAGGCCCGAGAACGGTTCGTCGAGGATGAGCAGCTCCGGATGGTGCAGCGCGGCGCACGCGATCTGTACCTTCTGCTGGTTGCCCTTCGAGAGCTCGCCGCAGCGACGGTTGGCGTACTCCCCCAAGCCGAGCCGCTCGATCCACTGATCGGCGCCGGCCTTGTCGTCCGGCGGCTCGACGCCGTGCAGTCGGCCGAAGTACGCGATGTGATCGCGCACCTTGACCTTCGCGTACAGACCGCGTTCTTCGGGGAGGTATCCGAAGCGGCGGCGGACGTGCAGATCGATCGGCGCACCGTTCCAGGTCACCGTCCCGCGATCGGGCGGAAGGATCCCGAGGATCATCCGCATCGTCGTCGTCTTTCCCGCGCCGTTGGGCCCGAGCAGGCCGAACGTGGTCCCCGCCGGCACCTCGAACGATACGTCGCGTACTGCGGTCACGTTGCCGAACGACCGCGCGACGCCGGAGAGGACCAGGCTACCCACGAGGCGATCCCTTATCCGAGGAGGAGCACCCACCTTGTTGGAGATCGACCTTTCCGGTCGCGTGAGCATCGTGACCGGCGGTGCGCGCGGGATCGGCCGCGCGAGCGCCGAGTCGCTGGCACGCGCCGGATCGCGCATCGCGCTGGTCGATCTCGACGAGTCTGAGGTGCAGCGCGCCGCGGGCGAGATCGGGCGAGCCCTCGGCGTCGACGCGAGGGGCTACGCGTGCGACGTCCGCGACGCGCAGGCCGTCGAGCGCGTCATCGATGCGGCTGCGAGCGACTTCGGCGCCCTCGACCACGTCGTGAACAACGCCGGGGTGCAGCACGTCGCGCCGATCGGCGAGTTCCCGGTCGAGACGTACGATTTCGTACGGGCGGTGGACCTCGACGGCGTCTTCTACACGACCCGCGCCGCCTGGAAGCACTTGCTCGCGCGCGGCCGCGGCCGCATCGTCAACATCGCGAGCGTCCACGGTCTGGTGGCCTCGCCGTTCAAGGCGGCGTACATCGCCTCGAAGCACGGGGTCGTGGGGCTCACCCGCGCCGCTGCGGTCGAGGGCGCGCCGTACGGGATCACCGTCAACGCGATCTGCCCGGGTGCCGTGATGACCGATCTCGTGCGCGGCCAGGCGGCGGACCTGGTGAAGTCCTACGGCGGCGGGATCAGCGAGGACGAGGCGCTCGAGCGCGCCTTCCTCGAGGCGATGCCGTCGCGCCGCTTCATCGACGTCTCCGAGGTCGCGGCGCTGTGCACGTTCTTGTGCAGCGATTACGCGGTCTCGATCACCGGCGCGCCGATCCCGATCGACGGCGGCTGGTCGGCGCACTAGCGAAAAACTCACTGTTGACGCGGCCTGCGGCCGCATGGTACATTCGTTTCCTGTTCGTGACGCGCAGACGCGCGCGCACGGCACCGAGAAAGGAGGACGCACAATGAATCGACTTCACGCAGACACGACCACCCCGCGAATGATTCCCGTCGGTTCGCGTTCGTTCACGTTTGCAATCAGGGGGGCCGCACCAGGCTGACACGACGTTTCCGTCGCGCCGGTTCTGCTGAAGCCTCCGTACTACGGAGGTTTTTTCGTGTTCAACTCACCCAGTCTGATCTCGCTGTTGGTCGAGGAACGCCAGCGGACGGTGCGGCGCGAATTGCGTGCCGCGCGACGCTGGCGCCTGCGGCGAGCGCTCGCCACGATCGCGTACGCGATCGCGCATCTGGTCGCGGACGTCGCGGCGTACCTCGACGAAGAACGGTCGCAAGAGACCGTCGTCGAAGCCGCCGCGTAGCCATGACCGTGATCGGCGTCGTCAGCGACACGCATCTGCCGCGCTTCGGGCGCGCGCTTCCGCGCGCGCTCGAACGCGGCTTGCGGCGCGCGAAGGTCGATCGCATCCTGCACCTCGGCGACATGACGGATCTGCTCGTGGTCCCGCTCTTCGAGGCGATCGCGCCGTTCGACGCGGTCGCGGGAAACAACGACGGTGCCGAGATCCGAAAGCGTTTCGGCCGCCGCAAGGTCGTCACCGTCGAAGGCGTCCGCATCGGGATGGTGCACGGCGACGGCAAGAAGGGGACGACGAAAGGCCGCGCCGTCGAAGCGTTCGCACCCGGCGAAGCCGACCTGATCCTGTTCGGCCACAGCCATCGACCGGTCGTCACGACGGTCGCCGGACGGATCGTCGCGAACCCCGGCTCGCCGACCGACAAGCGGCTCAACCCGCTCTATTCGTACGCGCTCCTGCGCGTCGACGGCACGAGCGCGAAGGTGGCGCTGAAGTTCTACGCGCTCAAGGGCTGAGCGCTACCGCTCCAGCAGTCCGAGCCCCGCGCACTTCGCGACCAGCGCCGAACGGCTGCGAACGCCGAACGCGCCGAAGATCGCGCGCGTGTGGTTGTTGATCGTGTTGAAGCTGCGCCCGAACTCGTCGGCGATCTCGCGCGCCTTCTTCCCTTTGCAGAGCTCGGCGAGGACGCGCCGCTCCGCGGGGGTGAGCTGCGCGAGCGGCGAGGCGGGCTCGGCCAAGGCCGGACGCAGCCACGCTGCGGGCGCGTCGCGCAGCGCCTCGAGCGCGCGCTGAGCGTAGCGTCGCTCGCCGGTCGCTGCCAACAGCTCGTGCGCGACGATCGCCGCGCGCAGCTCGTAGCCGAGCGCCGACCAGAGTTCGAGCGACCGCTGCAGCGCGGCGATACCGTCCTTCGTCTCGCCGTCGATGAGGGCGAGCCGGCCGCGGGCGTGCAGCTCGAGCGCGTCGATGCGCCGGTCACCTTCGAAGGCGAGCATCGCGGTGCGCCGCGGCGCCGAACGGTCGTAGAGCGTCATCACGTCGCGCGCGGTCGCGGCTTGCGGCGCGCGCGCGGCGGTGACGAACCCGAGCAGTGCGTTGCGCCGCTCGACGTCGAGCGAGGTCTGGTCGCCGCGCAGCAGCAGCGCGCCGGCGAGCTGGAGGTAGCGGCGCTCGGAGAAACGGTCGCCGACCATCCCGGCGATCTTTGCCGCGTGGATCAGCGCGATCGCGTGATAGCTCGTGTCGACCGTGATCGTGAGCGCGAGCTGACGTTCGTCCCACGCGCGCTCGACGTCGCCGCCGAGCAGCGAGAGCCACGACAGGTGCTCGAGCACTTGGAAGCGCTCGATCCGCGTGTCGTCGCTCCACGGGTTGGCGGCGTACGCGGAGCGGACCAGCTCGCCGAGGTCCGGATCGACGGTCTCGGCGGCGATGAACGAGAGCCCGTGCAGGATCGTCGCCCGCCCTTTGGCGTCGCGTTCGTCCGATGCGTCGAGCGCAGCGAGCGCGCCGCGAAAGCGCACCGCGGCGTCACGGTAGCGCTCGCGGCGCACCTCGATCCAGCCGCGCAATTGCTCGAGCCGCGATCGAACGACGCCCGCCGGCGGCGGTTGCGCGGCGTCGATCAGCGCCTCGGCCGCGCCGAGGTCGTGGGCCGCCCAGCGGCTCAGCGCACGGTAATAGGCGATCTCGGCCGCACGTTCCGGGAAGCGCTCGGACCGCGCCGCGGCCTCGGCGAGCAGCGTCTCGCCGTCCGCCGGCCGCGGCCCCCGCGTCAGCGCGGCGCCCCGGAGCATCTGCAGCGCGCTTTCCAGCTCGGGGTCCGTAACCTCCCCGGCGCCGTCGAGGACGGCGGGGACCTCGGCCGGGCGACCCAAGGCGAGCAAGGCGCGGGCGTGGAGGAGGAGCGCCGGGATCAGGTCGCCCCCGGTCGGGCGCACGTCCCCGAGCAGCACGGCGACGCGGCCGTACTCGCCGCCGTCCCAGGCCGCCCGCGCACGCGCGAGCAGGCCCCGGTCGGGGACCGCCGCGAGCGCCGCACGGCGAGAACTTGCCATGCCGCACTCTTACGCACCGTCACCCGCGGGCCTTCAGCGGGTAGGAAGGCGCCTATGGGACTCCTTCGCCTCCTCCTCACATCGCGCCGGAACCTCGGCCGCGCCCTCACGCTGATCCAGAGCGCGCGCGTCCCGCTGCGCCTCAAGATCATGGCGGCCGTCGCCGCGCTGTTCATCATCTCGCCGCTGAACATCCTCGGCGACATCCCGCTGCTCGGCATCGTCGACGACGCCGCGCTGCTCGCGCTGCTGCTGGGGTGGTTCGTCCGCGCGGCCGAACCGTTCGCCGGAGAGCGGTCGATCACGCCGAATAATTAACGGAATCGTCACGCCGCGGGACGGGGCGCACGTGGCGGTTCCCGAATCAGCACGCGTGCTGCGGCGCATGGTGCTCGCGCTTGGTGCGGCTTTTGCCGTCCTGAGCGCAGCGGCGGGAGCCGCGGAGCTTCGCCTCGACCCTGCCGCCGGCGTCCAGAGTCTCTGGCCGCGGGCGGACGTGTTGCGCGACCCGACCGGCCGCTGGACGCTCGGCGACGTCGAGAGCCGCTCGAACGCGTTCGTCGCGGCGCACACGCTGCAGCCCGATCCGACCGCGTGGGTGCTGCGCCCGTCGGTTCTCTGGTTCCGCGTGAACCTGCGCGGCGATGCGACGCAGCCGTGGTACTTGCAGGTCAGCGCGAACGTCGACCGCGCGGAGCTCGTCTACCGCTCACCGGACGGCCACGTCGCGCGCACGACGTTCGGCCAGCTGATCCCCTTCGATCAGCGCCCCGTCGCGTCGCTCGAGAACCTTGCACCGATCCCGCCCGACGCTCTGCGGGGCGGGACGATCTACTTGCGCACCGTCTCGCGGCTCGACGACTTCCGCATCCTCCAGGTCGAGACCGACGCGTACTTGCGCGGCCCGGCCCATCGCGCCGAGGACACGTTCCTCATCCCGCTGCTGCTGATCACCGGGATGCTGGTCGCGCTCGCGCTCTTGAACTGCGTTCTCGCCGCGATGCTGCGCGACGGGATCTACCTCTGGTACGCGGGGGCACTGTTCGCGTTCGTTGTGTACGACATCGCCCAAGGCGGCTTCGCGTGGGAGTACCTCTGGCCGCAGCTCTCGATCCCGTACGACATCTCGACGTACGTGTTGATGATCGCGTTCTTCGTGCTCGCGGTCGTGTTCAGCCGCGGCTTTCTCGATCTGCCGCGCGTCGCGCCGCTGCTCTGGCACGTCGAGCTCGCGCTCCTCGCGTTCGTGGCCGTCGAAGAGCTGGTCTACGCGTTCGCCCCCAACCTCCTGGAACGGTTGAACCTCTATCAGCCGCTCGATCCGCTGGCGACCTCGGCGCTGCTGCTGGTGATGTTCTGGGCGGGTGTCGTCGCATGGCGTCGCGGCAATCCGCTCGCGCGCTTCTACGCCATCGCGTTCGCCGGCGTCGTGATCGGAACGACGGCCAACACGTCCGGCGTCTACGACCTGATCCCGTCGTCGCCGTGGACCGACGCCGCGATCGGCCTCGGCGTCGCGTGGGAAGCCGTTATTCTCTCCGCCGCCCTCGCCGACCGCATCCGCGGTCTCGACCGCCGCGCCGCGACGCTCCAGGGCGAACGCGACGCCCTCGAGCTCGTCGCGCTCCACGACGCGCTCACCGGCATTGCGAATCGCCGCGCCTTCGAGCTGCGCCTCGACGAGGAGTGGCGCCGCGGCACGCGGGCGCAGACGTCGCTCGCGGTTATCCTGGTCGACGTCGATCACTTCAAGCGCTACAACGACGCGCTCGGCCACCCGCGCGGTGACCGCGTGTTGCGTCGCGTCGCCCGCGCGCTCGATGGCGTGCTCCACCGGCCCGAAGACGTTGTCGCCCGGTACGGCGGCGAAGAGTTCGTCGCGATCCTGCCCAACTGCAGCCGCGACGATGCGGCGCGGATCGCCGACGAGATGCGCAGCGCCGTGCGGCGCCTCAACATCCCCCACCCCACCGGAGAGAGCGGTCTCGTATCGATCAGCGCCGGCGTCGCGAGCACCGTCCCGAAGCACGACGTGCGCGCCGCAGCGCTCGTGTCGGCGGCCGATCGTGCGCTCTACGCCGCAAAGCGAGACGGCCGCGACCGAATCGTCGTCGCTCGCCGGGTCGTACTCGGCCCCGAAGCCGGCTAGAGCCCCGCCCCGCTCAGCGCTTAGGCGGAGACGAGGCGCTCCAACACCGCTTCCCGCAGCGCGCTCGGCGACAGCAACCCCTGATCCAAGATGAAGTCGTGAAACGCCAGCTGATCGAACCGGTTGCCGAGCCGCTTCTCGACCTCTTCGCGCAACGCGACGAGATGCGTATATCCGTAGAAGTACGACGTCGCCTGACCCGGAGCGCGGAACGTGTATCGTTCGACTTCACTGCGCGCGAAGGTCGGCGAGAACGTGATCTCGCGTTCGAGGAACGCTTGCGCGCCTGCCGGCGTCATCTTCCCGCTCTGCAGCTCCGGATCGATGAATGCACGCGCCGCGCGGTGGAGGCGCATCTGCAGCGAGCAGAGCTGCCCCGCCGACGGCATATACGGAAGGACGAGCTGCTCGGCATACAGCGCCCAGCCTTCGACGTTGACGGAGTTGAACGCGAACGCGGCCCGCGCGAGCGAGAGCTCGCCTTCGAGCATGCGATCGAACTGCACCTCGTGTCCCGGTCGCGCTTCGTGGGCGGTGAGCGTCCACGTGACGGCGTCGTGGGTGAAGTCGTCGCTGCGTTCGGTCGCGCTGCCGCCGGCGGCGGGCGGGACGTCGAGCGGCAAGACGAACTCCCCGACTTGCCCGGTGTTGTTGACCAGCGGCGCCGGGTTCATGTGCGCGACCGGCGACTCCGCGCTCTCCGCGAGCGACGCGACGCGGATGCGGGCGGGGCGTTCGGGCATCGAGACGATGCGCTCGCGCTTGACGATCGCTTCGATCTCCGCCAGGCGCGCGCGGTAGAACGCCATGATCGCGTCGGCACCGCCGGTGATCTGCGTCCGCTTGAGGGCGCGGATGACGTCGCGGTAGTCGGTCGCGTCGATCCCGGCCTCCTGCGCGACCTGCGGTGCGAGCCGCTGCATCTCGGCTTGGATCGCGTCGAACGCGGCGTGGGCGCGCATCGCCAGCTCGGCGGGCGCGATGTCGACCCCGTAATGACGGAGATACTGCGCGTAGACCGGCGGCGGAAGGCGGTGATCCGTCCGCGTGCGCGGGAGCAGCTCGTCGCGCACGAACGCGTTGTACGCCTCGAGCTGTCGTTCGAGCTGCGCGAACGCGTCCTGCCAGCCGTCGAGCCCCGAGCTCTTGAGCATCTCGCCGATCCCCGCGACCAGCAGCGGCGCCAGGGCGATCGAGGTGCGGACCTCGACGTCGTAGGGACCGGTGAGGTTCGGAACGGCGAGGCGTGCGCGCGTTTCCGCTTCGGCGGCTTCGGCGATCGCGACGACGCCGGGTTCGAGGCCGGCGTAGCGGCGCAGCCGCTGCAGCGCGAGCCGCTTGCGCTCGATCGGGTTCTGCTCGTCGAGCAGAACCCGGATTCCGAGGAAGGCGGTCTTCGCGACGTCGATCAGCGAGAGCAGGTGCGCGTCGGAGACGGTGAGCGCGGCGTCGATGTCGGCCACGCGGCCGCGCAGGATCGTGATGTCCTCGCGCAGCCGCGCATCGCTCTCGACCTTCGCGGCGGACTCCAAGATCGCGTTCGCGCGCGCGATCGCGGCGCGGATGCGGTCGCGCCAGCCGTCGCTCAGATCGGTCGTATGCGGGTCGGCTTGGCTCAGGCCGAGCTGCGAGGCGCCTTCCGGGCCGGCGGCGATGGTCAGGGCGACGACGGGCTCCGCCAGCTCGTTGCTACGACGGACCCACGCGGTATCGTTATGCACGGTCACAGGCTCCAGCTTCCCACATTCCAGAAATCGCTCACGGCTTGGGCCGGGCGTACGCCGTGGAGATCGTCGTTCCAGGCGTCGATGTTGGCGCGCCACACGATCGTGTGCGTCGCGATGATCTCGCCGAAGCGCCGTTCGAGCTGCGCGTAGAGCGCCTTGCGTGCCGCGCGGTCGTAGGTCGCATTCGCGCGTTTCTGCAGCCGGCCGATCTCGTCGTCGGCGACGCCGGTGTAATTGGCACCATGGGGCGGAACATAGCCCGGGCCAATCGTCTGGCTGTCGTCGGGATCGGGATTCTTCGTCCAGCCGTAGATGCCAAGATCGTACTTGCCGGTCGCGAGCAACCCGCCGGCGCCGTAGGGCGCGAAAAGCAGGTTCGCCGGCGCGTTGCGCACGCTCAGCTCGATCCCGGCCGCGTGCAGCCACTGCTGGATCGCGATCTCCGCGTTCTCGCGCGTCGTCACGCCCACGACCGTCGCGATCTGCAGCTCCAACCGCTTCCCGTCCTTCGTGCGAATCCCGTCGGCGCCGGTTTTCCAGCCGAGCGCGTCGAGCAGCGCGCGCGCCTTGGCCGGATCGTACGCGTTGGCATCCGGCTGCGGCGTGTACGCCCACGAGTGCGGGAACATGTCGCCCCAGTCGACGAGATCGACGTCGAGATAGGTCGTGCGCGCGAGGGTCTTCCAGTCGATCGCAGCCGCGATCGCACGCCGCATCCGCACGTCGGAGAGCAGCGGGCTGCGCGCGTTGAACGACACCATCTCGAAGTTGGAGTTCGGCTTCGCGCTGGTCGTGATGTCGCTGAGCTCGCGCAGCAGCCGGTACTGCTGCTCCGGCGCAGCGTAGTAGAAGTCGATCTCGTGCGTGCGCAGCGCGACGAGCAGCGTGTTCTCGCTCGGGATGATCCGGTAGGTGACGCGCGAGAGCCCGGGCTTTCCCCCGAACCAGTGCGGGTTCGGCACCAGCTCGAGCGACTGGTTGGGCTCGTTCTTCTCGATCATGAACGGGCCGCTGCCGATCGGCTTGAGGTTGTACGGATCCTGGTTGAGGTCGGGCTTCCCCGCGAGCAGATGCTTCGGCAGGATCGAGCCTTGGACGCCGTTACGGAAGAAGTTCGAGACGAACGGCGCCGACGGCTCGCGCAACCGCACGACGACGGTGTGCGGGTCCTTCGCGACGACGCTCGACGCCTGGTCGTACGGAAAATGATACGGGACGTTGTTGTGCGGGTTGACGTCTTGCTCGAACGTGAAGAGGACGTCATCGGCGGTGAGCGGTGCGCCGTCGGAGAACTTCACGTCGCTGCGCAGATGGTAGGTGATCGTCTTCCCGTCGGCGCTGATCCCGCCGTTCTCGCGCGTCGGGACGACCGTCGCGGCGTCGGGGATCGGCTCACCGCGGTCGTCGAATCGGATCAGCCCGTCGAAGACGAACTGCGCGACGTCGGTCGTCGCGGCCGTACCCGAAAGCAGCGGGTTGAGGTTGTCGGTCGTTCGCACGACGCCGATCCGCAGATGCCCCGGCTGCGTCCAGGGGTGACGCGGGTGCTCCGGCGCGCTCGCGCCCGGCAACAGCAGCGCCGCCGCCAAGGCGACGGCGCAACGTCGGAGGTTCACCCCGGCCGCTTCGTCAGCGGCGGCTGCGCGCCCGCCGTCCGCGGCGTCGCTTCCCGGCTGCATTGTCGCCGGCCGGCGCGGCGGGGTGCGGCCCCGGGCGCGGCGAGGCGCCGTTGGCCGGGATCTGGGCGTAGCCCGAGAGCATCTCGTCGACGCGCTGATACGCGCTGCCGAGCAGCCCGACGAGCGACGAGCCGACCTCGATCACCCGCTCGGGGAGATCTTCCGTTGAATACAGGGTCACGAACTTGTCGCCGTCGCGCTTGACGTCGATGCGGCGCTTCTCCCAGCGGACCGACTTCGGGTTGACGTCGAGCATCCGCGTCGCGAAGCGTTCGGCGTCTTCGTGCGGGGCGACGCGCCGGGCTTCGGCGACCCACTGATCCCAGCGTCGCGAGAAGTCGGAGATCGGACGGCCCTTGCGGTCGGCCGCGGTGCGCTGCGGCGGCATCTCCATCCGCCAGTGGCTCTCGGCGTCGATCGGCTGGAAGGTCGGCTTGATCTCGCGCGGTCCGGCGAAGGCGTCGATCTCGACCAGCGCGATCTCGATCTCTTCGGCGGTCCGGACCTTCGCCGCGCGTTTGGGATCGCGGCGGAGCAGCTCTTCGAACTTCTCGGCGACCTGCGCCGTCATCTGACCCTGCGCGTCGATGTGCGGCGGAAGTCCGTACAGCGACGGGACGGTGACGAGCTCGTGGCGGTGCGCCTGATCGACGAGGTCGATCACGATCGCGGCGGGCTTCGGCGACTTCTCGATCAGCTCGCGACGCTCGAGCGCCGAGTTCGTGTTCGAGAGCGGTGACGCGATCTGGTCGAGCGGGCGCAGCGCGCGGCCGGTGATCTGCGTGTAGAG
>DASYFS010000216.1:0-2629 GCA_036498305.1 Candidatus Elarobacter sp. | reverse complement strand
TAGCCACAGAGCGTCGTCGCGACGGCATCGGCACCCGCTGCGGCTGCAGCGCGCACGTCGTCCTCGGTCGCGCAGTCGGCCATCGCCAGGCAGCCGCTGCGGTGAATCGCGGCGACGACGGCGGCAACGTCGCGTCCGTCGGGACGCGGCCGGCCGGTCGCATCGAAGGCGACGATCTCGGCGCCGCCGGCGACGACCTCAGCGATCTCGCGGTCGCCCGCCGTGATGTACGGCGCGTAACCGGGATAGAGACGCTTGACGATCCCGATCAGCGGAACCGTGACCGCCCGCCGCACCGCGCCGATCCGGGCGAGCCCTTCTACCCGCAGCCCGCGCGCGCCGTTCGCGACGGCGACGCGGGAGAGCAGCGCGATCGCCGCCGGATCATTCAGCGGCGAATCGGCTTCGGCCTGAACCGAGACGACAAGGCCGCCGCGCAGGGGTTCGAGGCTCACTCGACGATGCGTTCGGGGACGCCCAGGTCCGCCAGCGCGAATGCGAGCAGCGCGGCGCCGACGGCGGGCGGGTAGCGCGGCGCTTCGACGATCGCATCGGGTGCGAGCGCCGCGAGCGCATCGGCGCAGCGCATGCCAAAGGCATCGTTCGCGAACGCGCCGCCGGAGAACGACACGCGTACGGCGCGACCGGCGGTCGCGAGCCGCGCGATCGCGTTGGCGGCGAGCTGCGCGAGGCTGTCGGCCGCGCTGCCGACGATCGCGTCGGCTTCGGCGTCGCCGAGCCGCGCCGCGTCGTGGACGACGCGCGCGAACGCCGCGATCGCGGCACGCGAGAGACGTCCGCGCAGCGCCGCGGTCGCCAGCGAGCGCAGATCGCGGCGGTCGAAGTACGCAAGCGCCGCGTCGCCGAGCGGGCTGAGCTCGCGGCGATCGTCGGCGCGCATCGCCGCGGCGAGCGCATCGCGTGCGATCGCGTACGCGCTGCCCTCGTCGCCGAAGAGATAGCCCCAGCCGCCGACCGTGACCGCGCTGCGCGCGGCGTCCTCGCCGTACGCTACCGAACCCGTTCCGGAGATCACGACGACGGCGGGCCGCGACGGCGTTGCGCCTGCGAGCGCGATCGGCGCGTCGTGCAGAATCTTCTGCGCGCGCGCCGGCAAACGGACCGGCGCGCCGTCGAACGTCGCGTCGTATCCCGACACGCCGGCGACGACGGCATCGAAGAGCGTTCCGCGCGGCAGGCCGGCGGCGATGGTCGCCTCGGAAAGCGCCGCGCTCAGCGCCGCGGCGCACTTCGTCGAGCCGGGCGGCTCGTCGACGTGATCGGCCGGTCCGCTCGTCCCTCGTCCGCGAATGATCCCGCGCTCGTCGACGACGACGGCGGTCGTCGATGATTGGCCGCCGTCGATCCCCGCGACGAAGCGCAGCGTGCGCGACGTCATCCGAACGTCGCCGCGAACGCGTCGGCGGCGCGCTCCCGCGCGAGATGATCGCGCACGCGCGCGACCTCACCGATCGCTTCGCGATGGTGGTAGAGCTCGTGCGCGATCGCACGGTCGGCCTCCGGACCGCCGGCGGCAAGCTCGCGCGCGTTCAGCCGGATCGTCGGACCCTCGGGGTCGTACTCGGCGATGAGCCGCGCGCCGCCCCAGTCGCCGAGATCGGCGATCTCGATGCGCACGCCGTATGCCGCGGCGAGCGCGCGAACGTCAGGCACGCGCAGCGGCAGGCCGGCGCAGGTCGACGCCGTCGGCGATCAGCCGCGCGCGAAGCAGCGCGGGATCCAGCGCGCGCGGCGTGACGCCCGCGGCGACGGAGAGCGCGGCGGCGGTTCCGGCGGCTTGGCCGAGCGTCATCACCGTCGGCGTCAGCCGGGTGGAGGCGAGAGCCTCGTGCGTCGTCGAGATGCAGCGGCCGGCGACGAGCAGATCGTCGACGCCGCGGGGGACCAGGCAGCGGTACGGGATCTCGTACGCCGTGCCCGGCGCGAGCCGGTGCGTCGTCGTCCCGCTGCCGGCGGGGTTGTGGATGTCGATCGGGTAGGCGCTGCGCGCGACGGCGTCGTCGAACGCGCGCGCCTGCAGCACGTCGTCCGCGGTCAGCGTGTACTCGCCGACGATCCGTCGCGACTCGCGAATGCCGATCTGGGTCGCGGTCGCGGCGATTCGTGCGTTCGCGAAGCCCGGGACGTCGCGGCGGAAGAATGCGAGCAGTTCCGTGACCTGCGCGCGCGCTTCGACCTCGGCACGGGTGAGGTCGTCGGGATCGAGCGGATCGACGCCGACGACGCGCGTCATGTTGACGGTAACCTCGTCCTCGTACGGCGTCGCGAAGAACGAGACGAGCTCACGCGGGACGCCGACGTCGCCGCGCTCACGCGCCGCCTCCCACAGCTCGTAGAGTCCGGCCACGGCGGTGAGCGCACCCGGGACGCGCTCGTGCGCCTTCAGCGAGCTGCGCATCTGCTCCGGGCGGCGGCGGACGTACTCGGCGAGCGCCGCGACGTCGACGTGGCTGAGCCGGAACATCAGGCTCGCAGGCTGCACACGTCCCCGCGCGTCGCCCTGCTGCGTCGGAACGCCGGCGCTCGCCGCGACGTACGCGTCGGCGGTCGCGTCGATCGTGCGCTTCGCCGCGATCGTCCGCTCGCCGCCGACCGTCGCAAAGCGCGA
>DASYFS010000215.1:0-2015 GCA_036498305.1 Candidatus Elarobacter sp. | reverse complement strand
GCGACTCGATTGCGACGTCGAGCAGCACTGGATGCTTCTCGAGGACCCACCCGAGGAACCCGATTCCGAGCGGAAGCGCTTCGGCGGCGCGCGCATCGGCGACGTCGCCGCGCAGCACCGCCGGATCGCCGTTCAGATCGGCGCCGACGAAGCCGAGTCCGCCCGCCCCGCTGACCGCACGCGCGAGCGTGCCGCCGGCCTGCGGCGCCATCGGCGCGTTGACGATCGGGTAGCGCAGCGCGAAGCGTTCGGTCAGCGCAGTGGACAGCATCGCTCTACTGGTGCGGGAAGAGGACGCGCGTCGAGGCCGAGCGCTCGACGTCGTCGACGCGGCGATAGGTGCGGCCGGCGAAGTCCATCGACGGGTTGGTCACGCCGAACCACAGCGTCTCGTTCTTGTAGTGGTGCCACAGATGGTACTTCTTCACATACCGCCCCAGCGGCGTGCGCGGGGCGAACGGGATGTGCGCGACGTAGTGTACCCACTCGTAATACGTCAGGCCGAGCAGACTGCCGAGCAGCAGCGCTCCGGTCAGCGCGAGATCCCGCGTCACCGCGAAGTAGATCCCAGCCGTCACCAGCGTGACGGGGACCGCGAACCATAACGGCAGGAACAGCAGGCCGAGCTCGTTCGGGGAGACGTGATGATCGTAGTGCAGCCGGTGCTGCAGCCGCAGGATGAAGGCGTTCTTCTGCGGCGGCGCATGCAGCAGAAACCGATGCGTCGTGTACTCCGAGCCGAAGAACACCAGCGCGCCGATGGCGACGCAGAGCAGCGACGGCACGACGTGCGCCGCAGTGAACGCGAGGATCAGCACCGCGATCAGAACGAGCAGCGCGGTGTTGCTGCCGTGGCGGAGAAACGTCGCGACCATCGCCTCGACCCTTGCGCGCAGGCCCGGGGCCGACCTGCGGCGGTTGCCGGGTTATCCTCTGTCGCCGCGGCTCCCGGCGAGGCGCCGAAGCGCGTCCAGGCTCACGGCAAGCAACGCTGCGTTCCCGGTGCGGTGCGCGTAGTCGGCGGTCAACGCAGCGTGGTAGATCGCACGCCACCGGGCACGCGCCCGCGTGCGCTTGTCGATGGGGCCGTACGCGGCGTCGAACGCGGCATTATCTTCGTCATCGAAGACCAGGTCGGAGATCGCCAGATCGAGGGCGGGATCGCCGGCATGAATGTCACCCCAGTCGATGATGCCGCACAACGTCCCGTCAGGCTCGGCCAGCACGTGCAGCGCGTAGAGATCGCCGTGGAGGACGCGCGGAGCGGCTTCGTCCGGGCGCGGCGCGATCCCGGCGAGCGCCGCGACCAGCGGCGCAGGATCGGCGAGGAGGCCGCGGTCGTGGAGATACGACAGACGCTGCTGCGCCATCGGCGCACGGCGCGCGTAGTCGAGTCGTCCGATCTCGTCGAAGGGAAGGCCGGCATCGAACAGCGGCTGCGGATCGATCGCATGCAGCGCGCGGAGGAACGCGCCGAGCTGCGTCGCGAGCGCCGCCCCTCGCACGCGCACGTCCGCAAGCGTCGCTCCGCCGATCCTAGCGTAGCCGGCGAAGTGCCACGGATACCCGGCGCTCGGGACGCCGGCGAAGATCGGTGCCGAGATTGCCGCAGGGAGCCTCGGAGCGAGCAGCGGCAGCAGCGCGATCTCGCGCTCGATCAGGGGCGCCGCGATCGTTCGCCGCGGGAACCGGAAGACGAAACGCTCGTCGATCAGATACGCCGTGTTGTCCCAGCCGTTCGCAAACGGCCGCAGCGACGCGCCCGCGAGCGGCGGGAACTGCGCGGCGATGAGAG
The DNA here is from genome assembly GCA_036498305.1 of Candidatus Elarobacter sp. GTDB lineage: Bacteria > Vulcanimicrobiota > Vulcanimicrobiia > Vulcanimicrobiales > Vulcanimicrobiaceae > Vulcanimicrobium. Next base: position 220 of record DASYFS010000215.1, on the reverse strand, counting down.
CGCGCGCGTCCTCCGGACCGAACTCGATCTCGGGCGCCCATTGCGGCGGCTGCGTCACTGCTACGCCGATTGCGTGGCAGGTTGGAGCGGCTGCGGTTGCGGCGGGGCGGGAAGCAGCGCGAGCGCGGTGCGGAGCGGGTCGTAGTCGGAGACTGCGATGATGTCGGCGTCGTCGGCCGTGCGGCGCGCGGCGCGCAGCGCCTCGATCGCCTCGGGGAGC
>DASYFS010000214.1:0-4999 GCA_036498305.1 Candidatus Elarobacter sp. | reverse complement strand
AGCATCTCCTCGTGGAACTCGGAGCGGACGATCCCGTCGCCGTGCTCGCCGGAATGCGCGCCGCCGTACTCGCGCACGAGCGCGAACGCTTCCTCGGCGATCGCACGCAGCTTGCCGACGTCTTCGTCGCGCTTCACGTTGAGCACCGGGCGAACGTGCAGACACCCGACCGACGCGTGCGCGTAGAACGTCCCCGTCGTTCCGTAGCTTGCGAAGATCGCGTTGAGCCGTTCGGTGTAGGCCGCGAGGTGGCGCAGCGGGACGGCGCAGTCCTCGATGATCGAGACCGGCTTCGCGTCGCCGCGCATCGACGTCATGATGTTCAGACCCTGCGAGCGGACGTGCCAGACCTCGGCCTGCTGCGCCGCTTCGGTCAGCTTCACGACGGCATTCGGAAAGCCGAGCGACGCCATCGTCTCGTCGAGCTCGTCCAGCTTCGCGGCGAGCGGCGCGGCCTCGTCGCCGGTGAACTCGACCAGCAGCAGCGAGCCCGGCTCGCCGCGCACGTGCCGCGCCATGATGGGCGCAAACTCGGCGTTCTCGCGCGAGAGCTCGATCATCGTGCGGTCGACCAGCTCGACCGCCACCGGACCGAGCGCGACGAGCGTCTCGGTCGAGCGCATCGCGTCGGCGAACGTCGGGAAATGACAGATCCCCAACGCTTTGGCTCCCGGGAGCGGCTGCAGCGCGAGCTCGATCTCGGTGAAGAACCCGAGCGTCCCTTCCGAGCCGACCAGCAGCTTCGCCATGTTGAACGCGTCCTGGCGAACGGTGTGGATCGCGTAGCCGCCGACGTTGCGCTGCACCTTGGGGACGCGCCGCTCGATCTCGCCGGCCTCGCGCTCGGCGATCGCGCGCACCGTCGCGACCAGCGCGCGATAGCGCTCCGGCTGCTGCGCACCGTTCGGTCCGACCTCGCCGAACGTCGCGCGGGTCCCGTCGGCGAGCACCGCGTCGATCGCGACGACGTTGTCGGCCATGATCCCGTAGCGCAGCGAGCGCGCGCCGGAGCTGTTGTTCGCCGTCATCCCGCCGATCGTGCAGCGGCTCGCCGTCGACGGATCGACCGGAAAGAACAGTCCCTCGCCCCGCAGCGAGCGGTTCAGCACGTCGAGAACGACGCCGGGCTGCACGCGGACGCGCCGCGCGGCCGTATCGACGCCGACGATGCGGTTGAGGTGCGGGCTGAGGTCGACGATCAGGCCGTGGTTGACGGTCTGTCCGCACTGCGAGGTGCCGCCGCCGCGCGCAGTGATCGAGACGCCTTCCTCGCGCGCGATTGCAATCGTCGCCTCGACGTCCGCCGCGCTGCGCGGTACGACGACGCCGAGCGGGACGATCTGGTAGATCGACGCGTCGGTCGCGTACATCCCGCGCGTCGCCCGGTCGAAGTACGTCTCGCCTTCGATCGCGGAGCGCAGGCGCGCCGCGACGCGCGCCGAGAGGACCGGCTCGCGCGTCGCCGCGCTCACCTAGACGGCGGCGAGCGCGGGTGCCGGCTGCGGGTTCGCGAGCGCGGCGAGCGCCGGAGAAACCCCGTCGCCGTGCGGGATTCCGGCCAGGTCGAGCCCCATCTGCACGCCGCCGAGCGTTCCGGCGAGCATCAGATCGTTGAACGACCCCAAGTGGCCGATCCGGAAGACTTTGCCTTTCACCTTGCCGAGGCCGGTTCCGAGCGACATGTCGAAGCGATCGAGGATCGTCGCGCGCAGCGCGTCGGCGTCGAAGCCGTCGGGGACGATCAGCGCGGTCAGCGTGTTCGAGTATTCGCGCGGATCGAGCGCGAGGATCTCCAGACCCCAGCCGCGCGCGGCGCGCCGCGTTGCCTCACCGTGGCGTGCGTGGCGCCCGAACACCGCCGGGAGCGTCTCTTCGTGCAGCATGTGCAGCGCTTCGAGCAGCCCGTAGAGCAGATTCGTTGCCGGCGTGTACGGAAAGTAGCCGGTCTTGTTCGCCTCGAGCATCTCGTCCCAGGCGAAGTACGCATGCGGCAGCCGCGCGTTCTTCGACGCCGCGAGCGCCTTCTGAGAGACGGCGTTGAAGGCGAGCCCCGGCGGGAGCATGAGGCCTTTTTGCGAGCCGCCGACGGTGACGTCGACGCCCCACTCGTCGTGGCGATAGTCGATCGACGCCAGCGAGCTGATCGTGTCGACGAAGAACAGCGCCGGATGACCGGTGCCGTCGATCGCCTTACGCACCTCGGCGACACGGCTGGTGACGCCGGTCGAGGTCTCGTTGTGCACGATCGCGACCGCTTTGATCTCGTGCGCCGTGTCGTCGGCGAGCCGCGCGGCGACCGCGTCGGGATCGACGCCGTGACGCCAGTCGCCCGGGATGATCTCGACCTGTAATCCGAGCCGTGTCGCCAGCTTGCTCCACAGCGTCGCGAACTGTCCGGTCTCGACCATGAGGACGCGATCGGCCGGTGAGAGCGTGTTGACCAGCGCCGCTTCCCACGCGCCGGTCCCGGACGAGGGGAAGATCACGACGGGGCCCGCGGTGCCGAACACCGGCGGCAGCAGCTCGCGAATCTCCAGCGTTATTTTCGCGAACTCGGGGCCGCGATGATCGATCGTTGCGCGATCGATCGCACGGAGCACGCGTTCCGGGACGTTGGTCGGCCCAGGGATCTGTAAGAAGTGGGTGCCACTCTTCACGACAACGGGTGTGTTCGGCCCCGGCGGCCGCGATCATCCCGGAGCGCGAACCCATGGAGGGCGAGATGATCGGACGTCGATGGACCGCTACGGCCTTTGCCGCCGGTGCTTTCCTGGCAGCCTGTGCAGCCGCGTCGGCGGCGACGACGTTGATCGCGGCCGACCCCGATCATCCCTCCGCGCTGGCGTTCGCGGGCGGCGAGATCACGATGATCAAGCGGGAGGAGCCGCATTTCGACTACCGCGCCTCGATCTGCACCGCGTTCGTCAATACGGCGGCGCAGCCGGTCACGCGCTTCACCGGAACGTTCGCTATGTTGGACGCGAGCGGGACGGTCGTACGCGTGGAGACGTTCGGCGGCGGAGGAACGTTCGCGCCGGGTCAGCGCTTCGCGATCTCCGAGGGCGGTGAGCGGCCCTTCAACTCTCTGTACGGTGCCAACGGCAACTGCAAGCTCTTCGAACTGCACAGAACGCTGTACTCGGCGATGATGCTCGATCTCGTCAAAGGCACGCCGCTCACTCCGACGCCGGCGGTGCTCGTGTCGATGCGCGAGATCGGCTACGCCGACGGCACGACGTGGCGCGCTCCGCAGGTCCCTCAGATCGGCGATCACGCGCAGGTGCCCGTCCCGTCGTACGATTTCGTCACGACGGGTTGGCCCGCCGTCGATGCGCGCGCGGACGCGTCGTCGCCGGTGGAGCTCAGCGATCCGTTCGCGTACGTCGACGCCGTCTTCGCGGCCGGCCGTTTGCTGTTCATCGGGCCGAAATTGTGCGTCAGCTTCGTGAATCACGACGCGCGGCCGATCAAACGCATACACTTCGTGGCGGCGCTGGACGACACGTCCGGAGCGACGATCGTCCGTCAGCCGTTCGAGACGGTAGGGACCTTCGAGAAAGGCGTCCTGTACCGCGACGGACGCCTAGGGCCCATGAGTTGCACCGGAGAGCAGAATCTCGGTAAGAGGAGCGACACGCTCGTTGCCGTGCCGACGCCCCGCGGCGCCGAGGTCCCGATCGGGCGCGTGCGGATCATGCCGGTCGCCGTCGACTTCGCCGACGGGACGAGCTGGACGCTGCCGAACGGCTGAGCGCGGGATCAGGTCGCGGCGTCGGCGAGGACGGGGTCGCCCGGGACGACGCGCTCCGGCGGCGGCGTCGAGACCGAGTTCACGACCAACGCGACGACGATCAGCACCATTCCCGTCAGCTCGGTGACCGACGGGATCTCGCGCAGCTGAATCGCTGCCGCCAGCACGCCGACGACCGGCGTAGCGAGTGAGGCGATCCCGGCGACGCCGGCGGGCAGCCGCGAGAGGATGAACATCCACAGGAACCAGCCCAGCGCGGCGCCCCCGATCGAGATGAACGCCATCGCGGCGACGAACGAGCCGGTGACGTGCACCGGTCCCCAAAAGATCGCGCTCAGCACGACCAGCGGGATCGTGCCGTAGAGCAGCTGCCACGTGGTGAGCGAGAGGAGCTCGACGTCGTACTTCGCGCGCAGCAGCTTCGCGTAGACGGCGCTCGCGCCCCAACTGATCCCGGCCAACACGGCCAGACCGTCCGAACGAAACGAATGCGGATCGAGCGGTGCGACGACGAAGCCGAGGCCGATCGCCGCGAGGGCAAGAGCAGCCCAGCGCATCCCGGCCATCCGTTCGCCCAGCAGCGGCCACGCCAGCAGCGCGGTCCAGAACGGCATCGTGTAGCCGAGCACCGCCGATTTTCCGGCGCCCGCCTGCGCGACGGCGAGCGTCTGCAGCAGCGTCCATCCCGTCGTCTGCAGCAGCCCGAGGATCAGCGTGGGGACGAACGGCGTCGGCTTCATCGAGCGGCGGGTCGCGGCCATCACGCCGAGCAGGATCACCGCGGCGATCGCCATGCGGCCCGCCGCGACGAAGAGCGGCGGTGCATCGTGCGTTGCGACTTTGATCGCAACCCACGTGTAGCCCCAGACGAGCGCGAGGACGACGAGCGCGATGTAGACCGAAGGACGAGCGCGGGGCATACGTTCGTCCGACCGGCGGCGAGATCGACGGGGTTGCGCCGCGCCGCACGGGAAGTGCAGCGCGTGATCCGCTCCGACGCTCTGCTCGACCGGCGCGCCCTCGACGCCGCGCGCGCCTACCTCGCGACGCTTCCGGCGGTGGCGCCGGGCGCGCTCAGCCGCATCTCGCTGCATTGGTCGGCGACGGCGTACGGCTGGGCGCGCGAGCGCGCGGCGCGCGGCGAGGCGCTGCCGTACAACGTCGTCGTCGACCGCGTCGCGCCGGGCGCCGAGGAGCTGATCGCGGGACCGAGCCCCGACGTGAACGCCCGCGAGATCACGCCGGAGA
>DASYFS010000213.1:0-19859 GCA_036498305.1 Candidatus Elarobacter sp. | reverse complement strand
GATCAGCGTCTGCGACACCGCCGAGGTAGAGGCGAACCTGCGCTTTGGGGAAGCGCTCGCGCGCGCGATCGCACGCAGCGACCGGCGCGTCCTGTTCGTTGCGTCGGGCGGGATGTCGCACCGCTTCTGGCCGCTCGCCGTTATCCGCAAACACGCAAGCGCCGATCCGCGCGACATTAACGGTGAGGCGTTGCACGCCTGGGACGAGCGGATCATGGCGTGGTGGCGCGCCGGCGATCACGCGAGCGTCCTCGCTAACGCCGAGGCGTTCCGCCGGGAGTGCAGTCCCGAGGGTCGGTTCGCGCACTACCTCGCGCTCGCCGGCGCGATGGGCGGCCCCGGCTGGACGGCCCCCGGCGTTCAGTACGGCGCCTATGAAGCGGCGATCGGCACGGGGCAGTCGAACTTCTGGTTCGCCGTATGACCGATCCGTCACGCCTGCGGGGCTCGATCCCGCCGCTGATCACGCCGTTTCGCGACGGCACCGTCGACGAAGACGCCTACGCGCGGCTGGTCGAGTTCCACGTGCGCGAAGGTTCGCACGGCGTGCTCGTCAATGGGACGACCGCCGAGCCTTCGACGCTGACGGTCGACGAACGCAACCGCCTGATCGACGTCGCCCTCGAAGCCGCCGCGGGCCGGATCGCCGTCGTCGCCGCGACCGGCTCGCAGTCGCTCGCCGAGAGCGAGGCGCTGTCGGCGCACGCCGTGCGCCGCGGCGTCGACGCGCTGCTGATCGTCACACCGTACTACATCCGGCCGCCGCAGCGCGGCATCATCGAATACTATCTCGCGCTGACACAGCGGCTCGACGTCCCGTGGATGATCTACCACATCCCCGGCCGCACAGCGGTGCAGGTCACCCTCGAGACGGTGGTCGAGCTCGCACGACGTTCGCCGGCGTTCGTCGGGATGAAGCACGCCTTCAACGATCTCGGCTTCGTCTCCGAGTGCCTCGGCGCGCTGCCCGAGTTCAAGGTTTTCGTGGGACTCGAAGAGCTGAGCTTCCCGATGATGGCGATCGGCGGCGTCGGGCTCATGAACGCCGTCGGCAACCTTCACCCGCGCATCCTCGCCGAGATGTGCGAGGCGGTGTGGAGGAACGACCTCGCCACCGGCCGCGCGCTGCACCAGCGGCTCCTGGAACTCAACAAAGCCGTGTTCTTCGACACCAACCCGATCCCGATCAAATACATGATGAAACGGCTCGGGCTGATCGAGCGCAACGAGCATCGGCTCCCGATGGTCCCGGCGACGCCCGAGCTCGAAGCGCGGCTCGACGGCGTGCTGGAGCGCTGCGGCCTGTTCGATCTCGCCGCACGGTGAGGCTGCTCTCGTTCGCGGCCGGCGGCCGGACGAGCTTCGGCGCGGCCCTCGACGGCGGCGTCGTCGATCTCGCGCCGCGGCTGGACGGGATCGCCGATCTGCGTACGTTGATCGAGCGCGACGCGCTCGACGCGGTACGCGCGGCGCTCGCGTCGTCGTCGGCCGCCGATTTCCGCCTCGACGAGATCGCGTTTCTGCCGCCGATCATCGCGCCCGAGAAGATCCTGTGCATCGGCGTCAACTATCGCGATCGCAACGCCGAGTATCGTGACGGCTCCGAAGCGCCGCAGTACCCGAGCGTGTTTCTCCGCACGCCGGGCTCGCTCGTCGGCCACGGCGCGCCGATCCTCCGGCCGCCGGAGTCGGCGCAGCTCGACTACGAGGGCGAAATCGCGCTGGTGATCGGAAAGCGCGGTCGCCGCATCCCGCGGGAGCGCGCGCGCGAGCACGTCTTCGGGCTCACCTGCATGAACGAGGGAACGCTCCGCGACTGGGTGCGCCACGCGAAGTTCAACGTGACCCAAGGGAAGAATTTTGCGGCCTCCGGCAGCATCGGCCCTTGGATCGTTCCGGTCGACGAGGTGGGCGACTTTGACGCCCTGATCGTGACGACGCGCGTCAACGGCGAGCGCCGCCAGCACGACATCACCGCGAACCTCGCGTTTCCGTTCGACTACCTGATCGCGTATCTGTCGACGTTCGTCGAGCTCGTTCCCGGCGACGTGATCGCCACCGGGACGCCGACCGGCGCGGGCGCGCGCTTCGATCCGCCGCGGTATCTCGTCCCGGGCGACGTCGTCGAGGTCGAGGTCGACGGAGTCGGGACGCTGGCGAACACCGTTCGCGACGAAACGCTCTAAGCGACGGCGGTCGTCCGCCGGACGCTTTCGGCGACGGCGCGGAAGCCGAATCGCCGATGGAGCGCGGCCAGCAGCGGATCGGTGCGAACGAAGACGACCCACGGATCGCCCTCGAAGATCGCCAGGTGGAGCGCGTCGATCGCCTCGTCGTACCGTGCCAAGCCGATCAGCGCGACGGCGCGCTGGTAGGGCGGCAGCGCCGCGAGCTCGGCGAGCGGGTGCACGTTCCGGCCGTCGCGTGCCGCGCGGCATCGCACGGTCAGCGCCGTCACGTGATGCCAGCGCGCATCGCCGCCGAAACCGTCGAGGATCTCGAGCGCCGCGTCGTAGCGCTCGGCGCACGTCAGCGCGCGCGCCAGCTCGTAGCGCGCGACCGCATAGCCGGCGTCGGTTTCGACGACGCCGCGCAGCAGCGTGATTGCGTCATCGTAGCGGCCCTCGAAGGTCCGCACGACACCGAGCGCGGTCAGCCCGTCGACCGCTTCGGGCGCGTGGACGAGCACCTCGCCGACGTGCTCGAGCGCGACGCCGGTGTCACCGCGCGCGAGGGCGTGCCACACCGCAAAGAGGCGCGCGTCGACGCACGCCGGGTCGGCGCTGAGCGCCGCGTCGATCGCGCGCGCGGCGCCGCGGAAGTCGCGCGAGCCGAACAAGCGGATGTCGGCGAGCGCCGCGTGGGCCTCGGCCAGATGGGGCTCGAGCTCGAGCGCACGCTCCACTGCAACGAGCGCGGCGGCGAACGACGCTCGCGGCTCGGCGAAGAGGTACTCGGCCTCGATCAGCCGCGCGTCGGCGATCCCGCAGTGCGCCTTCGCCATCGACGGTGCCGCGCGGAGCGCTTCGGCGAAGCAGTCGATCGCGGCCCGGACCGTCTCGGGCGTGCGGCGACGCCAGAGCGCACGTCCGCGAGCGTAGGCCGCGAGCGCGTCCAGCGATGGGCGCGCGCGCTCGCGCACGAGGATCTCGATCTGCGACGAGATCGCATCGAGCGCGTGCGCGCGGTGACGGAAGCAGTGGCGTTCCGAGAGGTGCAGCTCGGCCGCGATCGCCTTCGTCGGGCGACCCTCCAGGTCGACGCCCACAATGATGCGCCGCAGCAGCGCGTCGTCGGGCCCGGTCAGCGCGCCGTCGATCGCGGCGAGGACGGCATCGCGCGCCGTCGCGGTCCCGAGCGCGCAGCGTAACGCCGTCGCCAGCGCATCGCGCTCGAGATAGTCGGGATGGCGGAGCTTCCGCAGTAGCTCGCGCGTGCGGCGGAAGCTCCAGACCTGATGCATGCACCGATCCTACCGGGGACGGCAGTTTTCGGTCCTCACCGTTTATCAACGCCGCCTGGCGGATTAAAAAACTCTGGCGCGCAGGAGATCGCGCCATCAACCTACTATGGAATTAGGACAAGGAATGCCATGAGCGCCGCACCAGCGTACGCCTTCGATCCTTTCAGCCTCGATCCGGCAAGCCGGGCGTTGACGCTGCACGGTGTCCCGATCGCGCTCCGGCCGAAGACGATCGAGCTGCTCGAGTGCTTTCTGGCCCGGGCCGGACGCATCGTGACGAAGCACGAGCTGATCGACGCGCTGTGGCCCGACGGCGCCGTCACCGAACAAAATCTCGCGCAGCAAGTCTTCTTACTGCGTGCGGTCCTGAGCGAACACGCCCCCGGCCGAGCGTTCGTCGTGACCGTGCCGGGCCGCGGCTATCGCTTCGTCGCGCCCGTCGACGTGCGTCCGCCGCGCGAGGACGCGCACTCCGACCTCCAACGGCTGTATCTGCGCGGGCGGTATCACGCGGAGAAGCGCACGCGCGCGGGCCTCGCCGCGGCGCAGGCCTGCTTCGAACGGGCGATTGCGCTCGATCCCGGCTTCGCGCCGGCGCTGTCGGGGCTCGCGAGCACGCAGATGCTGCGCGGCGAGTTTCTGTTCGAGCTCTCGGACCGCGCCTTCCCGGCGGCGCGTCGTACGGCGCTGCGATCGCTCGCGATCGACCCCAAACAACCCGAGGCGCTGACCGTCCTGGGCGACATCGCGCTCTTCTACGACCGCGACGGGGAAGAAGCCGAACGGTACTTCGATGCGGCCCTGGCTGTCGACGCCCGCTACCGTACCGCGCGGCTCTTCCACGCTTGGCTTTGCATGGCCGAGGGCCGCTTCGCGCAGTCCCGTCTCGAGCTCGAGACGGCGCTCGTCGACACGCCGTACGACATGCCGATGCAGACGGCGCTCGGCGTCCTTTCCCTCTACCAGCGCGACGTCGACGCCGCGGTCGCGCAGTTGCGATTTGTCCTGGACCTGGAGCCGTCGTATCACCTGGCGTCCTACTATTTGGCCGGGGCGCTCGCGTACGGCGAGCGCTACGAGGAAGCGCTGGCGACGATCGCGACCGACGACACCGGCGAGTACGCGCAGGCGAACGCCGGCGTCGGCGCGTTCGCGGCCTATCGCCTCGGCGATCGCGAGCGAGGCCGGCGCTACGAGCAGGTCATCGAGCTCGCCCACGTGCGCGGCGAACAGCTCTCCGCGTTCAACCGCGCCCAGGTCGCGCTGGGAAAACGCGACGTCTTCGGCGCGATCGCGACGATCGCCGCCGCCACCGCGGAGCACGATCCGTGGCTCGTCTTCATCCCCGAGCACCCGGTCTTCGCCGAGCTGCGCGCCGACGCGCGCTACGCCCGCACCCTGGCGCGGATCCCGCGCAGTGTCCGCTCGGCCTACGGCACGTGTTGAGAAGCATTGATGTCGGGCCCGGCGCGATGAGCTACGATCCGGAGGTGAGCAGCTTCCGGAGGCGCTCCCGCGTCGCCGTCGTGGGCCCGTCCGAGATCGCTGCCGACATCCGCGACGTGCTCGGCGACGAGCACGACGTGCTGCGGCGCGTTTGGCTGCCCGGAACCGATGCGCCGCGCGCGCTCGACGACGGCGTCGACGCCGTGCTCCTCGTCGCGTTCGAGAACGAGCTCGAGCGCCGCGTCCCGGCGGCGCGCCGCGCGCTGCGCGTCCCGCTGCTCGTCATGACGCTCGACGCGTCCCCGCACGCGCGGGCCCGTGCGCTCGATTTGGGTGCCGACGATGCGCTCAGCGCCACCTGGGAGGACGAGGAGTTGCGGGCACGCGTTCGCGCGGTGCTGCGCCGGGCACCCGCGCCGCAACCGGGGGCGATGCAGATCGACGATCTCGAGCTCGACGTCGCGACCCGCACGGTGCGCCGCGGCAACGAGGACGTGCACGTCTCTCCGGCCGAGTTCGCGGTGCTGCAAATGCTGCTGCGGAACCCCGGTGCCGTCGTGCGGCGTGAGGAGGTCGCACGCGAAGTGTGGGGCGATCCGGAAGCGGCGGCCGACGGACGGCTGCACACCACGGTCTCGACGCTGCGCGCGAAGATCGACCGCCCGCCGTATCGGGCGCTGATCCGAACAATCCACCGCGTCGGTTACGCGCTGCGGCGCTAGCCGCTCATTCGCCGGGCGTGAAGACCGAGTCCGCGACGGCGGCGTTGAAGGCGTACGCCCCGTACTCCAGCACGGCGTGGATCTTGTAGCCGGAGACGGCGACGTCGGCGACGGCGTGCTTCGGGAGCTGATACGGTCCCGCGGGCTGCTCGTCGAAGCTCATCGCGATCTGCGTCCCGTCGTTGCACGTCCATGTCCCGCGCACCGGCGCGTTCGCGTCGCTGTCAATCTCGAGCTCCATCTTCACGACGGTCTGCGGCCGGCGCGGAATGCCCTCGACCCGATAGGTCGTGTGACCGTCGGCGGCGGTCGCGTCGATCAGGCGCAGATCGTAGGTGGCGTCCCAGGTCAGCGGCGTCCCGATCTCGCCGAACAGCTTCTTGTACTGCGACGGCATCTGATGCAGGTCGAGCGCGAGGTGATCGGGGCGCTTATAATATTGCGTCCCGTTGAGGCCGAAGTGGAACGTGAACAGCTTGTGCATGTGTACGTCGACGTGCACCGGGACCGTGTAGGAATCGAGCAGCGCGTCGCGCGCGGTGATCCGGGAGAGTACTTGCACGGCGCTCGGCCGCACCCCGAACGAGGCAGGGTTCTCCGCCGCGAGCGCAGCCCCGCCGTGCGTGCCGCCCGCGAAGGCGAGCGCGACGATGGGGGCGATCAGGCGACGGGCCGGGGATATCAAGGCCGTCCCTTTATCCCCTCTTTCGGCGATTACACGGCTTGCTCGATCTGAACGAGGCCGTCATCGCCGTCCCAGACCGGAACGACCGCTCGCACGGTGCCGTGCACGGAATAGACACGCGCGGTCGCTTCGAGCTGGTCGAGCGGAACCGGTTCGGGCGTGAGGACCGCCGTCTCGTCGAAGCGCAGCAGCACGCGCGCGCGCAGCGGCCGCGTGACGAGATCCTCGCCCGCATGCGCGGGAACGTGCCGGTCGCGCCCTTCGAGCGCGGCGATCACGTCGGCGACGACCGCCGAGGCGGTCGCGTCGCCGCCGGCGCCGGCGCCGGAGAACGTCAATGCTCCCGAACCGCGGCCGACGACGCGCACGACGTTCTGCGGCCCGCGCGGCTGCGCGAACGGATGGCTGTGCGGGACGTACGCGGGCGTGACCCCGGCTTCTACCGCACCGTCGTCGCTGCGGCGAGCGAGCGCGAGCAGCTTCAACGTCCAGCCGCGCTGCGCGCCGGCACGAACGTCGGCGGCACTGACCGCGGCGATGCCGCGCCGGAAGATCCCGCCGGAGACCGACGGGCGATGGAACGCGAGCCCGGCGAGGATCGCGAGCTTGTGGGCGGCGTCATGACCGTCGACGTCGGCGCGCGGATCGCTCTCGGCGAAACCGAGCCGCTGCGCTTCGGCGAGCGCGTCGGCGTAGTCGGCGCCGTTCGCCATCGCGTCGAGGATGAAGTTGGTGGTTCCGTTCAGCACGCCGCCGACTTCGAGAACGTCCTCGTCGGCGAGCGATCCGGCCAGCGCGCGAACGATCGGGATCGCGCCGCCGACCGCGGCTTCGTAGCGCAGCGTCGCACCGGTGCGCGCAGCGAACTGCGCGAGCCAGGGGCCTTCGGTCGCGATCAGATCCTTGTTGGCGGTGACGACGTCTTTGCCGCGCGCGATCGCCCGCAGGACGAGCTCGCGGGCGAGCCCGACGCCGCCGATGCACTCGACGACGACGCGCACCGAGGGATCATCGACGACCTCGAACGGATCGCCGTCGAAGTCGTCCCACGCGACCTCGCGGGGCTTGAACGGATCGCGCACCGCGATCCCGCGCACCAGACCCGGATGCGACGCGAGAAGCCGTCGCGCCACGCTCGAGCCGACGGTCCCGCAGCCCAACAGACCGATCCCGCCGCGCGCGGTGACTGCCGGCGTCGGAACATCGGACGAACAGAGAACCCGCGGAACGGTATGCACGAAAGCCTCCAAGTTGCTTTGCAAAAATAAAACGGCCCCCGCCGAGTGGCGAGGGCCGTGTCCAGTGTCGTGTGCGCTGCGTTATGCCGACGCCGACCTAGACCTGCCCTCGCCGAGGGTAGTCGTAATGGTCATGGTCGTGGTCATCACGCAGAGCGTGCGCATCCGTCGACCCTATCACGAGCGAGCCCTTCGCGCAAGAGGTCGGCCAAATTTCCGGCCTCGGCGAGGAACGCATCGTGGCCGTGATCGCTCGGGAGATGCCGGTAGGCGGCGTCCCAGCCGGCCTCGGCCCAGCGTGCCGCGCACGACCACACGTGCTCGGGCGGATAGAGCTGATCGCCGGCGATCCCGACGAAGGTGAGCCGCGTTCGGCCCGGTGGCCGCTCCCGGCCGCGCAGGTCGAACAGGTCCATCGCCCGCGTCAGGGTCCGGTAGCTGTTGGCGTCGATCCGGGCCGCGAACAGATCGCCTTGATGATCGAGATAGCCCTCGACGTCGAAGCGATCGTGGAGATTCCGCGCCGGATCGGAGCCCTTGCGATCGGGACGGTTCGCGAACCGCAGCTCGAAGAGGTGCTCGCTCTTGTACGTCAGCGTCGCGATCGCGCGCGCCAGCCGCAGCCCCGCCACCGGCGGCTGATCGAGCTCGTACCAGCCGTCGCGAAACGCCGGATCGAGCCGGATCGCGTCACGCGCTGCGCCGTTCTGTGCGATTCCCTGGGCGCGCAGATGATCGTACGCGCCGACGACGATCGCGTGATCGACCGCCTCGGAATGCTCGCGCACCCACTGCAGCGCTTGGAATCCGCCGAGCGACCCGCCGACGATCGTCCCGATGCGCTCGATTCCCAGCTCCAGCAGTGCGCGCCGCTCGGCCGCGACGATGTCGCCCACGGTCAGGACCGGAAACCGCGGCCCGTAGCGGCGGCCGTCCGGAGCGAGCGACGTCGGTCCCGTCGAGCCGTAGCAGCCGCCGACGACGTTGACCCCGACGATGCACCATTCGGCGGGATCGAACAGCGCGCCGGGAGCGAAGATCCCGCTCCACCACTCGGTGACCTGCGAGCTCCCGGTCAGCGCGTGCGGCGCGAAGACGACGTTGGCGCCGTCGGCGCGCGGCGCTTGCCCCGCGAGCGTCACACGCTGCACGACGTCGGTCAGCGCCGCACCCGATTCGAGCGCGAGCGTGCCGATCGGCACGTCGCGCTCGATCAGCGCGAGCTCGTCGGTCACGCCGCCCCGTCGAGAGCGCGCGACAGATCGGAGAGGATGTCGTCGATCGACTCGATGCCGACGGAGAGCCGGATCAGGTCGTCGCTGACGCCGCTGGCGATCTGATCGGCCGGCGTGAGCTGCTGGTGCGTCGTCGAGGCCGGGTGAATCACCAGCGACTTCGCGTCGCCGACGTTGGCGAGCAGCGAGAAGAGTTCGAGACGGTCGATCGCGGCGCGCGCCTCGTCGGCGCCGCCCGCGATTCCGAACGTCACGATCGCGCCCGACCCCTTGGGCAGGTACTTCTCGGCCCGCGCATGCGCGGGATCGTTCGGCAGACCCGGATAGCGCACCCAGCGCACCTTCGGGTGCGCCGCGAGGAACTCCGCGACGCGCAGCGCGTTGCTGCTGTGACGCTCGATGCGCAGCCCCAGCGTCTCCAGCCCTTGCAGCAGCAGGAACGCGTTGAACGGCGAGAGCGCGGCGCCGACGTCGCGCAGCAGTTGGACGCGCGCCTTGAGGATGTACGCGAGCGGCCCCAGCGCCTCGACGTACTTCAGCCCGTGATACGACGGATCGGGCTCGGTGAAGTCGGGGAAGCGCCCGCGCGTCCAGTCGAATTTCCCGCTGTCGACGATCGCGCCGCCGATCGTCGTCCCGTGGCCGCCGATGAACTTCGTCGCCGAGTGGACGACGACGTCGGCACCGAACTCGATCGGGCGCAGCAGGTACGGCGTCGCCAGCGTGTTGTCGACGATCAACGGGACGCCCGCGTCGTGCGCCGCCTTCGCGAACGCCTCGACGTCGAGGACGTCGACCCTCGGGTTCCCGATCGTCTCGGCGAACACGGCTTTGGTGTTCGGGCGGATCGCGGCCGCGACGGCGCCGGCGTCGGTGGGATCGACCAGGGTCACCTCGACGCCGAAGCGCGGCAGGGTGTGAACGAACGCGTTGTACGTCCCGCCGTAGAGCGACGCCGAGCTGACGACGTGATCGCCGCTGCGGGCGATGTTGAGGATCGAGTAGATCACCGCGGCCTGGCCGCTCGCGACGGCGAGCGCGCCGATCCCCCCTTCGAGCGCCGCGAGCCGCTGCTCGAAGACGTCGGTGGTCGGGTTCATGATCCGCGTGTAGATGTTGCCGAACTCTTGCAGGGCGAACAGCCGCGCGGCGTGCGCGGTGTCGTCGAAGTTGTACGACGTCGTCTGGTAGATCGGGACCGCGCGCGCTTTCGTCGTCGGGTCGCCGTCGTGGCCCCCGTGCAGGGCGACGGTATCGAAGCCGCGCGTCGCGGCGGGGTCGAGGGTGCTGCTCATCGTGGGTCTCCTGTCACGAATGCGTCGAGCGTTGCTGGGAAGCCGGGAAAACGAGCGGCCCCCGCCGGTTGGCGAGGGCCGCTGCAGTCGTATCGTGGCGCCGGTCGGCGACGACGAACTACACCGTCCCTCGCGGGGAACAGCACATCGCCATCATCATCGCCGGCACCTGACGGTCCATGGGGGCGACCGTACCAAAGACCCGGCGCTGCGTCAAGGACCTCGCTCGGTTCACGGCGCGAGGGCAGTCGTCGCCAGGGTCGCGTCGGGGAGCCAGCGTTCGGCGAGGACGAAGACACGGCGCCGGCCCGCGTTGTAGCCGGCGACGACGATCCCGACCAGTTCCTCGCGCGCGTTGAAGACGCCCGTGCCGGAGTCGCCGTGGTCGCAGTCCGGGCAGTCGACGGCGAACGCTCCCGGCGGAACGGCGCTCGCACGAGCATCGACGGGCCGCACGACGGCTTGATGGTACGTGAACGGCTCGTCCTCGATCGGCCCCCAGACCGAAAGCTGCGCGCCGTTCTCCGGATCTGCGGCGATCCGCGCCACCTCGAAGTGCAGCCGCGGTCTCGTCGCGGTCACGAGCGCAAGGTCGTGGCCCGCGATCGGCTCGGTGCGTTCGACGCGGAGCCGCTCGCCGTCGACGGTCGTGACCGAGAGCCGTCGCATCGTGAGGTCGTGCGCGGCGGTCAGGATTACGATCGTTCCATCGTTCGCGGCCACGATCACGCCGCATCCCGCGGCCGCCCGGGACCCGAGCCACCCGCGCAGTGAGACGAGCGAGGCCGGCGGCGGCGGTCCGGTGCGATGGCGCGCGATGCCGATCGGGACGGCCATCTGCGGCGGCATCGCGTTCTGCTCCGCACACGGCGCGACGGCCGGGACCGCCAAAGCGGCCGCGACCATACCGGTGATGACCCAGCGCTTCATCCGTGAGCCTCCGGGAAACTTATGGTGAGCTTAAGGTTATCTTAAGGTCATATTATCTCCTCGCGAGGCGGCAAAGCAAAAACCCCGCCTTTCGGCGGGGTCCCTGCGGGCTGACGGTTCGAGCGCGGTTAGATCTTCAGCGTCAGCGAGACGGTGTATTGGATCGGGAGAATACCGTTCTGCGTCGTGCCGATGTTCGCGGCTTGCGCGATCGCGTTCGGATCGCTCCAGTATTGATTCTCCGCAACGAACGGGGCGATGCCGAGCGCGTTGACGGTCGACGAGCCGCTGTTGAAGCAGTTCAGAACACCGACGTTGATGGTCGTGTGCTTTCCGAGATCCTGCGACACGCCGAGATTGCCGTAGAAGAACTGTCCGCGGCCGAAACCGTTGTTCTCACCCAGGAAGTACGTGTCGAGCCGCGCTTGGAAGCCCCGCAGCGTGTTGAAGTCGAACCCGACCGACGCCTTGTGCAGCGGCAGATACGGGATCTGCATGCCGTTGGTCACCGTCGGGTTCTTGGTCAGGATGAAGTCGGGAACGCCGAGCAGCACCGCCGACTGGATGTCGTAGCTGTAGTCGACGAAGAAGTTGCGGTTGAAACGCGCGCGCCCGGTGAGCTCGAGGCCCTGGAAGCGCGCGCTCGCGGCGTTGAAGCTGGTCGAGACGCCGAGATCCTGCGGCCCGATCTGCCCCACTCCCGGACCGAACGCCAAGTTCGGATACGCGAGCTGGATCTGGTGCAGGTATGCAGCCAAGAGATACGGCGGGATCCCGTTGGGTCCGAGCACCGTCGCGGGAAGACGGCCGCTGAAGATGCGGTTCTTCTCGAAGCTTTCGTAGACGTCGATCTGGATGATCGAGTCCTCGCGGAAGCGGTGACCGAACGCGAGCTCGAAGTCGTTCGACGACTCGGGCTGCAGGCCGGCATTGCTCGTCGACCCGACCGACGTGAGCGACGGGGGCCGCGGCGGGTTGGTGATGTTCTGATAGGTCGTGTTGAGGTTCGGCGTCGCCTGCGTCAGCGTCGGCGACGGGTCGCCGTCGGAACGGCCGCCCGTGAAGCGGATGACGTCGGAGGGCGACGTGCGGAACACGAACGACAGCCGCGGATCGAAGGTCGTCTTCTGGGTGACGGTCGAGCGCTTCATCCAAGCATTGAGGTACGCGGACGTCGCCGAGGAGATGCGATAATCGTCGCGGACGAACCAACTGGCCAGGCCCAGACCGAATTCCTGCGTCGGTACGATGACGCCGACGTTAGCGTTCGGATCGTACGAGTACTTGTCGCCCCAGATGCGCTGGTGCTGGGAGTAGAAGCCGAAGCCGAGGTCGTTGCGGTCGTTCGCGATGTCGTCGCTGATCAGCAGCCCCGTCGTCTGATAGAACTGACTGTCGAAACCGCCGGTGTAGAAGCTTCCGGTGGGGTCGAGCCCGCCGGCCAGGTTGCGGTTGTAGTCGGTGGTGTAGCGGTTCGTGAAGGCGTCCGCCGTCACCAGGTTCGTGCCGATCTGTCGAGTGACGCGCGCGTGGAAGTCGTCGACGCGGTGCGCCTGCCACGGTCCCGGACCGCCGGGGACGAGCCCGGTCGTCGCGTTGGCGTACTGCTGCGCGCTGTAACACTGCGGGCCGGCGTTGGTGTTGACCGCGATCGAGCCGTTGCACGTCAGCACGCCCGGCGCGCCCGGCGTCCCGCCGGAGGGATACGTCGTCGGGCCGCCGGCGATCGTCTGCTGCGCGTTGTAGAGCTGGATCGCGTTGGTGTTGAAGCAGTTGTCGCCGTTGCCGCTCTTATCGTCCCACGAGTTCGCGGTGAATCCGGTGAGCGTCACCGACGTCTTTTCGTCCGGCGTGTAGCGAATCTTCAACAGGTCGTTGCGCAGCAGATAGTTGCCGCTGGTCGAGTACGTGTTGGCCGCGATGTTGCCCGAGCTGAAGTCGGGCCCGTTGGCTCCCGACGCCAGGGCAGAGGCCTGCACGCGCTGCGCCGGAGCCCACGGACCGTACGTCCCTTCGACGCCGTGAACGAGCGCATAACCGAAGCGGCCGATCGTCCCGGTCGTCTGCGCGAGGGAGAACGAGGTCCCCATGTTTCCGACGCCGGTGCTGAGCACGGAGTGCGGCGTGCGGGTGGGCTCGATCGTCTGCATGTCGACGGTACCGCCGATCGAGTCCGTCCCATAGAGGCCGAGTGCGCCGGAGCCGTAGGTGACGCGCGTCTGGCCGATCGCGAACTTCGGTGAGACCTGGAACGAGAAGCCGCCGCTGCCGGGCCCGAACGGCCCGATCGGGTGACCGTCGAGCAGCGTCTGCGTCTCCGACGTCCCGAAGCCGCGGATGTCAATCCCTTGATCGTCGCCGACCGACGAGCTGATTCCGGTCATGTTTACGCCGGGCAGCGCGTTGAGCGCGTCGCCGACGCGAACGTAGCCTTCACGCGCGAGCAGATCGCCCGACACGGTCTGCGAGATCGTCGTGGCGGTCGAGACGCGGCTCGCGCCGCTCGCGGTGGTTCCCACGCGGCCGATCTCGCGGAGCTGGCCGGTTTGCGTCGCCGATCGCTGCAGCACGCCGTTGAAGGTCGTCGCGCTCTGCGTCCCCGGGACGAGGAGGATGTCGCCGCTGCGAACGCCCTCATAGCCCTGCGCCCGCACCTCGACGTAGTAGACGCCCGGAGGCTGCGGCGGAAACGCGAACGTCCCGTCGGGGCGCGACTTCATGGTCGCGACGCGCGTCGAGCCGTGGAACAGCGCGACGTCGGCGTCCGAGACAGGAACGCCGCCGGCGGAGTCGATCAGCGAGCCGGAGATCACACCCATTGCTTGCGACTGCGCCGACGCGGGACGCGGCAGGGCCGCGAACGTGGACAGCAGCGAAAGCGCGCATAGCAAAGAGGCCGCAACGCGGAAACGAGCAGTCATTGACTCCCCTTGGAACGGTGGTAGCACAGCGCCCACCGTAGCGCCCGATTGTTAAGGGCCGGTGAAGAATCGCCCGCGACCTGGGAGCGTGATCTGCGGTAACGTTTTGCGATCTAGTTGCACATCGCGCGCAAGTACGCCGTTGATCGTGAGCTCGAACGCGACGACCGCGTAGAGGTCGTTCGCCGAAAGGCGGCTCACGCGGTCCGGCGGCATCGCGCGGCGCACGTAGTCGAAGAGCGTCGTCGCGTACGCCCAGCGCTCCGGAGACAGGACGACGCCGGCACCGTG
This sequence comes from Candidatus Elarobacter sp., assembly GCA_036498305.1. Taxonomy (GTDB): domain Bacteria; phylum Vulcanimicrobiota; class Vulcanimicrobiia; order Vulcanimicrobiales; family Vulcanimicrobiaceae; genus Vulcanimicrobium. Next base: position 5,633 of record DASYFS010000213.1, on the reverse strand, counting down.
ACAGCGCGCGCACGACGTCGCGAAGACCCGTGCGCCCGTTGCCGCGTCCCCGCGGCCGTCGGGGAGTCCGCTGCCGTCCGGCGCGACGTCGATGTCGAGCGGCGCGATCTCGGACGTCGTCGCGGGACGGCCAAGGCCGTAGGGCCCGTTCGACGCCGCCGCCCGGGCGCAGCCGAACGTGAGCGCGGCGAGCGCGAGCGCCGCGAGCGCGCCGCGCAGTCGCCGGTCAGGCATCGAGGTTCGTGACGCGGCCGTCGCGGTCGATCGCCCAGCGGGCGATCGCGTTGACGTGATAGCGCAGCGCGGACCCGCGCGCGGCGACGAGTGCGGCCCGCGTCGGCTGCACGCCGCCGGCGTCGTCGGCCGCGCGGCTCTGCAGCTCGACGGGCGCACCGTTCCAGCGCAGCGGCGCGGTGAATCGCGTCAACGCTTTGGGCGCCCGCAGATCGTCGAGCTGCGCCGGGCTCCACGTCGTGCCGCCGTCGGTCGAGACGTCGACGCGGGTGATGCGTCCGCGTCCGCTCCACGCAAAGCCGCGCAGCTCGTAGAAGCCCGGTCCGTCGAGCCGCCGGCCCGGCGAGGGGTACGTGATGACCGACTTCGCTTCCATCACCAGATCGAAGAGGCGAATCTTCCCGTCGGGTCCGGGCTGCGTGTACTGCGCCGTCTCCTCGCGCGAGTACACCGGCGCGGCGGTGACCTTGAGCCGCCGCAGCCACTTCACGTTCGCCGAGCCCTCGAAGCCCGGCACGAGCAGCCGCAGCGGATAGCCGTTCTCCGGCCGGAGCATCTCGCCGTTCTGTCCGTAGACGAGCAGGGCGTCGTCAAGCGTCGTCCCGAGCGGGATGCTCCGATCGTAGAGCGCGCCGTCGGCTCCTTCCGCAACGACCCACGCCGCATCGGGCTGCAGGCCGGCTTCGTCGAGCACTGCACGCAGCGGGACGCCGGTCCACAGCGCGCACGACAACAGCCCGTGCGAGAACTGTACGCCGGCGCCGAGCGCGCTCCAGCCGTTCGCGGAGTTGCCGCTGCACTCGAGAAAATGGATCCGTTCGACCGACGGAAACCGCATCAGGTCGGCGATCGAGAACGAGAGCGGCTTCTTCACCAAGCCATGGACGACGAGCCGGTGCGTGCGGGGATCGAGCGATGGTGTGCCCGCGTGGTTGCGCACGAACGCGAGCCCGCTCGGCGTGATGATCCCGAGCTGCTCGCCGAGCGGCGTCATCGCCGGCGTCGGAACGCCGCGCGGGCGGCGGACGACGTCCGCTTCGAAGCGCGACGGCGAGCCGTACGGCGCAAGCGACGCGTCCGCCGCCCCGGCAGGGGCCGCGGCGGCACTGGTCGCACCGGCAACCGCTGTCATGAGGAATCCGCTGCGCTTGATCTGCATCGTCGTCGTCGCCGGGCTGGTGCCGGCGGGCGGGACGTTCGCGTCCGGGGCGCCGGCGGCCCTCGCGCACCATGCGGTGACGACGCGCTCGGCCGCGGCGCAGAGCGAGTTCGACCAAGGCTTGACGCTCATGTACGCGTTCAATCCTGAAGAGGCGACCTTCCATTTTCAGGAGGCGATTCGCGCCGACCCGACGTGCGCGATGGCGTATTGGGGAATCGCGCTCGCCGCCGGACCGAACGTCAACACGACCTACGACGACCAGCGCGCGTCGATCGGCCGCGAGGCGATCGCGGCGGCCCGCGGCTCCAACGTTCGAGCGAGCGACGAGGAGCGAGGGTACGTCGACGCGCTCGCGCGGCGCTATGCCGCGGCGAGCGCGGCACAGATCCCGGCGGCCCAAAACGCCTATGCCGCCGCGATGGCGGCTCTCGCGCGGCGGTATCCGAACGACCCCGACGCGGAGACGCTCGCGGCGGAGGCGCTGATGGACCTCACGCCGCTGGCGATGTGGCGTCACGACGGGTCGCCCAACGGCAACACGCGGCGCGTCATCGCGATGCTGGACGATGTCCTGCGCCGCGATCCGGCCCACCTCGGCGCCAACCACTACCTCATCCACGCCTGGGAGGACGCCCCCGATCCGCGTCCGGCGCTCGTTGCGGCACGGCGGCTGGCGACCCTCGACCTTCCGCCGGCGGCCGAGCATCTCGCTCACATGCCCGCGCACATCTTCACCAAGGTGGGCGACTATGATGCCGCGATCGCCGCGAGCCTGCGCGCCGTCGCGCTCTTTCGGGCGTACATCCCCCAACAGCACAGCGCCGTTCACAACGGCTATTACCCCCACGACCTCCAGGTGCTCGACTACGCCTACATGATGACGGGGCAGTGGGCGAAGGCGCGTGACGTCGCGACCGAGGTCGCGCACCAGGTCGACGACAACGGGGCAGCCGCCGATACGTACGTGCGCTTTCACCGTTGGCGCGAGCTCCGCTCGCTGCCGGCGCCGTCGCAGCCGGGACTGCGGTGGCGCTGGGCCCAGGGGATGGCGGCGGCCGGCAGCAGCGACATGAGGTCGGCGCAGGCTACGTTGTCGTGGCTCGACTCACTGCACGACCGCGATCCGCGTACCGGGATCGCGCGCGATCTGCTCGGCGCGTCGATCGACGCACGGTCGCACCGCGACGACCGCGCGATCGCGTCCTTGCGAGACGCCGTACGGCTCGAAGACGGGCTCGCGATCAAAGAGCCGCCGGCGTGGTACTACCCGATCCGCGAGACGCTGGGCGCGCGCCTCGCTCTCGCGCACCGCTATCGCGAAGCGGAGCAGACGTTCAACGACGACCTGCGCCGCAATCCCGCCAACCCGCGTTCGCTCTACGGCCTGGCGCAAGTCGAGATGAAGACCGATCCCGGGCGGGCGGCGCAAATGCAAGCGGCGTACCGGCGGGCTTGGAGCCACGCCGACACGCCGCTGTCGCTGGACGCGCTCTAAGCGATCAGGGCGTCAGCTTCTGGCTGAAATCGCCCTTGCCGTCGCGGTCGGCCCAGACGATGAACACCGCGTGGGTCTTGGGATCGATCGCGTTCGTGTGAACGCCCGCGTTGACCGGCGTGACGTCGATCAGCTTCGGCGCGGCGTTGGCAGCGAGCTGGAAGCGTGAGACCCCGCCGCCGCCGGCGCAGGCGAGGATGTGCTGGGTCGGGTCGAGATCGCACTGGTCGAAGCGCGCCGACGAAACCGAACCGAGCCGCGTCCCGTTGGGAGCGTACGCCGACATGACGCCCTTCGTCTGATCGGCGGCGTCCGTGCCGCCGACGACGATCTGGTTGAGCGCGGCGTCGTACTGCAGCGGGTGGTTGTGGGTGATCTCGTTGGTCGGGATCGTCCGCGAGACGGCCAGCGTCGCCGGATCGACCACCGCGATCTCGTGCAGGTTGTCGATGTTCTGGTAGACCTCGTGCGTCTTCGGGTTGACGGCGAGGTACTCGGGCTTGTGGCCGGGGATCGTGATCGTCTTGACGACCTTGAACGTCTTCGAGTCGACGACCCACATCTTCGTTCCGTCGTCCTCGTCGGCGTAGATTCGGCCGTTCGAGGGGTCGTACGCGATCGCGTCGACCGAGCCGCCGACGTCGACGCGGTTGAGGACCTTGAGCGCGACCGGATCGACTTCGAGCACCTCGTCGTCGCCGGTGCCGACGAAGACGTGCCCGTTGGCCGGATCGAAGGCGACGCCGCGCATCTGCCCGACCGGGACCTGGCCGACGATCGCGCCGGTGTCGGCATCGAGAATGAGGAGCCGGCGGGAGCCACCGTGCGCGGCATAGACGCGACGGCGTTGAGCGTCGACCGTAACGTAGTCGAAGCCGCTGTAGACGGGGACCGCTTGCGGCGGAGCAGCAGGTGTCAGCACGGCGCGAGGGGTTCGTATGGTACCGTTCCGCGCCCTTCGGGCGAAACTTCAGCCTGTCTTAAGCGTGAATTAAACCTGACTTAAGGTCCAACAGGCGACGATGCGACGATGACAGGTCGAATCTCTCGCACATGCGGAGACGTCTTCGCACGTCTCGCGCGCAGCATTCCAAGAGCTTTCCCGTCCCTTCTCGTGCTCGCGTTCGTTGCGGGGAATGTTGCCGCCCCGAGCGCCGCGTTCGCGCAAACCGTTCCCGGACCGACGACGACGATTGTTGGAACGGTCGTCGCTCAAGAGAACGGCCTCAGCGTCGCCGGCGCATCGGTGGTCCTGTACCAAGGGACGACCGTCGTCGACAAGACGAACACGAACGTCGACGGGCAGTACACCTTCGCCGGCAAACCTGCCGGAATCTACAGCGTCGAGATCAGCGCCACCGGGTATCAGGGCGTGCGCGTCGACGACGTGGTTAGCGCCTCCGGCTCGACGGCGACGCTGCGGACCCCGCTGCTCCGGGCCACGACGGCGAACGTCAACGCTCTGAAAGTCATCGGGTCGACCTCGGCGACCGGACGGGCGTCATCGCTCGCCTCGACGACGACGATCCAGCACGACATCGATCCGGTTCAGCTACAGCAGCAAGGTTTCCTCAAGGCAGCCGATGCGATCGCGCAGCTGCCGGGCGTGAACCTCACGGGGGGACCGCATACGATCGGCGACGACACCTCGGTCGACATCCGCGGAATGGGCGCCGGCGAAGTTCGGCCGCTCATCGACGGGCATCCGATCGGACCGCTCGGCGTCCTGAATCAGGACTACTACAACTACGTGAACTCGCCGTTCTCCCTGCTGAACAACATTCAGGTGACGGTCGGCTCCGGGGCGTCGGGCCTGTACGGCGTCGACGTCATCGGCGGTACGATCGACTTTCAGACGCTCAACCCGACGGCGCAGCCGCACGGCGAGCTGACGCAGCAGTGGGGCCAAGACGGAACGCTCGGAACGATCGTCAAGACCACCGGCACCGTCGGTCGTCTCGGCTACGCGCTGGGCCACTCGGTGCTCGGGAGCTATGGCGACTTCTCGCCCGGGCCGATCTTCCAGGGCGCGCGCCCGAATAACAACCAAAACCTTCCCAACGGCGGCGCGTGCGTGGCCTCGAACGACCTTACGTCGTGCAATACGGCATTGAACACGTACTCCGTCAGCGCGAACTACAAGGTGCTGAACGATCTCGCCAAGCTGCGCTATCACTTCACGCCGACGACCGCGCTGACGCTGACGGCGTACGCCGGCAATACGCACCAGGACAGCACCGGGAACGGCGACAACGACAACATCCCCTACGCGACCCGCCTGGGTCAGATCCAGACGCTCCCGCAGACCTGCCCCGGCGGCTACCTCGTGGTCACCGACAGCAATCCCAACGCGTGCTATACCGCCCAGCAGTGGGCAGCCGCGTCATACGGGCCGTACGGAGGCGGCGAGGACCGCAATCGCGGCACCTCACTCCAGGACTTCAGCGCGCTGCTCACCACGCAGTTCGGTGCGCACGCCGTCGCGATCTCGGCGTTCAGCGACTTCTACAACTATCACAAGTACTCGTCGGGCGCCGCGGGCCTCGACCCGACCGGACACTTCGTCGTCGGGACCGGGACGTACTCGGACAATTACCTGACCCACGGCTTCCTGATCAGCGACGACATCGCGACGGCGACGAACGACTTCGGCTTCGGGTACTTCGTCGAGCATCAGAAAGAGTCGGGGAACAACATCGCCTACGACTCGACCAACAACTTCCTGTTCTTCGTTCCGCAGTC
>DASYFS010000212.1:0-3103 GCA_036498305.1 Candidatus Elarobacter sp. | reverse complement strand
CTTCCCCGCGCGCGACGCGCTCGAAGTCGGCGGCCGCGTGATCCACAACGCCGAGGACGGCCTGATGGCCGGCAACAACGGCAGCGAGTCGGTCGAGGACATCATCGCGTTCTCGCACAACGTCGGCGCCGCGGAGATCGGGCTTGCGGTCGGGAAGCGCGCGATGTACACGACGATCCGCCGGTTTGGCTTCGGCGATCCGACGCACATCGAGCTGAGCGGCGAGAATCCCGGGATCGTCGATCCGCCTGAGAGCTGGAGCGGTTCGCAGCTCGCGACGATTTCGTTCGGTCACGGTATCTCGACGACGCCGCTCGCGCTCGTCCGCGCCTACGCCGCGATCGCCAACGGCGGGCTGCTGATGCGGCCGCGCATCGTCCACGCGCTCGCCGACGGTGAAGGGAAGATCGTCTACCGGTATCCTGCGGAAGTCGAACGACGTGCGATCTCGGCGCGCACCGCGCAGACGCTGATGCGCTATCTGCGCGCGGTCGTCGCGCGCGGGACCGGGAACCCGTCCGCTCGGGTCGCCGGCTACTCGACCGCGGGGAAGACCGGGACGGCGCAGGTCGTCGCGAACGGCCGCTACGAGCCGGGCGCGTACGTCGCGTCGTTCGTCGGGATGGTCCCCGCCGACCGTCCCCGCTACGTCATCCTCGTGAAGGTGGAGGAGCCGCGCGGTGCGATCTACGGGTCCGTCGTCGCGGCGCCGGTCTTCGGCGAGCTCGCACGCGCCGCGATGCTGCATGCCGGCGTGATGCCCGCCGCGCCGCCGCGCTTGGTCCCCCACGGCCACGCGCCGAAGGCGGTTCGCTGATGCACGACACCGCGGGTCTCGTCGCGGCGCTGGAGGGCGCGCGCATCGTCGGGGAGCTTCCGGCGCAGGTGGTCGACATCGTCGCCGACTCGCGCGGCGTGCGGCGGGGCTCGCTCTTCGTCGCGCTGCGCGGCCAGCGTTCCGACGGTCACGCGTTCGCCGCCGGCGCCGTCGCCGCCGGCGCGTCGGTCGTCGTCGTCGAGCGCGAGCTCGATCTCCCCGTCGCGCAGATCGTCGTCGCCGACACGCAGGTTGCGGCGTCGGCGCTCGCCGACGCGTTCTACGATCACCCGAGCGCGGCGCTCGCCGTCGCCGGCGTCACCGGCACGAACGGGAAGACGACGACGACGCACCTCGTCCGCGACGTCCTCGAGGCCGCCGGTATCCCGACAGGCGTGATCGGCACGCTCGGCGGCGCCTTCCGCGATCAGCGCTGGGAGCTCTCGAACACGACGCCGCTCGCGCTCGAGCTGCAGGGGCTGCTCGCCGCGATGCGCGACGCCGGTGCGAAGGCGGTCGCGATGGAGGTCTCCTCCCACGCGCTCGCGCTGCACCGCGTCGACCACGTGCGCTTCGCCGTCGGCGCGTTGACCAACATCACGCGCGACCACCTCGACTTTCACGGGACGTTCGAACGCTACGTCGCCGCCAAGCGGCGGCTCTTCGAGCTGGCGCCGATCGCGGTGCTGAACGTCGACGACGCCGCGGGCGCCGACTTCGCGCGCTCGCTTCCGCGCACGATCACCTACGCGATCGACGCCGAGGCCGATCTGCGTGCGACCGACGTGCGTCTCGACGGCGACGGCTCGACGTTCGACGTTGCCGGACGGCCCGCGTCGGTCGCGCTCCCGGGCCGCTTCAACGTCCGCAACGGCCTCGCGGCGTTCGGGATCGGCCGGGCGCTCGGGATCGACGACGCGACGATCGTCGCCGGGCTCGCAGCAACGCGCGCGGTGCCGGGACGGATGGAACGGATCGGGGCGTTCGGGATCGCGGCGATCGTCGACTACGCGCACACCCCGGACGCCCTCGAGAACGTGCTGCACGCGGCGCGCGAAATGACCCGCGGTGAGCTGATCGTCGTCTTCGGCTGCGGCGGCGACCGCGATCCCGGCAAGCGCGTGCAGATGGGCGAGATCGCGGCGCGGCTCGCCGACCGCGTCATCGTCACCTCCGACAACCCGCGCTCCGAGGATCCGATGGCGATCGCGCAGACGGTCGCGAACGGCTTCGACCGCACCGACATCGTCCTGGACCGGCGCAGCGCGATCCGCGAGGCGATCACCCAAGCGCGCGCTGGCGACACCGTCCTGGTTGCCGGCAAAGGTCACGAGACGTACCAGATCATCGGCGACGAGACGCGTCCGTTCGACGATCGCGACGAAGTCCGCATCGCTTTCGGCAAACGCGCGGAGGCCGGGCGACGGTGAATTTACCGACGCGCGAGGCTATCGCGGTGACGAACGCGCGCGCGCTGAACGAGGCGGCGCTGCCGGAGTCGCTGCTCGTGCAGACGGATTCGCGTGCGCTGGAACGCGGTGCGGCGTTTCTTGCCTTGCGTGGTGAGCGGTTCGACGGGCACGCGTACGTCGGGCAGGCGTTCACGCGCGGTGCCGCGTGCGCGATCGTCGAGGACGAGAGCGTGGTCCCGCCGGGGAAGCCGGCGCTCGTCGTCCCCGACACGCTGCAGGCGTACCTCGACCTGGGCGCGGCAGCGCGCGCGCGGATTCGCGGGCCTGTCGTCGGGATCACCGGCTCGACCGGGAAGACGACGACGAAGCAGTTTCTGCTCGCGCTGCTGCGCGGTGCCGGGGTCGCGGTCGTCGCGACGCCGGAGAACGAGAACAACGAAATCGGCGTCGCCAAGTTTCTGTGCGGGCTCGCCGACGGCGACGAGCGGGTCGCGATCGTCGAGATGGGCGCGCGGAAGTATCGCGATCTCGATGTCCTTGTCGCGGCGGCGCGTCCCGACGTCGGCGTGTTGACCAACGTCGGCGAAGCGCACCTCGAGATCATGGGAACCCGCGAACGGATCGCCGAGACGAAGTGGGCGGTCCCGGCCGGCTCGCGGCACGCGGTGCTCAACCTTGCCGACGACGCCTCGCGCGGAAGCGCCGCCTCGCTCACGCCGCGGCCGGTGTGGTTCGGGATCGACGACGAACGGCCGCCGCGCGGCGAGCGCGCGATCGTCGTCGAGACCGAGGCGGTGTGGGCGATCGCCGAGGACGGCTCGACGCAGACGCATCGGCTGACGATCGGCTTTCCGGGCGACCACAATCGCCGCAA
>DASYFS010000211.1:0-3465 GCA_036498305.1 Candidatus Elarobacter sp. | reverse complement strand
TGGCGTTCGACAGAACGTTGCCCGCATACGGCGGCGCGCCGCTGTTCGGCTGATCGTAGGTCACGATCGTGAACGTGTCGTTCCCGACCGGGGCGCTGATCGGCAGATCGCAGGTCGTCGGCGAGATGACTGTCGGCGTCGTGCAGTTCGGACCGCTGGTCTGGATCGTCTGCGCGGCCGGCGTTCCGCCGTTGACTGCGATCGAGAGCGACTGCGTCGACGGCGAGACGTACTTCGGCACGCGCCGCGTGCTCGACGTGCCGTCGGGGCGGGTCGGGATGACCAGCCGGAACACCGCGTTCGGGACTCCGCCGTTCGCGGGCGTTCCGCCGCTCGGAACGGCCCGGGCACCTTGCGAACCTCCGCAGCCGGCGATCAGCGTCGCGGTCACGGCGAGGAAGGTCACCTTCATGAGACGGCGATAGTCCATCGGCTCCCTCCGAAGGCGCTCAGTCACGTGGTACCGCCGAACATGGCGTTACACTTCCGCCGGCGACGAGGTTGTCCGCGCCCGTGGCGACCGCCTGCCCGCGTCCTCATGGGGTCACCAAGTCGGCAGGAACACCCTGCAAGGTCGCACGTCGCCGCGCGCGCGAAAGCGTACCGCGACATGACTCGCAACGTTCTCATGATGGGGGCGTCGTACGGATCGCTCCTCGCCTCCAAACTTATGCTCGCCGGCCACAACGTGACGCTGGTGTGTCTGCCCGCGGAGGCGGAGCTGATCAACGCGGAAGGCTTCCGCGTGCGCATGCCTGTCCGCGGCCGAACGCAGCAGGTCGAGATCGATTCGCGGACGCTCCCCGGCACGGTGAAGGCCGGCGGCCCGTCGGACTTCGATCCGAAGGACTACGACCTCATCGGCCTCGCGATGCAGGAGCCGCAATACCGGGTCCCCGGCGTTCGCGAGCTGCTCGACGCCGTCGCGAAGTCGCGCGTGCCGTGCATGTCGATCATGAACATGCCGCCGCTACCGTATCTGCGCCGGATTCCGGGGATCGACGCCGACGCGCTAAAGGTCGCCTACACGGATCCCAGCGTCTGGGACAGCTTCGATCCCGCGCTGCTGACGCTGTGCAGCCCGGACCCGCAAGCGATCCGGCCGCCGGATGAGAAGGTCAACGTTCTGCAAGTCACGCTGCCGACGAACTTCAAGGTCGCGCGCTTCGACTCCGACGCGCACACGGCGATTCTGACGCAGCTGCAGGACGAGATCGACGCGATCCGCTTCCAGACCAGCAACGGCCCGATCGAGCTGCCGGTGAAGCTCAAGGCGTACGACTCCGTGTTCGTGCCGCTCGCGAAATGGGCGATGCTGCTGACGGGCAACTACCGCTGCGTCACGCCGACTGCCGCGCGCACGATCCAAGAGGCGGTTCACTCCGACGTCGCGGAGTCGCGGTCGGTGTACAACTTCGTGCGCGACCTCTGCGTCAGCATCGGCGCGTCCCCGGACGATCTGGTGCCGTTCGAGAAGTACGCCGCCGCAGCGGAGGGGCTCAGCCGTCCTTCGTCCGCGGCGCGCGCGCTGTTCGCCGGAGCACCCTACATCGAGCGCGCGGATCGCCTCGTGCAGGCGATCGGGGTGCAGATGGGTGTGCACCACCCCGTGATCGATCAGGTCGTCGCGCTGGTGGACGCAAGGCTCGCGGAGAACCGCAAAAAAGCCGCCTAAGGCCCGAGTTCAGCCCTGCCGTCGTGGCGACGCGCTCGCTACCGGGCTGCTGAAGCCTTTGCTGTAGATCCCGGAGCGATCGAAGCAGCACACGCGTCGCTTTCCCGAGGCGAGCATGTCGCAGGTTCGCTCGATCCGGCGCGCGCGAGTCTCGGGCTTCTTCGCCGAGACGATCCACTGAATCCAATCGCGGCGCGCGATCGTGGTGAGCTCGGACCACGACGCGCGCGCCGTTGGGTCGGCCACGAGCACCTTGCGCAAATCCGGCGGGACCTTCGGCTCCGGCTGGGTTCGCGCCGGCGCGATCTCCAGCGCGACGACGTCGCCCGCGTCCGCACCGGCAGCTTCACGCAGCGTACGGGGCACCTTGAGCCAGTGACTGCCTTGACCGTCCGGTTCGAGCGTGGCCGCAAAGGGAGCGTCGTTGATCGTGCCTTCAACCGACGTCATCCCGCGCGAAGGGAGCTTCGCACTGGCGCTCTTCGGCACCGTAAGGAACAACCACGAGCCGCCCTTTGCGGGTTCGGCCGGCGCAAGCAGCCTCGCTTTGAACCGGATCGTTGATCGCATCACGCGATCGCGTTTAGCTCCGCAACGTCGTCCGACGACAGCGCCAATCCGGCCGCGTCGACGTTCTCGCGCAGATGCGCGACCGACGACGTTCCCGGAATGAGCAGTATGTTCGGCGAGCGCTGGAGGAGCCACGCGATCGCGACCGTCTGCGCGGACGCCTCGCGGCGGGCGGCGACGGCATCGAGCGCCTGCGACTGCAGCGGCGTGAATCCGCCCAGCGGGAAGTACGGGACGTACGCGATGCCTTGCGCGGCGAGGGTGTCGATCAGCGGGTCGTCCTGGCGGTTCGCGACGTTGTAGAAGTTCTGCACGCAAACGATCGGTGCGATGGACTGCGCCTCGGCGATCTGCTCGGCGGAGACGGTGCTAACGCCGAGGTGGCGGATCAGCCCTTCGCGCTGCATCGCCGCGAGCGCGCCGAACGGCTCGGCGAGCGATCCGGGCTCGGGCCGGTCCATGCCGCCGACGCGCAGGTTGACGACGTCGAGCGCGTCGAGGCCGAGATTGCGCAGGTTGTCGTGCACCGCCGACCGCAGTTCGGCCGGCGTACGCGCGTGCGGCCAGCCGCCCTGCTCGTCGCGCCGGGCGCCGACCTTCGTCACGATGCGCAGCTCGGGCGGGTACGGGCGCAGCGCCTCGTTGATGATCTGGTTGGTGACGTGCGGGCCGTAGTAGTCGCTCGTATCGATATGCGTGATGCCGAGCGCAACGGCTTCGCGCAGCACGGCGATCGCGGCGTTGCGGTCGGCGGGAGGGCCGAACACGCGCGGACCGGCGAGCTGCATGGCGCCGTATCCCAGGCGGGAGACGGTCAGGCCGGGAGCCATCGTGAACGTGCCGCCGGGTGCGGTCTTTGCTTCCATGACCGTATCATTCCACGTCCGCCGCGCCGCATCCAGGGACCGCGGATCCCTGGACAGCGCCACTCGGGTGCGGCTTAGGCGATCGCCCTGAGCAGCGTCAGCAGGCTCTCCCAGCGGCGTTCACCCAGCTCTCCGATCACCTCGCTCTGCGCCCTTTGCCAAAGCGGCCGTGCTTTGGAGAGTGTTCGACGGCCCTTTGCGGTCAGCCGGACCTCGCGCCGGCGCGCATCGGTGGCGCTCGGGCGAATGGTGACGTACCCTTCGGCCCGGAGCGGTCGGAGGACGCGTGTCGCGGTGGAAATGTCCATGTCGAGCCAATCCGCCAGTTCGCCCACGCCGCAGTCGGGCTTTGCT